>JAFGMA010000399.1 GCA_016927835.1 Candidatus Zhuqueibacterota bacterium | reverse complement strand
GCTTCGGCTGGGCGCCCCCGGCAAAAAACGCCTCGCAATGACAAAATAAAAATGCAATGTTACAAATTCACCCGTAACAAGTATAATTAGCCTTTTAGAGGTTCGTAAACTTTGAAAGGCTATATTCCTTCCCATAGCTGAGGGACTACCAATTTAATCAAAAATTTGCTTGAATTTAGAGCCGGATTATTGTATATTCAAAAGAATAATTATCCAGGCGTTGATTCAGGAGGTGGGATAAAATAAGTTACTCTTTTAAATCTCTTAAGTGGCTATTTATCAAAATTATTTTTAAGCAGAATGTCCAAGTTAATTTATCCCACCTCCTTAATTCGGGAGAAATAAATTGAACCGTGAAACGGCTTTTCAACTGGTAAAATTAAAACTTAAAAATAAAAACCTGGTTAAGCATGTGCTGGCTGTTGAAGCTGTGATGATTGCGCTGGCAGAAAAGCTGGGTGAAGATGCGCAAAAATGGGGACTTTGCGGTTTGTTGCACGATCTGGATTATGAAGAAACGGTAGACAATCCGGAGCGCCACTCGCTGCTCACCGCTGAGTTTTTGAAAGATGAAGACGTCGAAGAAGACATCATTTACAGCATCAAATGCCATTGCGACAAAGTTCCCCGGGTTTCCTTGATGGATAAAGCGATTTATGCGGCTGACCCGGTGACGGGCTTCATCGTAGCGTGTGCGCTGATGCATCCCGAAAAAAAATTAGCGCCGCTGGATCTGGAATTCATGAAGCGCCGCTTCAAAGAAAAACGATTCGCTGCCGGAGCAGACAGAACCCAAATTGCATCATGCAGCGAACTCGGTCTGTCATTGGATGAGTTTCTCATGCTCTCATTGAATGCGATGCAGAAAATCAATCGTGAATTAGGGCTGTAATGACAATGAGAGCCAGGTGCGTTCTGATTCTGTTCGCCCTGACAGGCTGTTCTCGCGTTGTTTTTTGTTGTGTGAACATATCAATTTTTCCTGAATACAAAGTTTATTGTAAACACATACAATCCTGTAGCCGTCCAACCATTACCTGTTGCCAACGGGTTGTTCTGGATTCTTCGCTTACCAAAAAGCATTTATCCTTACGAAATGGTCCAATCATTTCAGAAAATATGCGATGGAACAAGGCGGCACGGCGAGGCATATTTTCCGGAGATAAATGGATTGGCAAAGATAAAATTGACCATGCGCTCGCCAGTGCTTTCATCACCAGCCTGAGTTATATGCTTCTCCGGGATCAGATGTCGTACGATAATCGAGCCGCTTTGTATGTTAGCAGCAGTATTTGTTTTTCAATTGGCGCCGCAAAAGAAATATGGGACAGCCAGAGCAAAAAAGGTGTTGCCAGTGCAAAAGATTTGGTATGGAATATCTTTGGTATTGGTTTGGGCGTCTTTATTTGTTCGTCACGTTAGGAAATGCATTTAGAACAGCGTAAGCAGAAGAGTAATTGGGAAGATGGAAGAGCTATTGAGTGAAAAGCCGAGAGAAGAATGTGCAGTTATAGGCGTATACAATCATCCCGAAGCGGCGCGTGTTGCCTACCAGGGATTATTCGCGTTGCAACATCGGGGACAGGAAGCGAGCGGTATCGCGTCGAGTAACGGAAAACAGTTGTTCAGACATGTTGATATGGGGCTTGTAGCCGATGTTTTTTCAGATGCTACAATTTTTGATCGCTTGAAAGGTTCTTTGGCAATCGGGCACAATCGATATTCCACAACCGGATCTTCGATGAAAGTCAATGCCCAACCCCTGGTTGTCAATTCAAAAGATGGTCCGTGGGCGATATCCCATAACGGCAATTTTGTGAATTCACATCTTCTGCGAACGCAGCTCGAAGCTGAGGGTTCGCTGTTCCAGACAACGACGGATACTGAGATTGTGCTGCATTTGGCGGCACGCTCGCGCAAGACCGATATTGTGAGTCGCCTGAAGGAGGCGCTTGAAAAAATTCAGGGCGCCTATTCGATGGTGATCGCCACCCGACAAAAGCTGGTGGCTGTGCGCGATCCGCATGGTTTCCGACCACTTTGCCTGGGAAAACGCGGCGATTCCTATATTGTTGCTTCAGAAACCTGCGCATTCGATCTGGTTGGTGCGGATTTCATCCGGGAAATTAATCCCGGCGAAATATTGCTCATCAACGAAAATCAGCTCTATTCGACCTATTTGCAACCTCGTGTTGACCGCCGAGCATGTATCTTTGAATTTATTTATTTTTCCCGACCCGATAGCTTCATTTTCGGACACGCGGTTGATAAGATTCGCCGCAAGTTTGGCAAAGTGCTGGCGCTGGAACAACCGGCGGAAGCCGATATCGTCGTTTCTGTCCCCGATTCCAGCAACACAGCCGCCCTAGGGTATTCGCACACTTCGGGTATCAAGTTCGAAATTGGTCTAATCCGGAATCATTATATTGGCAGGACATTTATTCTGCCGGATCAAACCATGCGGGATTTGAAGACGTTGTTCAAATTCAATCCGGTGCAGGGGGTTATTGAAAATCGTCGAATTGTAATCGTGGATGATTCTATCGTACGCGGTACAACGTTGCGGCAGTTGACGAAAATGTTCCGTCGAGCCGGCGCGCGGGAGGTTCATGTTCGCGTGAGTTCGCCGCCGATTCGGTATCCGTGCTACTACGGCATGGATTTTCCGACACCGGAAGAGCTCGTAGCCGGAAAGCAATCGATTGACGAAGTACGCAATTATATTCAGGCGGATAGCCTGGGTTATCTTTCGCTCGAAGGACTGCTGTCGGCAATCCCCGACGGAAATCTGGGCTTTTGTACTGCTTGTTTCGATGGCGAATATCCCATTCTGCCGGAAAATGCCATCTCCAAGTTTCATCTTGAAGTGCCGATCGTTTCTTGAGTGTCGTTTGAATAATCCTTATTAAAAATGCTGGTTGATGACGGTATTGGCTGAAGGGAACTGATTTGCATCAAAAGCGAATGGCTTCAATTTTCGACTATTTCTTCGTTCTCAGACCAACATTATTCTTCCCGATCTGGACAGTTTTCCTGGCGGGATATTTTGTGCATGCGCATCAGTCAAATCCTGACTCCGGCGGCTTTTTCGCGTTGCGAACCGAGTTTTTCACAATTCAGCCGGGAGCGCTAATCGCATGCGGTTTCCTGACATTGCTCCTCGGGGCAGCGTTCATTCTCAATCAAATTACCGATATTGAAACCGATCGCAAGAATAGCAAGCTATTCCTGATTGCGTGCGGTCATATTGCGGTCAAACCGGCGCTTGTTGAAGCGGGTTTGCTGGTCGGAGTTTCTTTACTTTATGCCTTTGGGGAATCGGTACCCACAGGCATATTTTACGTCGTCATTTTCGGAGTTACCGGTATTTTTTACAGCGTGCAACCCTTTTCAGGCAAAGACCGCCCATTTTCAGGTTTATTTGTAAATGCCTTCGCGGGTTTAGCCGTATTCATCCTCGGGTGGCTGGCGCATGAACAGTCAGCTTCCTTTCGAGCAGCGATACATGCCATCCCGTATGTGTTCGCAATATCCGGTGTTTATTTGTGCACCACACTCCCGGATGAAAAAGGCGATCGAGAAACCGGAAAAATGACGATCGGGGTGAAGTATGGAACTAAAATAACCACCGGATTTGCACTCGTCGCCAATCTCGGGTCAATCGTTTCGGCATTTTATCTGGGTGATTGGCTCATCTTTTTCCCGGCGATCATTTCATTGCCGTTTTTCATTCTGGCAGTGTTTACAAGACGAATGGGCGATATTTTACGCGCGATAAAATTTCCCATCTTCTTTTTGGCGTTGGCAGTTTGTTGGCTCTTTCCATTTTATTTTATATGTATTTTATTTATTTTCATGAGTTCAAGATGGTATTATCGCGCGCGCTTCAATTTAAATTATCCTAGTTTTTCCGGGTAGCTCATGCGCATTTTTGAGGCTATCCCGCGAGGCAAACCGCAAGATCGTTGAACGAAACAGGCGGAATTAGCAGATGATTGCTCCCAAAGAAGGATTATGTGATTTCTGTGGTTGTTGTGTGGCAGTATGTCCCACCGATGCCATCGAGCTCTTCGAATCGCACATCGCTATTATTCATGAAAAGTGCATTGAGTGCCAAAACTGTATCGAAATATGCCCATTAACAGCACTGGAGGAAACGGATGCGGAAGAACTATGACGTCATTGTTGTGGGCGGAGGACCTGCTGGTTCGCGTGCCGCCAAACATGCCGCAGCGGGCGGTGCGCGTGTGCTTGTTCTGGAAAAGGATCGCGAAGTGGGTGCCCCGGTTCGGTGTGCTGAGGGTGTCGGTGATGTCGGTTTGCGCTATATCGCCAGACCGGGCGAACTAAAGATCCGCTGGATTGCGCAAACGATTACTGGACTGCGTTTCGTTGCGCCCGATGGGAATGCTGTCGAGATACATCATCAACTCGGGTATGTGCTTAATCGAAAGCAATTCGACTATGACATGGCTGTAGAGGCTGCCGATGCCGGCGCCGAGATCATCACCAAAGCCTGCGTCACCGGATTGTTATTCGAAGATGGTTTCGTAACTGGTGTCACCGCAAATATTTTGGGCAAGGAGATCAACCTCAATTCCCGCATCGTTATCGGAGCCGATGGCGTTGAATCCCGGGTCGGACGCTGGGCAAAACTCCGCTCCCATTTTGACATGCATGACCTTGAAACCTGCGCCCAGGTTACGGCAGCCAATGTCGATGTGAAACCGGATATGGCTTATTTCTATTTCGGAACCAACCTCGCGCCTGGCGGCTATGCCTGGATCTTCCCCAAAGGCGGTGGCGTTGCCAATATCGGGCTTGGCATTTCCGGAGATTACTCAGGTAGGACATCACCTCAAAATTATTTGCAGCGCTTTTTGGAAAAGCACTTTCCGAATGTTTCGATACTCACATCGGTTGTCGGAGGCGTACCCTGTGCGCGCGCTTTGAAAAAATTATCAGGAAATGGTGTGATGCTCGTCGGAGACGCTGCACACCAATCGAATCCGGTTTCAGGTGGGGGACTCATCCGGGCGCTGGTTGCCGCTCAGATAGCCGGCGGGGTTGCGGCGGAGGCTATCCGGAAAAATGATGTTTCAAGAAATGTGCTACAAAAATACGACAAGGAATGGTATCGGGGCGAAGGAAGAACCCACAATCTTTTTTACAGGCTCAAGGAGGGCATTTTCAAATTAACCGATGAGGAGCTCAATAAAACCGCTGTCGCATTGAATCGACTCGAGCCGGATAAACGAAATCTGGTGGAGATGTTTAAAACCGCACTGGTTAGTCAGCCGAGATTGATTCTCGATGCGATAAAGGTGTTTTTATAATCAAGTTGAAGATGGCAGAAAAATGAACTTTAAACACCGTATTTTCACTCTTGCCAATTTGATTAGTCTGAGTCGTATCCTGTTAATGATCCCTATTTTTTATGTGTTTCAGCTTGAGTCTCCGGGAGCAAGGCTTTATTTATTTCTGTTGATGGCGCTGGCAATTTTGACAGATTGTCTGGACGGACTCGTTGCCCGCAAATTAAATCAAATCTCTGATTGGGGCAAAATTTTCGATCCGGTCGCAGATAAAATTTGCATCGGGATCATGGTGATTCTGCTGGTCTTATACCGCGGACTGCCGCTGTGGTTTGTTCTGATAGTATTAGGCAAAGACCTGCTCATTCTGCTGGGCGCGTTGCTTGTGCTGGAAAAACAGAAACTGGTTATTCAATCCACCAGAGCCGGCAAATGGACATCCTTTGTCCTGTCGATCACCGTCCTGGCGTATACGTTTGAAGTTGAATTTATCCAAATATACCTGGTCGCCATTTCGACGCTGATGATTGGCTGGACACTGGTCAGCTATGGCAGGCACTTTTTTAAAATTGTGTCAAAGGCTGAAATCACTGAAGTCACTTTATCTGAGAGCGACATCCGGAAAAAAGAAACCGCTAAACCGGTTAAGATTGTGGGCGAATCCGAACGAGGCGGAAGCGAATAGCTCCTTGTGAAAGAAACAAGCAAAATCTGCCAGAACCAGGTAATGGTTTAGTTGGTAGTTTTTTTCGTGGTATACAATTGTCCCTTGGATTCCCAAACCGGAGCTTGGAAACCAGTCAACGAGTGAAATCCGCGAAAACCATCACACTTTGCCTGAATGACAAGCATAAATCGGATAGAAATGGTTTTACGAAGACTGTCCGCAATTCAGGCTTGTGTTTCTGGATGATGAATCAGATGATTCCTGTGTTAACTATTTATTAAATATCGAAAAGAAGGATTGCGAAGATGCTTGAATTTATGAAATTGAAAAAGGGATTGACGAAAACACGTGAGAGTCTGGTTGGCAAAATCAGCAAAATTATTAAATCGCGAAAAAAGATCGATGACGATTTATTGGATGAAATTGAGGAGATTTTGATCGGTGCCGATGTTGGAGTGGATGTGACGTTGGAAATTGTTGATGAGTTGAAAAATGAAATTAAAAAGCAGGGATATCAGAATTCGGGGGATGTACTGAATGTACTGAAACAGAGTATCATCCAGTTGCTATGCGAAGCAGAGCCGGATCAAGGCACGGAGACACAATCGGTTCCCGCGCCGAGCCTTCGCACGTCAGGAGATGGACATAAGCCGCACGTCGTCATGGTCGTCGGGGTAAACGGAACGGGAAAAACAACGACAATCGGCAAACTGGCGAATCATTACAAATCACAAAACAAGCGCGTGCTATTGGCTGCGGCTGATACATTTCGCGCCGCCGCGGCTGAGCAGTTGGCAGTGTGGGCAGATCGCGCAGGCGTCGAACTAATTCGCAATCAAGCGGGCGCAGATCCGGCGGCTGTGGCTTATGATTCATTAAACGCCGCCCTTGCCAGGGATATCGATATTTTAATTGTCGATACAGCCGGACGATTGCATACGAAAATAAATTTGATGGAAGAGGTAAAAAAAATAAAGCGGGTGATGAATAAGCAAATCCCCACGGCACCCCACGAAATATTGCTGGTGCTGGATGCAACAACCGGTCAGAATGGGCTCAACCAGGCACGCCAATTTTTGGATGCGCTTGGTGTCACCGGACTGGTCCTGACCAAGCTCGATGGAACTGCAAAAGGCGGTATCGTTATCTCTATCCGCAGGCAACTCAATTTGCCGGTTCGCTATATCGGTGTCGGCGAAGGTATCGATGACCTGGAATACTTCGATCCGCGGCAGTTCGCTGAGGCGCTGTTTCAATGAGAGTGGCACTTATTACACTCGGCTGTCCGAAAAATACAGTTGATTCTGAGATGATCAAAGGCGCCCTGGAAAGCGAATCGGTGGTGTTTACGGATGAAACCGAACAGGCTGAGATCATCATTGTTAATACATGCGGCTTCATTCAAAGCGCAAAAGAAGAAGCCATAGAAACCATTCTCCAGGCTGCACAGTTTAAGGAATCGGGCGAATGCTCGAAGGTATTCGTTACCGGCTGCCTTGTAACCCGCTATCGCGATGAATTGATTTCGAGCATTCCAGAAGTCGATGGATTCATTGAAAATAGAAATATTCCGAAAGTAATTCAGCAACTCGGAAAACAGGCAGGGCTTCCCGTGTGTCAACATCCAAAGCGGAGCCTGCTGACACCAACTCATTATGCTTATCTGAAAATTGCGGAAGGCTGCAACAACCGGTGCTCATATTGTGCGATTCCGATGATCCGGGGTTCCTTTCGGAGCTTCCCGCTCAATTCGATTGAGCAGGAAGCTGAACGATTGGTACGGTGCGGAATTAAGGAACTGATTCTCATCGCGCAGGATACGACGCTGTATGGGGATGATTTGCATCCAAAAACAAATCTGGCGACCCTGCTCAACCGGTTATCCGACGGGCAACTACCGCCATGGATCAGGCTGATGTACACGCATCCTGCGCATTATTCCGATGAATTAATCGATGTTGTTGCATCCCGCCCGGAAATATGCAAATATCTTGATCTGCCTTTGCAGCATATTTCCGATCCGATTCTGAAAGCCATGGGGCGCAAGGTTACCCGGAAAGAGATTGAGCAGTTGATTCAAAAACTCAGGGATCGCATTCCAGGCCTCGCGATCAGAACCTCATTCATAGTTGGATTTCCCGGGGAAAGCGATAGCGCCTTCTCTGAACTACTCGAATTTGTCGCCGAGATGCAATTTGATCGCCTGGGAGCGTTTACGTATTCCCCTGAAGAGGGAACACCGGCGTATGAAATGCCGGGGCAAGTGCCTGATAAGTTGAAAAATGAAAGACTGGAGCAACTTCTGACAGCACAGGCGGAGATTTCGCTGCAACAAAATATGGCGCTCATAAATTCAGAATTTGATGTTTTAATCGACGAGTACGAGAGCGATTCGGGCTTCTTCGTCGGGCGCACATCTCTTGACGCGCCGGAGATCGATAATAGCGTGCTCATCAGGGATTCATCATGCAAAATAGGGAAATTCAATCGCATAAAAATAATTGATGCATTTGAATTTGACCTCATTGGTCAATTGATTTCAAATTAAGTCCCTGCCTGTTGTATTTTAATATACAGCAATCGGGGCAGGAGGGAAAATGAAACATACTAAGAGCTTTTTAATAAAGTTAGCACTCGTTCTGTTGATTGCCAGCTTCTTCGCGGGATTATCACAGAACGGTTTTGCTCAAAGCCATCCGAGCGTGGAAAGACGACAAAGTGATTTGAATTTTTTCTTCGATCTGGTAACGGTTAATTCCCCGAAAGAAGGCTTCAGCAAAATCAATATCTACATCAAAATCGCTTATGATGAATTGCAATTTGTCGTTCACGATTCAATATACAACGCCGAATATGAATTGGGACTGGTAATATTTGACGATGACGACAATCAGGTTGACGGCGAAATTATACAGGAAAAAATAACTGCCGAATCCTATGAAACGACAAATTCCAAGGAGCTGTACAGCCTGTCCCATACGTCGTTTGATCTGCGACCGGGAAAATATAAAATTGTCATCAGCATCACCGACATCGACACTCGCAACACGGTTTATCAAAAGGCATCCTTTGAAGTGCGAGGCTTTGGTGAAAAGGATCTGGAACTAAGCGATATCACAATTGTGAATAAAATAACGGTTGATAGCCTCGGTGTAAAGAGCATTCGACCGGAAATTGCGTCCCATATCAACGAAAAGCAGCGGCTGCTTTTTGCATTTTATGAAATTTACAGCAAACTGGATGTCGATTCCTTTGATGTGAATTATGTTCTGAGAAGCGGCAGAGGATCCAAGATCGAAAACGGAACCTTGAGACAGCACAAACAGGATAATCGTACACTGGCGTATGTCAGTATCGATGCCGCAAAAATGAGCCATGGACGATATTCCCTTGAAGTAACAGTGAATGATGGTTCAAAATCTGTGCAAATTGACAAAAATTTTATCATTCGCTGGCTGGGTATTCCTGCAATGATCGTGGATATCGATCTGGCGATTGAGCAACTCAAGTATATTGCTTCATCATCTGAAATGAAGCGACTTAAAAACGCCAAAGACAATGAACGCCTGGTCGAATTCGAGAAATTCTGGAAGTCGCATGATCCCACTCCGGGAACCAAAACCAATGAACACATGGAAGAATATTTCCGCAGGATCGGTTTTGCCAATGAAAGTTTTTCAGGATTCCAGGAAGGCTGGCGCTCCGACATGGGAATGGTCTATATCATCTTCGGACAGCCAAGTGAAATTGAACGCCATCCCTTTGAAAGCGGGTACAAACCGTTCGAAATATGGTACTATCATGAATTGAACCGTCGGTTTGTATTTATCGATGAAACGGGCTTCGGCGAATATCGGCTGTCTACTGGTTCATGGCAAGATTGGCAGCGAAATTATTGGCGCCCGTAACTTGCGCAATTGCAACAGGTCAGAGGGTATGAAACGCACGAAACCGGAGAAGCTCAAAATCGGCGATACGATTGGGATTATATCGCCTTCCAGCAAACCTCCTGACGAAGCAAAGTTTTGGCGGGGGATTGACTATCTCAAACATAAAGGATTCGAGGTTTCACTCGGAAAACATGTCCTGAATCAACGCGGCTATTTAGCCGGTTCAGACGATGAACGTGCCGAAGACATCAATTCAATGTTTCAGCGCAAGGATGTGCGTGCGATTATTTGTTCGCGCGGCGGCTATGGTGGTCCGCGGTTGCTGGAAAGACTGGATTATCCCGCCATCAAAAAACACCCCAGGATTTTCGTGGGATATAGCGATATCACCGTGCTGCAAAATGCCATCCTGGCAAAAACGGGTCTGATAACATTTTCAGGTCCAATGGTCGCGGTGGAAATGGGGGCGGGAATCACGCCCTTTACCGAAGAAAATTTTTGGTCGATGTTAACAACGCCTCAGCCCGTATTTCCGCTGGCGAATCCGGCAGAAAAACCTTTTGAGGTGTTGCGAGAGGGTACGGCTGAAGGCAGACTGGTTGGCGGATGCCTTTCGGTGATGCTGCCACTCGTCGGAACTCAGTATTTCCCTGATGTCTCCGGCGGGATTCTTGTCATAGAAGATATTGATGAAGAAGCCTACAGACTCGATCGCGCATTGTTTCACTTACGAGCAGCCGGTGTTTTGAACAAGGTAAGCGCTATTGTGTTGGGCGAATTCATCGATTGTGAAGCCAAAGATCCAGCCAAACCTTCGCTCACGGTGAAGGACGTGATTCACGACGCATTGGAAGGACTGAATATTCCGGTTATTTCCGGCTTTGCCTACGGACACGGAAAAATCAAACTTACCGTTCCTTTCGGCGCACAGGCGCGACTCGATACAACCAAGCGGACGTTTGACGTGATTGAACCTGTTGTAAAATAGCTTCAAAAAATCAGTGGAAATGCCATGGTATCCTTCAACGCAGCTTTGGTTGAAATTTTCTCTGCAAACAACCGATATTAAAATTGAGAGGGTCATGAATAAATTGAAATTAGCCATCCTGGCATCGGGGCGTGGATCGAATTTTGAAGCAATCTTGACCAATATCCAGCAAAAAAAATTAGATGCGGCAGTTCAAATTGTGATTAGCAATAACTCGAAAGCAGGGGTGCTGGAACTGGCGAGGAAAAATGATATCCCTGCAATGCATTTATCTCATCGCCAATTCGACTCGCCCGAACAATTCGATGAGAAGCTGCTGTCGGTGCTGAAAGAATGCGGGGCAAACTTCATCGTACTTGCTGGTTACATGAAGCTTCTGAGCGCGAAAATTATAGGTGCATATCGCAACCGGATTCTGAATATACATCCGGCACTATTGCCCTCGTTCGGCGGCAAAGGCATGTATGGAATCCATGTACATGAAGCAGTGCTGGCATACGGGTGCAAAGTGACGGGTGTTACCGTGCACCTTGTTGATGAAAAATTTGATCATGGTGCGCCCATCATCCAGCGATGCGTGCCGGTTTTATCGGATGATACACCTCAGACATTGGCGCAGCGTGTGCTCGGTGTTGAGCACCAGGTTTTTACCGAAGCGCTCCGGCTTTTTGCTGAAAACCGCATAGAAATCCGGGGTAGATCTGCTTTCATTCACCAATAGGAGTTCTTCATGCAAAGGATGTTGCATTGTGCCGCAGTGGTTTTGTTTTTGTTGATATTACCTGCTGTGCTTTTTGCACAAAAAAACGAACAACTCGTTGAAGTCGCTAAACTGGACTCCACAATCATTGTCGATTTGAAATATGCGACGACGGATAATTTTGTCGGCGAAAAGCTTTATACAGAGGCGCGCTGCTTTTTGCGAGCTTCAGTCGCCCGGCGATTGATTCGAGTCCAGCAGCGATTGCGGGAAATGGGAATGGGATTGAAAATTTGGGACGGATACCGTCCGCTCTCGGTACAAAAACGCATGTGGCAGATTGTATCGGAACCCGGTCTGGTTGCAAATCCCTACCGGGGAGGTTCGTACCACAATCGCGGCGCAGCAGTCGATGTGACGCTGGTCGATTCGCTGGGTGCGGAATTGGAGATGCCCACTGGTTACGATGATTTTAGTTACAAAGCCCGGCGATCATATTATGGCGCATCCGAGGAAGCTTTGAAGCACAGGGAAATTCTCCTGCAGGCGATGACCAGCGAGGGATTTACCCCGATTCAATCCGAATGGTGGCATTTTAACGCGCCGAATGCCCGGCAGTATCCTGTGCTCGATATACCGATTAATATGTTGCTGCGGAACCGGATGGCGCAATCGGAATAGCTTCGGACGGAGATTGGCAGGCGGGAAAACAATCGCAAGCGCTTTATTGCTAATCGAGTTTACGATGATCGGTTAAGATTAAACATTTCAATAGTTCAGCTATTTACGATAAAGCAGCACTCTGATACTTTGGAGTGAAAGCCCATTATGGATTTCACGACTCGCGTCGCATAAAGGCGATGCACTCCGAAGGTTTCAAATTATGCCAGTTCGAAGTATGAATTGATAAAAACGCGGCAACTGGACGATCTATGAAAAGAATCCTGCTGCCGATTAGTCAAGTTTTGGAAAAAGAAAATTGAGCGATTTATTGAGATTGATAGAGGTCGTAATATGTCGTTTTCGCTAAAAGATTGGTTTGCAAATGATCTGGCAATTGATTTGGGCACTGCAAATACGCTGGTTTTTGTGCGAAATAAGGGTATTGTTGCAAATGAACCATCTGTTGTGGCTGTAAAGAAATCAAACCAGGAAATCGTGGCATTTGGGAATGAAGCCAAAGAGATGCTCGGCAGAACTCCGGGCGAAATTATCACGGTAAGACCTCTGAAGGATGGCGTTATAGCAGATTTTGAATTGGCAGAGCAAATGATTCGCCATTTCATTCGGAAGGCGCGACCGGCGTGGGGACTTCGCCCGAGGATTACGGTTTCAATTCCATCGGGCATCACCGAAGTGGAGAAACGCGCCGTTCGCGATTCGGCAGAGCATGTGGGCGCACGGGAAGTCTATCTGGTTGATGAGCCAATGGCGGCTGCGATTGGCGTCGGTTTACCTATTCATGAACCCGTGGGCAGTATGATTGTGGATATCGGTGGCGGCACCACAGAAATCGCCGTCATCGCATTGTCCGGCATTGTGAATAATGCATCCATTCGGATCGCCGGCGATGAAATGACGAATGCCATCATTCAATATATTAAAAAGAAATACAATTTACTCATTGGTGAAAATACTGCCGAAGAAATTAAATGCCAGATTGGTTCAGCCGCTCCTTATCGTTGGCGCGGGAGCAAACAAATCGAAGGCGATGATGCAATTACAGGCAATATCAAAAGCATTGAAATTGCGGATGGCAGCGTTCGGGAAAGCCTGTCCGGATTTCAAAATTCCACCGATAGTGCCGCCATTACTCGCGAAATCCTCCTTTACTTCAAAAATCAGCACAGCTTAATCATTTCAGAAAAAGCAGCTCAAAAGATGATGCGCTCCTTAGGGTATGGCTTGCCGCGTAAACGAACCAGCAGTATGCCCATAAAAGGCAGGAATTTAGTGACTGGTATTCCGCGCACTGTCAATATCGACTCGGAAGAGGTTCAGGAAGCCTTGAGCGAAGCCGTTGATGCAATTGTCGAAGCCGTATTGTTGTGCCTCGAACGGACACCGCCTGAATTAGCCGCCGATATTCTGGACCGGGGAATCATCCTCAGCGGTGGTGGCGGGCTACTCAAAGAACTGGATGTCCGGCTGCGCGAAGAAACCGATTTACCTGTTATTTTAGCCGACGATCCGTTGACGTGTGTGGTTCGCGGGGCAGGGAAAATTCTCGAAGATTTGAATGGTTACCAGAAAGTATTGTCAAAAGCCAGACGCGATTTTATCGGTTGAGCGAATCAAACAGGATGAAGAATTTCGGAAAACAAATTTTTTCAGTAAAGGAATATCTTACGCTTGCCCTGGCGGTAATCTTCTCGCTGGTACTCCTTTATTCGAACGAAAACAAGCAAGTGTTTGTCATCCAGCGATGGTTCATCGAAATATCAGGTTCCTTGCTTGAAAAGCTCTCGTTTTTTGAAAAGATCATCTCCATTTACGAAGAAAACATTGAACTTAAGCGCCAGAACGCGCAGTTAAAGCTCGAAGCCACAAAATATCATGAGGCGCTGCTCGAAAACATCCGTTTACGCAAACTGGTCGAATTCAGGCAGAAGAATGAGTTTCAGGTAGTCGCCGCCGCAGTGATTAGCACCGGCGCAACGCTTTTTACGTCCACCCTCGTATTGGATGCAGGGCGAAGCCGTGGTGTTGCGCCCAATATGCCGGTAGTAACAGCCGAAGGACTGGCAGGCAAAATTATCAACGTGGCGGAGAATTATTCAATCGCACATATACTTCTCGATCGAAATTTTCGTGTGAGTGCAACGCTGCAACGGACCCGCTTGAAAGGTATTGTGCGCTGGGAACGTGGGAATCTGTACCGAATGGATGGTATTGTAAAACGTGCTGATGTCAGAACAGGCGATATAATTGTCACATCAGGCTACAGCACGATTTTTCCGCCTGGATTGAAAATTGGGGAGGTTGTCGATTGCCAGGACAATATCAATCAATTGTTCAAAGACGTTCTCGTTACGCCCAGTGTGGATTTCAGCAAATTGGAAGAAGTATTTATTCTCAAGGAAGTAAAACTCGATTCGATCAGGTGAACCCTTTTTATGCGGATGATTGCTTACAGTCTCATTTTCATTATTGTTTTTCTCATTCAATCCAGCTTCGTCGATTTGATTTCCATCCGTGATGTTAAACCCGATTTGCTGCTGATTTTTCTCGTGCTGATGAGTAAATATGAAGGTCGCATCGGAGGAACGGTCGCCGGCTTCATCATCGGGCTTTTCCAGGATATCTGGGATACACAATTCATCGGATTATCTTCCTTGTGTAAGTCTGTGAGCGGATTCGTAGCAGGACAATTGAAGAACAGGGAACCCGAGCCCGGCTTAGTTACGCTGGGAACTTTTCTATTAATAATCGGTTTATTGCATAATCTTGTCTTTTTTACAATAAAATTACTTGGCAGCGGATATGGATTTTTTATTATTGTGTTTCGTTTCGTTCTGCCTTCTACCTTATATACACTCGTAATCGGACTGATCATATTTAGTATATTGCCTGAAAAATGGTTGAAATTCCAACAAAGTAATGAATGAAAATGAGAATCAACAGAAAGCGCTTGTTTTCTATGTGATATTGACTGCAGTCTTCCTGGTAATCCTTTCCCGTTTTTTTTATCTTCAAATTTATTTACAGGAAAAGTATTTCGAAAAATCGGAAAGAAATCGCGTAAGAGAAATTATCAATAAACCATTGAGGGGGTTGATATTCGATCGCGAAAAAGTGATTCTGGTAGATAATAAGCCCGCTTATTCAATTTATGCAATCCCATTCATCCTGCAAAAAGCCGATAGCATCTATCCGCTTTTGTGCAACATATTGACGTGTGATTCAATTGCGCTGAACGACAAAATTAAATCTGAATACAACGGATTGTTTCAACCGGTCAAGCTCATGCGGCAGGTTGATTTTATGACGCTCGCGCAAATTGAGGAGTACAAGCACCAATTGCCGGGAATCAGCTACCAGGTGGAGCCAAAGCGGTGCTATCCTTCGGGCATCAAATCATCCCATTTGTTCGGATATCTCGGTGAAATCACCGCCCGGGAACTGGAAGCAAATAGCGAAGATGACTACGCCCCCGGCGATCTTATCGGCAAAACCGGACTGGAAAAGCACTACGAGTCAGTTCTGAAAGGAAAAAAAGGCGTTCATTTCGTTGAAGTGGATGCCAGCGGTCGCGAAATTCGTTCTTTGACAGAAAAAACAGGCGTTAAATCTGTTCCCGGAAACCATCTCATACTGGCGATGGATGCACATCTGCAACGCTGTCTTGAAGAAAAAATGGTGGATTTGCGCGGCGGTGCTGTGGTGATCGATGTGCGAAATGGTGACGTCCTCGCAATGGTCAGCAAACCCGAATATGATTTGGAGCTATTCACCAAGCCAATTCAAAGCACCGTCTGGCGTGATTTGATAAGCGATCCGGAAAAGCCTCTGTATGACCGTATGATTCAAAGTGTCTATCCGCCGGGCTCCACGTATAAACTTGTGCTGGCGGCTGCTGCACTCGAGGAAGGCATCATCGACGACAATTGGGCTGCCTCCTGTCCCGGTAACTTTTACCACGAGCGCCAACAACTGGATTGCTGGAAATCGGGCGGGCACGGAACGGTGACTTTGCTAGAGGCAATTGAACAGTCCTGCAATGTTTATTTCTACAAGCTGGGGTTGAAAACCGGTCTTGATACCTGGGCGAAATACGGACGCGTGTTCGGATTTGGGCATCCGACCGGCGTGGATATTCGCGGCGAAAACTCAGGACTCTTGCCCGATAAAGCATATTTCGATACGAAATATGGTAAAGCTAAATGGTCCGACGGCTTGATCGTTAGTCTGGCAATCGGACAGGGTGATCTGCTGGTCACGCCCCTGCAAATGGCGGTATTCGCCATGATACTCGCAACCGAAGGCGATTATTTCGAGCCGCACCTCGTCAAGCAAGTCATAGATGCCGGGACCGGGGAAGCCAGCAATATACCGCTCAAGCGCAAGCGAGTCTACGGAGTCTCGGAAGAAACGTTTGAGTTGATCAAGCAGGGCATGTTCAGGGTGATTCATGGTGCGAGCGGAACCGGCAGTGGGGCTTATGTACCCGGCATCCGGATTGCCGGCAAAACCGGGACGGCTCAAAATCCGCATGGCGAGGCTCATGCATGGTTTATCGGTTTCGCGCCGGTGAAGAATCCCGAAATTGCCTTTTGTGTGTTAGTGGAAAATGGTGGTTCCGGCGGTGCTGTTGCGGTGCCCATCGCCCATGCTTTGTTGCGGCAGTATTTCCTGGGCGAGGATTAAGAGGTAAAATCGCTGCGCCAATGCTTGAATTTTTAATGAGTGAATGCAGTTCCAGATTTGAATGATGTGCTGATGAATACCGTAAAAAAAATAACGCAATCGATTGATTATAAAATTCTCATCGCAACCGGCATCCTTGTTGTTCTGGGTTTGATAGCCCTATATAGCGCAACTGCACATGCAACCACCGAGCAACTGAAAGGCAATTTTCTCCGGCAAATCTGGTGGGTATTCATCGGCATCATCATGTTATTGATCATACTATTTACTCCGAACCGGATCTTCAGGCAAGTTTCGTATGGCTATTACGCTATTTCTGTGGTGTTGCTGATATTGGTTTTGTTCATTGGTAAAGGTCGTGGATCATCACGGTGGATTGCACTGGGCGCATTTCGGTTTCAGCCGGCAGAATTCGCAAAAATCGCAGTGCTGATGGCGCTTGCACGTTTCCTGTCGCCGCAGGATTCGATAAAAATCAATCAATGGAGACAGATCGTCATCTCTTTTGCAATCGGTTTAATCCCGGTGGCTTTGGTTGTTCAGCAGCCCGATCTTGGCACATCACTGGTGTTCGTGGCTATTCTGTTACCGATTCTCTATTGGGCGGGGCTTTCGCCGTTTACGATATTTGCAATTGTTGCACCCATTTTTTGCCTTATTGCCGCATTTCATCTGGTTGCCTTTTTTTTGACAATGGCTGCGGTCGTGACCATCTTGATTTTTTCCGGAAGGCGCGTCATAGAAATAATCGCGCACTTCATCCTGAATGTGAGTGTCGGGATATTGACGCCTTTTTTATGGAACAATCTTCATAATTACCAGCAAAAGCGCATCCTCACATTTCTCGGTCTTGAGGTTGATCCGCGCGGAATCGGGTATCAACTCATTCAATCCAAAGTTGCCATCGGTTCTGGTGGGCTTTGGGGCAAGGGATTTTTTAAGGGAACGCAAACCCAATTGCGGTTTTTGCCGGCGCAACATACGGATTTTATTATTTCGGTAATCGGGGAAGAGATCGGCTTCATTGGCATTGCGATCGTTCTCGGTCTTTTTATATTCATATTTTTAAAAGGCATCCGCAATGCTGCCAGCGTGCATGATAAATACACCAGTATTTTGTCTGTCGGTAGTATTTGCGTTTTGGCATTTCATGTGATCGTCAATATTGGGATGTCAGTTGGTATTATGCCCATCACAGGTTTACCTTTGCCGTTTCTGAGCTATGGCGGTTCATTTTTGATAACAAGCTTCATTTTATTGGGTTTCATTTTGAATGCATCATTACAAAAACCATAATGATAATAAAATTGTGAGGTATTATGCATCCAATACTCATCGGTTCACCGGACGGATTCGCAATCCGAAGCTACGGCTTCATGTTGGCACTTTCATTCATGATTGGCATCTGGCTCGCTACGCGTCGGGCGAAAAAAATAGGTGTCGATCCGAACCAGATTATGGATTTATCGATCTGGATCATTATCGCAGCAATTGTCGGTTCTCGTTTGCTGTATGTCATATATCATCTGGATGAATTCAAAGGACGCTGGACAGCCACATTCAACCCATTTCAAGGTGGTCAAGTTGGGATCGGCGGCTTAACGATGCTCGGCGGCGTCGTGCTTGCAATAATTACAGCCTATTTTTATATGCGCCGCAAGAAAATGTCATTCCTGTTGACCGCTGATGTCATGATTCCGTCGCTTGCTCTGGGCATTTTTCTGACGCGGATCGGCTGTTTTTTAAATGGTTGCTGCTATGGATTGAAAACCGATTTGCCCTGGGGAGTGACTTTCACGAATGAGTATTGCGCGGTTGCAAACGAGTTTATGAATGTCCCGCTTCATCCCACACAGCTTTATGCCGCGTTTTATGGCTTGCTGATTTTGGGCGTTGTATTATTCGCCGAAAAGTATAAAAAGTTTGATGGAATGTTGTTTTTTATCTTTTTAATTTTCTATGGATTAAGTCGATTTTTAGTTGAGTTTGTTCGCTATCAAGACAATTATTTTGCAATTATCGGGGGGGTGAAAATAACAATTAATCAGGTCATCAGTTTACTAATGATTATTGCCGGAGCAGCATTTTTAGTGATTAAAAATAATAAGATTAAAAAATCCAAAAAAGTATAAAAAAATCTTGACTTTTACCTAAAAGATATTTAAATTTCATTGATTAAATATTGGAAAGTCTTTCACTTATAAGCGGAGGCTTGATTGAAGAACGCAATCCTCATTGCTATCGCAATACCATGGTTGCTGCTCACTGTGCAAACTGGCTACGCAGGTGGTGAAAAAGGCAGCTTAGGTGTAGGTTTGAGAGTCGGACTGACCCAGTTGGAGGCGGATATCCCCAAGCCTCAACTGAGTCCGCTGTTCTATGGTCATGTCAAATTTAATCCAATCGACTTTTTATCTCTTGGCTGCGAATTTGGCTATGCTACTTTGAAAGATAAAGAAAGAACTACCGAGAAATTTCAAACATCAATTATGCCCTTCGAAGCAGATTTAACGTTCAATTTCCTGCCGTTGAGCAAGGTGAATCCTTATGTGCAGATTGGCGGAGGCGGCGTCTATTGGAACGCTACCACAGTCGATAAATCGGGCGTCAGGAAAACGATTCAAAAGGACGGCAAACTTCAGGAAGGTGTTGACTCTTTCGTGAAGACCGGCGGCGGCTTGGAGTTTGTTCTGAACCGAGACAGGAATTTAACGCTGAGTGTAGGTGGAACCTTCCGCTATTCCCTGAGCGACGCACTTGATCAAATATATTCAGGGGACGAAAATGACCAGGTGATAGATTTCTATGGTGGTTTAACTTACTATTTTAAAACAAGTACCAGAGGTGACCGTGATTCCGATGGTGTGCCTGACGAACTGGATTTGGATAATATGCGAATTGAAGATCCTGATGGATACTGCGATCATGATGGCAAACCAGAACCCGGACCAGATGAAAGATTTTCAGAAGTCATGGACGCCTCTGCCGATACGGCAAACCAGGGAACCGATACCAATCCCCCGATTGTCATTCATAATCCGGTTCGGAAAGCCGAAGAAGGCGCAGATGTCACCATTGATGTTGAAGTCTGGGAAGATAGAGAAATCAGGATTGTTTCGATATTGTACAGAACGTTGGGAGACGAGAATTGGCGTGTACGCAGTATGCGCACATTCAGCGGGAGAAAGTATACCGGAGTTATTCCGGGCTCCTATGTTAAACCGCCCGGAGTAGAGTATTGTTGTGTCGCAGTTGACGAAGCGGTTTCTGGTGTTGGGTATTCAGGCTTGCCAAAGCGTCCGAATATTATTAAGGTGATACCCAATCCAAAACAATGGCGCGTTATGGCTGCAACTGCCGCTGTGCTCGGTTGGGGCTCAGCAGCGTATTTGATTATGCGAAAACAGAAAGAATAGGAGGTGTTTGAAATGAAAAATCAATTCGCATCAAGAAAATTATCTTCTTTAGCAATTGCCATCATTTTTATCATTGCTCTGGCAGTTGGCTGCGGGAAAAAGGCTGATTTTGATGAGAATGCAGATATCGGCGGCAAAGATAATACGGAATTCGATGAATTATTCAACACAACTACCAGTGAGGATGATGCCAAGAAAGAAAGCGGCGATGAAGAAGAAGTATTGAAATTGCTCGGTCTAACAAAAGAAGAAAAAGCCGAAAATAAGCAACCAGTGGAAGAAAAAGCATCCTCTGAGGCTGAAGGATCGAAAGCGGTTGAAACGCTTGAAAAAGAGATTGATGCGAAGGAACTGGAAATTCAAAAACTGGCATCAGAACTTGATGAGGAACGCAAGCGGTCAAACGAGTTGGCGGTCGAATTGGAAAACGAACGCTCCAGATCGAAACTAAGCACCAGCGCGTCGCTGCCATCCGGCGGCTACCAGGCACGCTATACTAATGCCCGTGAAGAATATGAGGCGCGACGGTACAAAGCGGCAATTCCGCTTTTTGAAGAGCTTCTGGCATCAAATCCGGATAATTCCTATGCCGATAATTGCCAATATTGGATCGGCGAATGTTATTATGGTCTGGGCATGTATACAAAAGCTATTGCGGCTTTTGAAAAAGTATTTTCATTTCCGAATTCGAATAAAAATGATGATGCCCAACTCAAACTCGGAATGTGCTATTTACGGTTGAATGAAAGAGAACGTGCACGAGAGGAGTTTGAACGCCTTGTAACGCATTATCCCAAGAGTGAATATATTACTAAGGCGCGACGGTTCCTGAGCGCTCTTTAGTTCCTGACGCAGGGCAGCTATTCAGCCAGGCTACCCTGCGATACCAATTATACGATACTGGATGATTTCCTGAAAATCGTTTGAATGATTTTGGAATTCAATCGCAATGTGTGTCTGCGGTTTGAAAAATGACGACGTTCCTCAGGAAAAAATTCGTGCGCTCGATTCCGATTTATATTAAAATTCGAATAACCAACTTGCCGATTTGCTTCATGTGAGCCACATATCTATTATAATGCCCTATACTCCTGCACGATTGAATATTTATGAAATCACATGCCAACCATGCCAGAATTTCGAAAAGACCCAATTGTCGGTCATTGGGTTATCATCTCAAAAGAACGTAGCCAACGCGGTTCAGATTGGATAATAAAACCGCACTACGAGAAGATTAACGGTTTTTGCCCTTTTTGCGAAGGCAATGAAGATAAAACGCCGCCGGAAATTTATGCGTTGCGTTCGAACGATTCGAAAAAGGATGGTCCGGGATGGAAAATTCGAATTGTTCCCAATAAGTATCCCGCTTTGCTGCACACTGGAAAGGTATCGCCGGAGCATAATGGTATTTTTCATAAACTGAATGGAATTGGTGCCCACGAGGTATTTGTTGAAACACCTGACCACGCTGCAAAATTTACTGATTTTCCACCCAGGCATATTTTTGATATTCTAAAAGCATTCCAATATCGGATTCTCCACTTGAAGCAAGATCGGCGGTTGAAGTATGTTATTATTTTCAAAAATGAAGGCTTTGCTGCCGGCGCCTCGTTGGAGCATTCCCATTCACAACTCATCGGCACGCCAATAGTACCCAAAGCTATCAAAGAGAAATTGGAAGGCTTCCGCAAATATTTCTCTCGACATAAAACATGTGTTTTCTGTGATTTAATAAAGAGAGAGCGGCTTGAAAAAACCAGAGTTGTATTTGAATCGAAACATTTTACAGCACTGGCACCATTTGCATCTCGTTTTCCCTTCGAGTCATGGATTCTGCCGATTAACCATATAGCGAATTATGAGAATATGGAAGATGACTATTATTTTGATCTGGCAATCAATCTAAAGGATGTACTCAAGAAAATCAAGATGGGACTCAACGATCCGGCGTACAATCTAATTTTGCATAGTTGCCCGTTCACCCATTCTAAAAATATAGATTTTCATTGGCATATCGAAATTATCCCAAAAATATCAAGCACAGCCGGCTTTGAATGGGGATCAGGAATTCATATCAATCCAGTCCCGCCCGAGGCGGCGGCGGAATGGTTGAGAGAAAATTGATGATAATTTTTATCGATCAATTGCACAATAAAAAGTGCTATAACCTCTTTAAAAATAATACAAATAAAGAGATTTCTTGTTTCAGCTTGGAACATTGTTTCGTAGCAACACATGAAAACATAAGCAGTTAAAAAAGAAATTTCATCAGAAATACGAGAAAGTTGTAAGGTTACATTCTCACTAGCGGTATTAACGAGTCAGACCAGTCATGGCACTAAATTTGCGCATCGCACCATCCGATTAACTGCCGGGAATATGCAGGATCCCCATGAGCGATGCCCAGCCTGGCGGTGAGCCGGAGAGATGCCTCCATTTGAAATCCTTGCCTGTCTGGCAACTTACTTGATGATGAATTTTCTAATCAATGGAGCATTAAGTCGCAGCAGGATGCGTTTGCCAATAATTTAACTGATTGATATCAAATGGAAGGTATTCAAATTCATACATCTAGCGTTGGGGTTCGCGGCGATATTGCGATGGTGCGCGTGCAAGGATTCATTGATACCAATACCTGTGTCGAACTCCGAAAATATATTGATCGCATCCTCAGCCATAGTGTTTTCCAGGTCGTTGTAGATATGGGGGCAGTGAATTACGTGAGCAGCGCCGGCTGGGGCGTATTCGTTGGTGAGATTCGAGGAATAAAAGAGAGTGGCGGCGACCTGAAAATCGTACAGATGATGCCGGATGTGTATGAAGTATTTGAAATGCTCGAATTCAATCGCATCCTTTCATACTATGATAATATGGAAGAAGCTATCAACGATTTTGATATTGCACTGGGACTGGATATAACCCGAAGCATCGAACGGCGTCCCTCAAAGATTGAACCCGAGCAAGTAAAGGCTGCCGGGGTGCCGAGACAGAATATCATGCCCGCTGATAAGAGCGGGAAAATCGTCAAATCCAGAAAAGGGCTTGGCAAGCCAAAGGTAAATGAGGCTAAATTGCCACTTGCTGAGAAGATACGGTTGATAATCATTGATGATCCGCGGCAAGGGGTTTTTCAAATACGCAAAGCTTTGAATACCAGCCGCTTCGGCTACGTTAAGGCGAATCCTATAAAAATTTTGCAAATATTAAAGCGCTATAATTGGGAAACCAAGGAAAAACGCATTCGATTTTATCGGTCGCGGTGATCCATCCGTAGCTGACTGATCGGAAATTGGTCGATCTGTAAAATAGCCGGGATACTAGTGCTACAAAAATATACAAATCTTGATATATGTCACTCAAGATTGTTACAAAATGCCCGATATATACCTATATATTCTGTTTTTGAATTAAGCGTTCCAATTTCATGTGTGTGAAAATATTAAAATCTGGATTCCGGCTGTTCGCGTGGCTTTTTTTGCTTCAAAACCAATTATGTCGGATCCCGGAGAGTAGCTGGAACATGATAAAATTGAATTTAATTTTTCCACACATCAATACGAAAACGAGACAAATTTGGACTGATTGAAGCAGTTTTAATGCTTTTCACATATAATCGGAAAACTCACCTGATACTTAATAAACCTGTCATAAGAAAAACGGGATGTGATTTCAAAGTTCTTCCTTCTCCTAAAGGGGCGGACATGTAAGGAAAGTGAACGTGTATCATTGAAATTGAGAATTATAAGTGCATAATTATAAATTATAAACGAAAGGATGAGAGAATGCTCATCGGGAAAAAATTCAAGCACTTTTCAACTCACCTAATCATTGGATTGTTCGTTTTCATCGGCGCAATGGAAGTAATAGCAGCGCCCGGATCGGTTCCGTCGCCTCAATCAACAAAGAAGATTATGCCGGGCGATGCGTTGCGGATTTTTGTGTGGCAGGCTGCTCAACGCAATATTAAGCAGGATCTCATCGATTTGTTAACCGCAGATTATATCATTGATGGTGATGGAAACGCAATATTTCCGATTGTCGGCAGAGTTCGGGTTAAAGGAATGACCGTTGAAAGTCTGGAAGGAGAGCTTGTTGAAAAATATAAGCCCTACATTAAAAATCCCATTATCATTGTTACTCCACTGATTCGAGTGGTTATGCAAGGGGCATTTAATAAACCCGGTTCCTATAGAATTGATGCCAAAAGCTCGCTGTGGGAACTGGTGGAGTTGGCTGGTGGTCCGGCTGAGAACTGTGATTTGAAGAAAATGCGTGTCGAACGGAGCGGGGGGGTTGTCATGGAAAATTTATTGAAGAGCTTTGAGTATGGCTATTCCCTTGAGGATGTAAACGTCCGTTCAGGCGATCAGATCATCGCGCCATATAAAGGAGGCTTCAGAATCGAAGTTTTGATGCGATATGCAACATTTATCATGACGGCAGTATTATTTTATGTACAAATTGAAGAGAGACGCTAATTCGGAGAACAGAAAATAAGTCACATTCATTAATCATATTATCGGAGAGTATTGATGGCTGATCAATTCGATCAATTATTTGTCGAGGATTCCCAGGAAGAAGAAGAAAGCATAGATATTGCCAGATATATAGGCGTTTTATTGAAACGAAAATGGCTTATTATTGGCATTACATTGCTGGCTGCAATTCCGTGGGGAATTTACATCAAACAACAACCTCCGGTTTATGAAGCCGAAACCATTATCAGATTCAAGGATTATGCCGGACTGGATCGAAGTCTGCTCGAAACCCGGATGACCGAGTTGAATAGCCGGCGTTTCAGCGAAAAAGTCGTCCAACAATTAGGACTGGTGCTAAAAATCAAAAAAGCGAAAGACAGTGATATAAAGGTTGATCGAACTCAGGTATTCAAAGAATTCTCGACCATAAAAGATCCGAAAGAAGGAGAATATCGACTCGTTTTTAAAGATGACGGAACGTACCAAATTTATGCTATCAGCGCTGGAGATAAAGTCGGAAAAGTAATCCTGCAGGGATCAATTATAGAGGCACAAGTACTGAGCCAGAGCGCAAATGGCTTTAGTTTCAAGTTTTCTGAACGCATCCATGATTTGCCCCGGGAAATTAATTTTGAAATTACGCGATTTCGGTATGCTGTCGATGCCATGTTGGAGAATAAGCAGGTTCAGTTGCGAGGCGGTGGCGGACCCCTGTTGACGCTCCAAATGACGGGCGATAATCCGGTCATGGTCACCAAAACTGTGAATCGTCTGGCTGAGATTTATAAAAATGAGAGCATGAATGTAAAAGATATAGAAGCCAAACGAAAGATCGACATTTTAAATGAACGGCTGACACTTGCCAAGGATGACTTCGATGCCGCTTCCTCAGCGATGAGTGAATTTCAGGCATCATATACCGGGGATTTCGATTATCAACTCGAAGAAAAATTGTCGGAAAAATCCAAACTTGAAGGCGAACTCGAAGTATACCAGCAAGAACGTACCGACCTGGCTACAATGCTGGATAAATTGAATGCTGAGTCGAAAGGCAATGGAAATGGGTATAATCGTAATCTGAAATATATTTATGTTTCGCTGACACAGCTTTCAACTTTTAAAAATGATCCGGAGATGACTGTGCTGCAGCAACGACTCATCGATGTCGAAAAACAACGAGATGAGATCGTCGCTGAATTTTCAGAGGATAATTATCAGGCGAAGGAACTCGAAATTAAAATCAATGCTACCCGGGATGAAATACGGACTGCGGCAAATGAGCATTTGAATAAATTAGGCAGAGAAATTGGCAGTACACGGCAACGCCTCAATTCGATCAATGTGCGAATGACAAGCGCGCCCAGGGAGAAACAGCGGCTTGCCAAGTTAAGAAGCGATTGGGAGATGAAGCGGGATACCTGGAAAACCCTTGATACGGAGTATCGCGATGCATTGATGAACCAAAAAGTAAACTCTGAAAATATTGAAATTTTCCAGGAAGCAATCGTTCCGGAATATCCTGTAAATGCCAATAAAAAGCAAATGGCTGCCATCGGTGGGATTGCAGGCTTGATCCTCGGGATTGCCGTCGCTTTTGCACTCGATTTTTTTGATAAATCAATAAAATCAGTGGATGACATCAAAAAATATCTGAAGCTCCAGGTTCTGGGTACCATCCCGCAGATCGATTTCAAAGGAACCGACGAATACCGCGATTCCGAAAAGATTAAGCAGATTGACAATCAGCTTGTCACTCATGATTATTCACCAACACCAATCGGTGAAGCGTATCGATCGCTTCGAACCAATCTGATATTTTCAAAGAAAACCGGTCGAATCCATACACTTGTCATAACCAGTACTGCGCCCGGTGACGGAAAATCCTTTACGTCATCCAATATCGCTATTTCAATGGCGCAGCAAAGAAGCAACACGTTGCTAATCGATGCCGATTTGCGACGTGGTGTCCTGCATAATACTTTTGGCATTCCCAAAGAACCAGGATTTACTAATTTTTTAACAAATATGGAGTCTTTTACTCGAATTATTAACGAGACGTATGTACCTAATCTTTCCGTTATAAGCTGTGGTTCTTTGCTTCCAAATCCCTCTGAATTACTCGGTTCCCTCCAAATGAAACGATTTCTTGAGCAAGCGCGCAGGCGGTACGAAATGGTCATTTTCGACAGCCCGCCATTGAATGCTGCGACCGATGCGGTGGTTATCGGAACTCAAGTTGATGGGGTTGTTGTTGTCATTCGTTCAGGTGTAACCAACAGAGACGTTGCAAAACAAAAATTGGAAATGTTCCGCAATGTTCCGGCTACTATTCTGGGTATTGTATTAAACGGTGAAGAGACGAATCTAGCCCATGAAGGCTATAGCTATTATCAGTATTAATCGTGCTGAAATATTTTTAAGGATTAAAACTAGTCGAGAGTATGATGATGAAACTACTTGTTACGGGTGGTGCGGGGTTTATTGGCTCACATCTGATCGAATCGCTGCTCAAGCACGGCAATCATGTATCTTGCCTTGATGATTTTAACAACTACTACACACCTTCAATTAAATGGAATAATATCAGTCAATTCCAAAACCATACGGATTTCAAGCTCTTTGAAGGTGATATTCGGGATACGGATTTGCTCGAGAAAATTTTTAGGGCTGATAAATTTGATTGTATCGTCCACCTGGCGGCTCGTGCCGGTGTTCGTCCTTCATTGAAAGAGCCCATGTTGTACCAGGATGTCAATATCAAAGGCACGATGAATTTGCTGGAAATGGCGAAACAACATCACATTGAGAAATTCATTTTCGCATCCTCTTCGTCCGTATACGGAAATAATAAAAAGGTACCTTTTGCCGAAGACGATTTCGTTGATCACCCAATTTCTCCGTATGCGGCTACCAAGAGGATGGGAGAAATAATTTGCTATACTTATCATCATTTGTACCAGATTTCGATTACTTGCTTGAGGTTCTTTACGGTTTACGGTCCCAGGCAACGACCCGATATGGCAATCCACCGCTTTACCAGGCTCATTCATGATGGTGAAAAAATCCCGATGTATGGCGATGGCTCTTCGAAACGGGACTATACATTCATTTCTGATATTATCCAGGGGATTAATCTTGCGATTGAAAAATGCAGCGGCTACAATATTTATAACCTGGGCGAATCAAAGACGATCCAGTTACGAGAGCTAATCCAATTAATCGCGCGGAATGTTGGCACTGATGCAACTATCGAGCGCCTGCCGATGCAACCCGGTGATGTGGATATAACCTTTGCGGACATCCAAAAGGCAAGGGCAGAATTGGGATATGCGCCTTCGATGAATATGGAGCAGGGGATCGCCGATTTTGTAAAGTGGTTCAAGGAGCATGCTTCCCGGGCATAATGCTGGTGAATGCTTTTGAATTTCACTCTCTTTTTTCATACAACCTGATATGATGAATTGATTGCAGAGCCTGAACCGGGGATGCATTTGAACAGGCGAATCCAGATTGTGTTCCGTTCTCTTTGTGCATGAATACCATAAAGCAATTACATTGTTTACAAATGCTTCCATGTAATTACCTGAAGGTTGGCAATAACATAACGGATCGTGAGAAATCACTTCAAATTTCGACATATTATAAATTCTCAAATATTCAATGCCATTAAGTAAGGGAAGGTTGTCATTCGCACGTTTTTAGCGATAATCCAGGAAGGAATTTTGAGGATCGAATTTTCCTTTAGCTTAATGACTTCGCTCAAATGTTTGCTTATTATCAAGATAGTTCGGTGGATTTTATATTTGAATAATTCACGTTTCAATCGAGTTTTCGCTTAACGAATATCAGGATTGTGTCGATGGTTAAAGAAAAAGAAACATTTATTCGTCATATAATCCGGATTATCGATGCATTCGTAGTCGTTCTTTCTTTCGTCATAACCTATTTTCTTAGTGATGTGATTCGAAATACATTCCATCTGGCACGCATGGCGTATGCCATCGAACCTACCTGGGATGGTTTTTTATATTTTTCTGATAAAAATATTACGCTGGTCATTGCGATTTTACCCGTTTGGATCGGGTTGCTCTCTGCATTTGGGATGTACACCGATTTTAGAACCAGAGCGTACCGGCAGACAGTCGGCATTATTATTAAAGCCGGATTTCTGTCTCTAATCGCCCTGGGTGCAATTATATTCATCCAAAAACTCCAACTCACCAGTCGCTTGTTCATCGGTAGCTTTGTTGCCACTACCGCTATTTTGCTGGTGATTGAAAAAAGACTCTTGACGGCAGCTCTCGATCATATACATAAAAGCGGATATAACCAAATTAATTTATTGATCGTCGGCACCGGTCAAAGAGCACGTGAGTTTATAAAAGCCGTCAAAGAACACAGCAATTGGGGATTGCAAATCGTGGGGCTGATCGATGATGAGCACGGTATGTTCGGAAAAGTGATCGAAGGACATCGGGTATTGGGACGATTACAGGATATTCCCTTTATTTTACATCGAAAAGTTATCGACCGCGTGATTTTTGTAGTTCCTCGGTTGTGGTTGCACCGGTTGGATGAAGTGATCCTGGCTTGCGAGAGGGAAGGTATTGCAACATCTATTTCAATGGATTTATATGATCTGCGAATTGCAAAAGTACGCCAGACGAATTTTAACGGATTTCCGCTGCTTGAATTTGAAACATTTGCTGCTAAAGAATGGCAGCTTTTTGTCAAACGTCTTTTTGATGTAGTCGTATCACTGGTTGCCATTATGATGTTATCGCCTCTGCTGCTCATTACGGCGGTGGCGATCAAGCTGACTTCGAAAGGACCGATTCTTTTTGATCAAATTCGCAGTGGATTAAACGGAAGAAAATTCAAGCTCTACAAATTTCGCTCCATGCATGTCGGCGCCGAAATGAGGAAGCGCGAGCTTCAAAAAATGAATGAAATGGATGGTCCTGTTTTTAAAATCAAGCGCGATCCGCGTATCACCAAAATCGGGCGATTGCTCCGTAAATTCAGCATCGATGAATTACCACAATTTATCAACGTGCTAAAAGGTGATATGAGCGTTGTTGGTCCCCGACCACCACTGCCCGTGGAAGTGGAGATGTATCAATTATGGCAGCGCCGGCGATTGAGCCTGAAACCGGGCTTGACCTGCATTTGGCAGGTTAGCGGACGCAATCAAATCCCATTCAACGAATGGATGGAAATGGATCTGGAATATATTGATAAATGGTCGCTGTTTCTCGATTTCAAAATCTTTATCAAAACTTTTTTTGTGGTATTATTTGGCTATGGGGCAAGCTAATATCAGCATCGGAAATTAAGGGGAATTTGATTATAATTCATTGGTGTGGGATTTTATTTGATAGGAGGTTCGAATGCATATTAGCATTGTAGGAACAGGATACGTCGGTCTGGTTACCGGAACCTGTTTTGCTGAATTTGGAAATGATGTCATTTGCGTTGACAAAGATGAAAAAAAGATTGCTAATCTCAATAAAGGAATTCTTCCGATTTATGAGCCGGGATTAGATGTTTTGGTAGCAAAAAACGTAAAAGAAGGACGCCTCACCTTCACAACTGATATCAAAACAGCAACTGAAAAATCGCTTGTGATTTTTATCGCTGTTGGGACGCCCCCGATGGAAGATGGCTCCGCAGATTTGCAGCACGTCGAAGCAGTTGCCAAAAGCATTGCCAGTCACCTCAACGGCTATAAAGTGATCGTTAACAAAAGTACCGTTCCGGTTGGCTCTGGCAGGTGGATCAAAAAAATCATCGAAGAATCAATAGAGGAAAAAATTCCGTTTGCAGTGGCATCCAATCCTGAATTCTTGCGCGAAGGCTCGGCAATCGAAGATTTTATGCGACCGGATCGCGTGGTAATCGGCGCCGAAACCGATGAAGCAAAAGCCATTATGAAAGATTTGTACTCCCCGCTTTACTTGATCGAAACCCCGATTGTTGTTACAAATCTCGAAAGCGCGGAATTGATAAAATACGCTTCAAACGCCTTTCTGGCAACCAAAATTTCGTATATCAATGAAATCGCCACAATTTGTGAACGGGTTGGCGCCGATGTCCATCACGTTGCCAAAGGCATGGGACTCGACAAGCGGATTGGGGGCAAATTCCTGCATCCGGGACCAGGGTATGGCGGCTCATGTTTTCCAAAAGATACACGGGCGTTGCTGCAAATTGCTGAAAAGGAAGGGTACGAGTTTAAAATCGTCCATGCCGCTGTCGAAATTAATAAGCGGCAACACCTTGCCATGTTGGAAAAAATTAAAAAGGCTGTGGGAAACCTCAAAGGTAAGCGACTGGGTGTGTTGGGATTGTCTTTCAAACCGAACACCGATGATATGCGTGAAGCACCATCAATTACGATCATTAATGGCTTGCTAAAAGGTGGCGCGGAAGTCTTCGCGTTCGATCCGGTCGCGATGGAAGAATCGAAAAAAGTAATGCCGAAGATAACGTACTGCAAAGATACTTACGAGGTTGCCAAAGATGCCGATGCATTGATATTCATTACCGAATGGAACCAATTCAGAAGCCTTGATCTGGCGAAAATCAAGAGCTTGCTGAAAGAACCAATCGTCATCGATTTGAGAAATATTTATGAACCCGAAAAAATGAAAGAGCACGGATTCAAATATGTATGTGTCGGGCGATGATCGCATTTTATTGAATCATGGTTCAGTATTTGCATTTATATTATTTTGAAATCTCCTTTATAAAAGAATGGGGTATTCGTCAAAATACCCCATCTTTATTAAGGAAGTGGGATGAGATATTTTATTCATATTAAGTTTATAAGCAGTTAAATTATATTGGATTCAGCGTTCAAGGTTGCAGGTTGTAAGTCTCTAAGAGGTTCACTTCATGGGAGCTGCATCTTTAAAGATGCGGAAAGAAATTTTCACCCAAAGGTTGAAAAAGACGCAACGTTTCTTTGGGCGGCAAGTCAATAGTTAATCCCCTATGAATAGTGAACTTTGAACCTGAAAGCGCTCAATAACAGTTTATTTAGATACAAACGCTTCAAATGGCAAGTGATGTACTCCCACCTCCTTTGTTTGCAATTGTAACTATCGGAAAAATTATATATTAATTTTAAGGCATGGATAGCCATGAAAGTATTGATGATTGCACCTCAACCGTGGTTTTCTCCACGGGGTACTCCGTTTAGTGTTCTGCACCGCTTGCGAGCGATCTCCCGTCTGGGACATGAAGTAGATCTTTTAACCTATCATATCGGGCAGGATGTCCCAATTGAAAATGTAAAAATTCACCGAATACCCCAAATTCCGCTCATCAAAAAAATTGCAGTCGGACCATCGCTGCCCAAAGCAGTGCTCGATTTTTTCATCCTTATGAAAGCCCGAAAACTGGTGAAGCAAAATCATTACGACCTGCTGCACACTCATGAGGAAGCCGGCTTCATGGCGCCGATGCTGCTGAAAAAGCGAAAAATGCGCCATTTGTACGATATGCATTCAAGTCTGCCTCAGCAGCTTACGAATTGCAAATTTACAACCTTGCGCTCGTTAATCAGCACATTCGAAAAACTGGAACGAATGACAATTGAATCCGCGGACGCAGTGATTACCATTTGCCCTGAGTTGTATCATTATGTCGAACGGCTTTTTCCCGATAAATTCAACATGCTCATTGAGAACGTTGCGGATAATGGGGAAGTATTCGAACATAAGCCGGTTTCACCAGAGGAAATCAAAAATCGTTTTAATCTGAATAATCACACCATTTTGGTTTACGCCGGCACATTTGTAGCTTACCAGGGTCTGGATTTGCTGATAAAGAGCAGTGAATTCATCATTCGCCAGAATGCGGCAACTAAAATCATATTGGTCGGCGGAAATGATGACCAGGTGAAAAAATACAGAAAAATGGTGGATGATCTGAACCTTACCGACCATTTCGTATTTACCGGCACAGTGCAGCCGCAGGAGGTTCCCGACTATGAAGGTCTGGCGGATGTATTGGTGTCACCGCGCATCGAAGGCAATAATACGCCACTGAAAATATATTCTTATCTGCGGTCGGGAAAACCCATTGTCGCTACCCGGCATCTGACGCACACCCAGGTACTGGATGATTCGGTCTCAATTCTGACTGATTGTACCCCCGAAGCATTTGCTGAAGGCGTTCTCAAAGCGATACGGGATAGAGAATTGACTCAAGAAATTATCCGAAACGCCCAGAAACTGGCGGAGGAAAAGTATAGCTATCGTGTGTACCTGGAAAAAACGAAGACAATTTATGATTTTATAATGGATAAGCTGGACTGATTTGCTGGAGTATTCTTATGTGCGGAATTTGCGGGGTTGTGTATTTCAAACAGGAAAACCATGTACCGGAATCGGATGTGCGCCGAATGTGCAGCGTGATCACGCATCGCGGACCGGATGACGAGGGTGTTTATGTAAAAAATAACGTGGGCATCGGAATGCGGCGTTTGAGCATCATCGATCTGTCAACCGGACAACAACCGATTTCAAATGAAGATGGGACGGTGTGGATTGTCTTCAACGGCGAAATTTACAATCATAAAGAAATCAAGAAGGAACTGATTAAAAAGGGACATCGCTTCAGAACCAAAAGCGATACCGAAGCCATCCTGCATGCGTACGAGGAATACGGCGCAGACTGTCCAAAAAAATTGAACGGGATGTTCGGATTCGCAATATGGGATGAAAAAAAGAATCGGCTTTTCCTGGCAAGAGATCGCATGGGAATTAAACCGTTGTATTATTATTCCGATGGAAAGCGCCTGATTTTCGGTTCAGAACTCAAATCAATTCTGCAATTGAAAAATGTTCCCAGGAGCGTGAATCTGAAAGCGCTTGATAATTTTCTGACTTACGAATACGTTCCCGCACCCCTGAGTATTTTTGAGGGAATTTTTAAATTGCCGCCTGCGCATTCGCTGCTATGTGAGAATAGTCGATTACGGATTTCGAATTACTGGAAGTTCGAATTCAAAGAAAGCGGTCTTTCCGAAGAGCAGATATGCGAAAAATTCAGGACGATTCTGGGCGATGCGGTAAAAATTCGACTCATGAGCGACGTGCCGCTGGGCGCATTTCTCAGCGGTGGTCTGGATTCGAGTACGATTGTTGCCTTTATGGCAAAACATCTTGATCAACCGGTGAAAACGTTTTCTATCGGATTCAAGGACTCAACATATAATGAACTGGAATATGCGAGAGTTATCGCCAGGAAATTCCAAACCGAGCATCACGAATTTACAATTGAGCCCAATGCCATCGATTTGACCGAAAAGTTGATTCGCAATTATGTCGATGAACCATTCGGTGATTTTTCAATGTTTCCGACTTACCTGGTATCCAAAATGGCGCGGGAATATGTGACTGTGGTACTCTCGGGCGATGGCGGAGATGAATTGCTCGCAGGCTATGATCCATATATCGCTCAGAAAATCGGTGTCGGATACGAGCGAATTCCCAAATTCATCCGAGAGTATATGATTGGTAAATTGCTGGCTAAAATTCCGCCAACCCAGAAGAAGAAGGGTTTGATCAATCGTGCCAAACGTTTTGTGGAGGGAATGCAACTGCCGTCCGATCTGCAGCATACGCGATGGATGATGTTTATGACAGCGCTTAACAGAGAGCAACTTTATTCCCCCGTGTTCCGGGATGCGATTGCTGATTATGATGCGCACGATTTTATTCGGAATTATTTCCAAACCGCACCCGCCAGCGATGATCTGTCCCGGCAGCAATATGTGGATATTAAAACCTATATGGTGGATGACATTCTCGTGAAAGTGGATCGCATGAGTATGGCGACGTCACTCGAAGCGCGGGTACCCTTTCTCGATCATCGCGTGGTGGAATTTTTAGCGACCGTTCCTGCGCATCTTAAACTGGCAGGCTTGTCGCATCAAAAGACCAAATATATTTTGAAAAAAGCGATGTCCGATATTCTGCCGGACGAAATCATTTATCGCAATAAAGAGGGATTCAGCATCCCGATTAAAAACTGGCTAAAAACCGATTTGAAGCCGATGATGAACGAGGTGCTCTCGCCATCGAATATCAAGGCGGAGGGATTTTTCAACTCAGATTACATCGAGCAGCTTAAATCGGAACATCTCAATAATAAACAAAATCACAGTCATCGTCTCTGGGCGCTGATGATGTTCGGTATCTGGTACGATGTCTATATTCGAAATGTTTGACGAGTGGGTGTGATTCCATTTGTACGTAAGGAGAGTTGGTGATGAGTGACACGAGCAATACAAATGGCTTTATCCCGCAGCGAAAATTCAGAACGCTGTGGGCGGGGAAGAGATTGGTTCAGGTTTTATGGAATTATCGTTTCAGTCGTAATTCAAAAGTCAAATATAAGCCTTATCGGCTATGGATTGAACCAACGAATAAATGCAATCTGGCGTGTGTGATGTGCCCGAACAAGGATTTTAAAAAAGAAGATTTGGGTTTCATGGACTTTGATCTTTTCAAAAAAATCATTGACGAGGCACGCTATTTCGCCTATGACATGAATATCCATCATCGGGGTGAGTCTAATTTGCATCCGCGGCTGCCGGAGATGATCGAATATGCGACTAAAAATGGCATACCGGTCAAGCTGCATACAAATGGTACGCTTTTAACCGAGCGCAGGAGCCGTGAACTTATCGAATCCGGGTTGGCGCTGATTTCTTTTTCCTTCGACGGATATACCAGCGATGTGTATGAAAAGATCCGGGTGAATGCCAATTTCGATAAAACTACCAGAAATATTGTTCGATTCCTCGATCTGAAAAAAGAAATGAAGCGCGCCACACCTAAAACGGTGATGGAAGTGATGGAAGACCTTGAAGGATTCGAATTCAGGAATGAGGATAAACAGAAATTTCTGGAAATGATGCGGGATTTGGATCGGTTGATTGTCAAAAAGCCGCATAACTGGGCTGGCTATGTCTCCATTGATACCTTTGCCGATGAAGACCTCGTAGCCTGTACATTTCCCTGGCATGCTCAGGTGATTCTCTGGGATGGTCGTGTCGGACCATGCCCGCATGATTATATGGCTGAGATTATCCTGGGCGATACCAAAGAAAAAAGCCTGGTGGAAATTTTCAATAACGCTGAAACGGTCGAACTGAGGCAGCGCCACCTCGATTTGAATATTCGCGATTATTCGCCATGCAATACCTGCGATACCCCGCGCCGAAAGAAAATTATGGGGATTCCGGCGCCAAGTTTGAAATATCTGAAGGAGTAGGCTTCGTGCCAGATATTAAATTTATGTATTTAACAAAGGTTTATCTGGATGAATAAAAAGGTATTCGTAACCGGAGGTACCGGATTTACCGGCGGCAGACTGTGTGAAATTTTGTGCGAACGGGGATATCACGTTAAAGCACTCGCCAGGCAAACCAGCAAATTAGAAAATCTGAGACGAATCGGTGCCGAAATAATTTATGGTGATATAAGCGATAAGGCAAGCATGAAGCCGGCGATGAAAGGCGTCGACTGTGTGTATCACATCGCCGCAGCTTTCAGAGAAGAGAATGTGCCGCATAAGCATTTTTACGACGTGAATGTCGATGGTACACGAAATGTCCTCGAAGCAGCATTCGAAACCGGCTTGCCCCATTTTGTGCATTGCAGCACAGTCGGCGTTCAGGGCGAAATTGCCGATCCGCCCGCCACGGAAGATGCACCTTACAACCCCGGCGATGTTTACCAGGAGTCGAAGATGCAAGGGGAATTGATGGTCAAGGACTTTTATCAACAAAACCAATATCCCGGTGCGATTTTTCGCCCTGTGGGGATTTATGGTCCCGGTGATACGCGTTTCCTCAAAATATTCAAATGGATTTACAGCGGCAAGTTTCGCATGATCGGCAGCGGAAAAGTTTTGTATCACTGGACATATATTGATGATCTGGTGGACGGAATTATTTTGTGCGGAGAAAAGAAAGAAGCCGCGTACGGGCTGTTCACGCTGGGTGGTGAGGAGTTTGTTACCCTCAACGAAATTGTGGCGCTGATCGCCGATGCGCTGCAAGTCTCCGTAAAAAAAGGTCATATCCCGGTTTTTCCGGTTTGGCTGGCAGGAGCCTTGTGTGAACTGGTTTGTCGCCCACTCGGAATTCAACCACCGATTTACAGAAGACGCGTCGATTTCTTTATGAAAGACAGGGCATTCGATATCTCGAAAGCAAAGCGAGTTTTAGGGTATCAGCCCAGGGTGTCTTTGAAAGAAGGCATTCGAAGAACTGCAAAATGGTATCTTGAAAAAGGATTACTAAAGTAATGAGTAAAGACAAAAATCATAAGCATCATGAAGCCCAAAAGGAACTGTTCGATCAGAAAAAATCAGCGCTGCAAAAATATCAGGATCTGGTCGTGGGACAGCGAGGATTGTGGAAGCTGTTTAAATACGAAATGATAATGATGATTTCGAGCTGGATTCCGGGTGCCCTGGGTTTGGTGCTGCGAATGAAACTCTATCCAAAACTGCTCGGAAAATGCGGACGCAATGTTACCTTTGGGCAAAACGTGGTTCTACGCCACCCGAATAAAATTTTTCTCGGCGATAACGTCGTGATCGATGATAACTGCGTTCTTGATGCAAAGGGCGAATCCAATCAAGGGCTTTTCATTGGTAACGGAGTTTTCATCGGGCGCAATACCATTTTGAGTTGCAAAAATGGTGATATCCATCTGGATGAAAATGTCAATATGGGATTCAATTGCGAAATATTTTCAGCGAGCAATGTGAGTCTGGGCAAAAACAATTTAATAGCCGCATACTGCTATATTATCGGCGGAACCCATCACATGGATCGGCTGGATGTCTCACCGTTGGAGCAGGAGCGCTCCTCAGCGGGCATTGTCATGGAGGATAACCTGTGGCTTGGCGCTGGCGTAAAGGTGATGGATGGCGTGCGTATTGGCAGGGATTCGGTGATCGGCACATCGGCGGTTGTCAGCAAAGATATACCCGCCTATTCTATCGCGGTCGGAATTCCCGCGAAAGTGCTCCGAAGCCGGCTCGATGGTGCAGCGAATGAGAAAAGCAAGACGACAGTCCGGGCAACTGAGCATGCCCCGGAGTAAATTCCCTGCTTTTGGAAGCAAAGGACTACAAATTTTGGAATCATGATGATGAAAAAAAGCTTACTATATTTATCCGTATATGACCCACATGTTCCCCTCACCGGCGCAGGTGTGCGTGGCGCAGAATTTGTGAATAACCTGGCAGAGCGTTTCACCCTCGATTTGGTTTACATCGATGGCTCCGGGCATCCACCGAATCCGGAGCTTTCCCGGAAATTTGCTTCAAAAGTGAAAGGCGTCCGCGAAAAAATCGTGATCCCGTTTTCTCAAAAAGATTATTTCATTTTCAGCTCAGGATTGATGCAGTCGGCAACAGAGCTATTGCAGAAAAATAAATACCATGCAATTTTATGCGATTACGGCTTGAGTGCCGTCTATGGGTTGAAGCTATCGAAGAAATTCAGGCTCCCGTTCATTTATTGCTCGCATAATCTCGAATATCTCCAGTATTGGGGTAAAGCCAAAGCCGATCCGCGGCGCTACGTTTTCATTCCTTATGTTTACTGGGCGGAAAAAAACGGCGTTAAAAAATCGAAGCTGCTGGTTCCAATTTCTGAAAACGATGCGGAGTATTATACCCGTTGGACGACACGAGAAAAAATGGTGGTCATTCCGCAAGGCTTCGACGAAACGATTTTCAATCCGTATTATGATCCGGTTGAAAATCACCCGAAGATTGTACTTTTCTGCGGCAATTACAATATTCAAACCAACCTGGATGTGGTTCGGGTGACCGTGGCGCGCATCCTGGAAAAGGTGATTGCCCGTTGTCCCGATACCAAATTTCAGTTCGTCGGATCGAATCCGCCGCAGGATATCGAGCATCCCAATGTGGAATTCACCGGATTTGTAGAGGATTTGCCCGCATATTTAAAGCGAGCCGATGTGATTATTTCGCCCATTCAGCAGGGGTGGGGCATGCCGACAAAGATCATCGAGGCGCTGGCGGTCGGAAAAATCACCATTGCCACCCCGATCGCTGCCAGATCGGTGCCGAGGGAGTTTCAACTGCTGCGTGTAAAAGAAACCGATGCGTTTCCGGATGCAATCTGCGATGCATTGAATGACGGAAAATTTGTGAGCGATGTCGATTTTGAACGATTGAAAAAACACTATTCCTGGCGCACCAATATTATGCGACTGGCTGATAGAATCGAAGCGGAATTTTAAGCAAGGATGACCTTGGTGGCGACGAAAAAATACAATATGGTTAAAAATGTTGTTTTTTCAAGTATTACCACTTTCAGTAGTTTTTTTCTATTCGTACTTTTAATTGCGGTTGGGCGTGCACTTGCAATCGATGACTACGGGACGTTCAATTCGGCTCTGGCGATTGCAACGGTCTTTGAAATGTTTACCGATCTGGGACTGCGTGACCTGAGCGTGCGAAATGTTTCGCGCGATCGCAACCTTTCCGAAATGTACATCGGAAATCTTTTATCGTGGAAATTGATCCTGTGTGCAATAATTTATTGCGTGATGATGATCGTCGTATATCTCAAAGGGTATGAAGCCAGGCTCGTTTATGCGATCTATCTGCTGACGATATCAGCATTTTTAAAATCACTGAAGTACACATTTCGCGTATTTTTCCAGGCGCATAATCTGTTTGCAATCGATACCGGGCTGGTATTGCTGGAACGCACGGGTTTGCTCGTTTTCTGTCTGATTGTCTTGCATATTTCCAAGGAGCTTTATTCCTTTATCCTCTGTTTTACCGCGGTACGCGCAGTTGACTTTTTGATCACGCTTGGAATCCTGAACTGGAAAATCGGGCGGGTTCGATTCAAATTCGATTTCAGGTTCCTGAAAAAGTTGCAAATCGAAGCGTTACCCCTGGGCATGTTCTTTGTGATTCTCACTATTTTTTCCTACATCGATATCTGGATGTTGACGGATATGAAGGGGCTGCATGATGTGGGATTATACAGCGCCGCGTTTCGAATTTATGAAGGCATCACGATTCTGCCGACAATTTTGTTTCTGGTTGTTTTGCCCAGGTTGTCAGAATTTTTTGTGACCGATAAAAAAAAGCATCAGGATCTCGCGATTCGCGCTGTCAAGTATATGTTTATCATGGCAATGCCCATCGTTGTATTCGGAATTTCATTTTCAGATTTCGGTTTGAAGCTTTTTTTTAGCAACAAACCTGAATATTGGCAGGCGAGTTTTGCGCTGCAAACGCTTTTTCTGGGAATTATGTTTCAATATCCGAACTGGATGCTGAATACGATCCTGATTTCGGTGGATAAACAAAAAATTATTCTCATTACGGGCAGCACGGGGCTGCTATTCAAAATTATCTTGAACTATCTCGTAATACCCATTTACGGTTACGAGGGTTCAGCCGTCGCCACAGTTTTGGGCGAAGCGCTCATTTTTACATTATGTTCGATTTACCTGTATACACATCATATCAAAATACCGGTGTTTAAAATAAGCTTTAAACCGCTGCTTGCGGCAGCGCTAATTTTCGGCATATTTTTTTCATTGAATGAGCATTATACAATCCCCTTCGCGGGGCAAGCCGGGATAGCGCTTGGTTTGACAGGATTATTTATTGGCTTACTTTTGGTGCTCAAGGCATTTTCGAAAGAGGAGATCGAGTCGTTGAAGGGAAATGTCCTCTCGCTAGTGCGCAAGGGTACTCAAACCAGTGAGACATGAGTCTCTCAGATATTTTTGCAGGAGTGAATATGATATTTGGAGTTCTTGAACGGGTACGGGAGTGCTCGGTCGATCCGAACGCATTGGAAAGCGTTTCCAAAGCCGATCAAATAAGTCAAGGCGCTCCGAAAATACTGCTTTCGGAAAATTTCGGGTGCTTTTATAAGCAGACATTCAAAACAAAATGCTTTGAAAAATACCAACCCGCAAGTGCTGGGGATGGTTCAATTATCACTATCTTCGAAGGGCGAATCTACAATACTGATGAACTCATCTCGAGCCTGTCCGATGAATTTAAAAAAGAGATCGATGAAAATCCGGCAAAGCTGGTGCTGTATCTGTATCGTCAACACGAGCAAAAATTTATCGGGAAAATGAATGGCAAATTCGCATTTGCAATTTGGGATAAAAATCGAAATACCGTGATCCTCGGTCGTGACAGGGTTGGAATCGAGCCGCTGTATTATTACCTGGATAAGGAGCGACTGGTTTTCAGTTCAAATATCAGGTCAATTCTGCGTTACCCCGGGGTGAAGAAAGAATTGAATTATCAGGCGTTATGCCAATTTTTACTATTTACGTATAATCCCGGATTGCATACGTTTTTCGAGCAAATTCACAAATTGCGACCTGCGTATTTAATGATATTACGAAATGGCGATGTGGCATTCAAAAAGTATTGGACGCTCACATTCGCTCGTATCGCAGAAAAGAGTGAAAAAGAAGCCGGCGAACGGTTGATTGAACTGCTCCGGGATGCTGTGAAATGCCGGATCGAATCCGGGGAGAACCTGGGAACCTTCCTCAGTGGCGGCATGGACTCCAGTACTGTGGTCGCGCTGACAACTGAATTTCTTCAACGCCAGCTCAATACCTTTTCTTATCGCTGCCGGGGAGAATCATTTGATGAATCGCACTACGCGCGATTTATGGCGAAGCATTATAACACCAGCCATCACGAAACCGAATACCGGGTTGAAGATGTGCTCGAAACGGCTCAAATGGTGAAATACATGGATGAGCCGTTCTGCGATGTGGGGATCAATGTTGCAACCTATATTCTCGGAAAGCAGGCGAGCCAATTCGTACCGTACATTTTCACCGGTGATGGCGGAGATGAGCTTTTTGCGGGGCATCCGGTGTACGAAGCCGATAAAATGGCGGCGGTCGTGGATAAAATTCCGGGATTCATTCGCACCCCGGTGTTGGGCATCGCTCGATTGCTGCCGGATTCCGATAAGAAGAAAAATTTTATCGTGAAAGCCAAGCGCTTTGCCGCCAGCTATCGATTTCCAAAAGAACTGCTTTCTCATCGCTGGCGCATCTATTACGATCTAAACGAATTGCAGCGATTATACACCAGAGAAATAAGCCAGATGTTGAATGGATTTCACCCGTATGAGGATATCCTGCAATTCAATAATGAAGCCGATGGTCGCGACGGACTTAGCAACTCGCTCTACAGCGATTATCACACCGTCGTCGGATTTTATTTGCGACGCATGAATCTCAACAATAAGTTCGCGCTCGAACCGCGATATCCATTGCTAGATCACCGTTTGATCGACTATTGTGCCACGTTGCCATCCGGGATGAAATTCAGAGGCATGTCCGAAACCAAATATATCTTTAAAAAAACGATGGAAACGGTGTTGCCCGACGAAATTGTGCATCGCAAGGATAAACTCGGACACAGCATCCCCTTGAAAAACTGGATGCGGTCAAATGACCAGATAAAAGAATTCATCATGACATATCTGTCTGAGGATGTCTTAAAAAAACGAGGATTCTTCAATCCTGATTTTGTGCAAAAGATGATCAAACAGCATAATTCCAAACGTCAAAATTATTCCCACAGGATCTGGGCGTTGGCAGTGCTAGAGATGTGGCTGCAAGAACATCTCGATAAAATCCCATGATTTTTTATGTCTGGAAGAAATATAATTCATAAATGAAATCTCAATTTAAAGAAATATCTTCTATTTTCGGAATTCTCCGCAGGAGCGAGTATCCGGATTTTGTGACAAGATCAAAAATGTCGCCGGGGATTCCGGTGTTCAGCTATCACCGCATTGACAGAGCGGAGTTCGAAGCCCAGTTGCGCTATCTGAAAGAGAACGCCTACACCACACTGGCTGCGGATGAATATGCATCTGTCTATCTGCAAAAGCAGAAGATTCCGGAACGAGCAGTTGTCCTGACATTCGATGATGGGCTGCGAAATCTCTACGATGTGGTTTTCCCCCTGCTCAAGGAATACGGCTTCAAAGCAGTGGCTTTCATAATTCCGGCATGGGTGGGCGAAAAAGGGAGCATCACCTGGGAACAGGCTAACGAAATGCATCTGGCGGGTGCCGTTGATTTCCAGTCGCATACGATGCATCATGCCGGAATTAATATTTCTTCCCGAATCATCGATTTTTATTATCCCGGATTTGTGTCTCACCAGGTATGGAATCTGCCCGTGCAGGCTGAAAATGGGAAAGATCGCTACTTTCAGCCTCCGCAATTGGGGATGCCGATTTTTGAATATGCGTCGCGTTTGTCCGATCACCGGCGCTATTTTCCCGAAGAATCATTTATAAAGGCGTGTGTCAAGTTTGTCCGCGAGAATGGCAATGAGGCGTTCTTTCGTGACAAGCGCTGGCGATCTCGCCTGACCACGCTGGTGAATGACTATCGCAAATCGCATTCTTTTAGCGGCTATTATGAAGCAAAAGAAGAGCAGGAAAAGCGGATAGCCGAAGAACTGGTACAATCCCGCGAGGAAATCGATGCCAGGATAACAGGAAAATCTGTTCGTCATTTCTCGTTTCCCTGGAATGAAACAGGCAAAATTGCCAGCCGGCTAGTCAAAGAATGTGGCTACGAAACGGCTTACGGTGGGCTGTTGAAAACGTATTCGAGCGATGGCTATGCCGGAAAGCTGTATTATATCAACCGATTGAGCGGCGATTTTATTTTTCGATTGTCCGGCAAAGGGCGATTATCATTGCCAGGGGTTTTCATTTCAAAAATAAAACGCCGGTTGAAGCAAGGTCCTCAGTATTGAATTATTTCACAGGCTGGCGAAATGTTTAAAGAGGTGGGATAAAATAAGTTACCCATTTGAATTTCTTAAATAGCTATTTATCAAAATGTTTGTTAAGCAAAATATCCAAGATAAGTGATCCCACCTCCTAAAATGCAAAAAACCGGTTGACAGGAGTCGGAAATGAATGCGAATGAACTTAATATTGAATTAAACGATGAATTTAAACGGGTATCAACGCAGCCTGGTGCCGCCGAATATGTTGCGAGTCCTGAAATGATCAAAAAAGTGAGCGTCGTTATTCTAAACTGGAATCGCAAAGACAATGTACTCGATTGCCTTTCCCACATTTTTGAAATGGAGTGTCCGCTTTATCAGGTGATAGTGGTCGATAATGCCTCGACCGATGGCTCGGTTGATGCGATTCGCGAGGCGTACCCGGATGTCGTGATCGTGGAGAATGATAAAAATTATGGCGCGCCGGAAGGCAAAAATATCGGGCTGAGAAAATCGCTCGAGTCGGATATGGATGTTGTCTATATGGTGGATAACGATATTGTCGTCGCCCGCGACTCGTTGACGCAGCTCATGAATGTGCTGGAAGAAATTCCCGACGCCGGCATCGTAGGCGCCAAAATGTACGATTACAGCAAACCGGATATTTTGCTCTCCGCCGGGGGGATCATCGATTTCACCGAAAACGTAAGTCGCGGGCGCGGTGATTGTGAAAAAGACGTCGGTCAATTTGAAAAAACCGAGGAAGTCGATTATCTCTGGGGTGGCGCCATGATTGCCACGCGCGAAGTGCTGGAAAAAGTCGGATTATTCGATTCTGAGTACCTGGGGTATTGGTTCGAAGACTCGGATTTCAGCGTGCGCGTTCGTAAAGCCGGGTATAAAGTGATTTTTTGCGGCAAATCCAAAGTATGGCATCGACCCCATAAAACAATCGAACAGTTCTCATTTCGAAAAAAATATCTTGCCACGCGCAATGCCATCCGATTTATGAAAAAACACGCGACTGCCGGGAATTGGGCAAAGTATATGCTGTATGCCGTTGGCGGTATCCCGTATGCCGCGGTTCGTGATTTGATTCTGCGCGGCAATCCCATGGGCGCATTCGGAAAGGCAATGGGAATTATCGATGGATTGCTTGGCAATGACAAACGTGCCAGGCAAATGCTGAATATGAACAAAAAGGGTTGAAAGCTGTGAATCGCAGGTTGTAGACCACCAGCAGGTGATTGCAATCGAAGCTGTATTTTTATCGAGCAAAAGGGGAAAATGCCGTGCCAACACCGATCGGGCACAGTTTAATGGGCGCTGCCTGTTATGCGGGATTGAAAAATAAGCAGTTTAAATGGTCTGCATTTTGGCTGTTCCTAATCCTTGCAAACCTGCCCGATATCGATTATTTGCCCGGAATTCTTATCGGCGCACCCAATCGCTTTCATCACGGCATCACTCACAGCCTGGGATTTTCAGTGCTGGCAGGGATCATTGCCGGGCTGCTGGCAAAGTTTGCACTTAACCTCAAGTTTTTAAGAGCGTTTTGGGTTTGTACAGCAGTCGTTTTTTCGCACGTGATCCTGGATTACTTGTGCGTCGACACGAGCTTGCCTTACGGTGTGCCGTTGCTGTATCCCTTTTCCGAAGAGTCTGTGCTTTCGCCGATACTGATTTTTTCCGATGTCTACAAAGGAGCAACGAACCGCTCTTTCCTGGCAGGTCTGGCGGAAGCACATAATTGGCGAACAGTGATGGGAGAAATCCTGATTCTCGCGCCAATCTGGGGGGCGGTGAGCTTATACAAAAAATATTCGAAAACAAGGAAAGCAAATCTGGCAACGAAATGAACCAAACAAACGAAAAAACAGAAATTTCCGTGGTCGTGCCGGTTTACAATGAAGAAGAAAATGTAGCACTTCTTCAGGATCGAATCTGTAAGGTTCTGGACGATTTGGGCAAACCGTACGAAGTCATTCTGGTTGATGATGGCAGTACCGACCGTACTTTTGAGATACTCGAAGAATTGCACCAGGCGCATCCTCAATTGAAAATCATTAAATTTCGCGGTAATTTCGGGCAATCGGCTGCGATGGCTGCCGGCTTCGAATATGCCAAGGGTGACATTGTTGTGGCAATGGATGGCGACTTGCAAAATGATCCTGAAGACATCCCGAGAATGCTGCAAAAACTCGACGAAGGCTATGATGTGGTTGCCGGCTGGCGCAAGAATCGAAAAGACAAGATGGTAATGCGAAAAATACCCTCGAAAATTGCCAATAAATTGATCTGTTCGGTCACCGAAGTCGACTTACATGATACCGGCTGCTCATTGAAAGCGTTTCGAAAAGAAATCATCAAGCGCGTTAAGCTGTATGGAGAGCTGCATCGTTTCATCCCGGCATTGGCAAAAATTGAAGGTGCCCGGATAACCGAGCTGGTCGTCAAGCATCATGCGCGGAAATTCGGTGTTTCAAAATACAATATCACCCGCACCTTCCGGGTAATAATGGATTTGACGACTCTCAATCTGTTTATTAAACATTTGAAAAAGCCGATACATTTCTTCGGAATTATAGGCGTATTCTGTCTGTTTGCTGCGGCTATTTTTGGCGCTGGTATGCTCTGCATGCTGTTCGAAAATGCAAATGCCACGCTGGATGAATTGAATGTGCTGTTAACCCTGGTGTTCCTGTTCACAGGCTCGGGTTTCGGATTTCTGGCGATAGGCTTGTTGGCAAACCTGGTTGTCGAAACAGGGGACAGAAAGCAGATTTATCTGTCTGAATCAAAATAAGTCCGAATCGGGCAGGTTGATATCGGATACTTAAAAACTAGTTGAAAAGGTTGATAAAATGACTTCAAACGCCGTCAATAAAAAACGCATTCCTGACGCTGTCGGGGACACCGCAACCGTCGATCGTGCAGGATTAATTTCATTAATTATTTCACTTTATAATTGTGAAACGAGTATCAAAGAATTGCACGCATCTTTAAGTACGTCAATGCGAAACAGCAACACTCGTTACGAAATTATTTATGTAGATGATGGGAGCACCGACGCAACCTATTCGCTTTTGAACGAAATCGCGGATACGGATGATCGCGTGAAGATAATCAAAATGAGATCTTCGTTCGGTGAAGCATCCACTTTCGACGCCGGCGTCAAACGCGCTGCGGGAGATACGATCGTCTATGTCACGAGTCGTGTTCGGGTGGCGATGGAAGGCATTCTGAAGCTTTGCCAGAAACTCGATGACGGCTATGATATGGTCGTCGGATGGCGCTTTCCACGCGCAGATTCCTCGCTCAATCAAATTATTTCCAGGCTTTTCAACTGGCTGACTCGAAAAATGGGCGGCTTGAATTTGCATGATATTAATAGCGGCATTTTGGTTGCGAAGCGTGAAGTGCTGGAAAATGTGCCCATTTATGGCTCCCTGAACCGCTTTTTGCCGATGCTGGCACATCGCCAGGGCTACAAAGTGACCGAAGAGAAGATCGAGCAGTTGAAAGGGCTCTTCAGACAATCGAGATACCTGGGTGAATATTTACAGCGATTGCTCGATATTCTGACAGTGATCTTTCTGACCAAATATTCCAAAAAGCCGATTCATTTTTTGGGATTTGTCGGGATGCTGTTTGCGATTGTCGGGATCGGTACAAATGCCTATTTGCTCGTATATCGCATTCTGGGCATGGGACCCATCGCCGGCAGACCGTTGCTTCTGGTGGGTGCATTATTTCTGGTCATCGGCATCCAAATGATTTCCATCGGTCTCATCGGAGAAATGATAATTTACACGCATGCAAGAGATATCAAAGAATATAATATTGAGAAGATTGTAGAATAAATATCGATGGCTAAAATCGCTTCCATGCATCGAAGAGTATCAAAAAATTTTTTCAATTTAATTCCATGAATTTGGAGGAATAGTATGCAAATAGCGGTCATTATCCCCGCTTATAACGAAGAGCGCACGATCGCCAACGTGATCGCTGAATATAGGCAGGCGTTGCCCGAAGCAGCGATTTATGTCGGGGATAATAACAGCATAGATCAAACCGCTGTCCGTGCCAGAGAAGCCGGTGCCGTTGTGATCCCGTGCGATAAGCAGGGCAAGGGCAATGCTGTCAGGCAGCTCTTCGAGGACGTTACCGCCGACATATACATCATGATCGATGCGGATGAAACGTACAGCGCTTCCAATGTTCGCGACCTGATCGAGCCTGTCGAGTCAGGCAAAGCCGATATGGTTGTGGGGATGCGAAAGCAGATTTCCAAACAAGCATTCTCGCTCTCGCATAAAATCGGCAATATCACGTTAACCAACATTCTGAATCGCAGTTTCAAGGTCAATTTAAAAGATATATTATCCGGTTATCGCGTCATGAGCAGAAAATTGGTCGAAAACCTGATTTTGCTGGCAGAAGGTTTTGAGATTGAAGCCGAGTTGACAATCCGCAGCCTTCAGGAGCACTTCAGGATCATAGAGATACCAATCGAGTATCGCAACCGACCCGAAGGCTCGGAATCCAAATTGAGCACCTGGGGAGACGGCTTTCTGATACTCTACACCATTGTGACGCTTTTCCGGGACTATAATCCTATGGTTTTTTTCGTGGCGCTCTCGCTTGTGTTTTTCATCAGCGGTTTTGCAAGCGGCGCGTATATTTTCATCATTTATTTGAAAACCGGTTTCATGTACCATGTCGGTTTAGCGGTATTTACGGCATTGAGCATCCTGTTATCTGTCATCATATTTCTCATGGGACTGCTGCTGGATTCGCTCAATAATAGCTGGCGCCTGACGCAGGAAAGCATGCGCCGCAATCGTTATTTAATGCGCAAGCTAATAGAAAAATAGCAGCTTGCGATATCCTGTGGTTTCATGAAGCCGCGTAGTTGACCGGATCGAATGCGCTTTAAAGTTGCAAATTGTTGATAGCGATCATAGCGATGGTTCACCAAATGCTGTAGATTGTTGACTATTGTGCAGTCACCATAGAATTGTGATTGGCTGGAAACGCCGTAATCGATTGCAGCATATTTCAAGAGAATTGATTTCGTCCCCTCCAAATCGAACAGCGAATGTGAGAAATTAAAAACATCAGGAATTCTAGGAATGAATGTATCCGGACGTAAATTCAAAAATATCGCCGTGTCATCCATATCGGGAATTGGAAATTCGATTTTTGCAGTGCCCATGCTGCGCCTGTTGCGGAAAAATTTCCCTGAGGCGAAAATTACGCTATTCGTACGTTTCAAACCTGCGCGGGCGCTACTTGACGAATGTCCTTATGTTGATGAAATAATGGTAATTGACTACAGCACGGTTAAAAGCTTTAAAAGCAAGGTACGCTTGATATGCGAACTCAGGAGACGGAAATTTGACCTGTTAATCACAGCGTTTCCGTCGGAGAAGCGAGAGAAGAATCTCTTTGCATTTCTCATTGGCGCGGGCGTGAGGATTTCACACAAATATGTTAATAGCAAATTCAGCGATCTTGGATTTTTGCAATCGGTTCGCATTCCCGTCGATATTTCAATTCACGATCTGGAACAGAATCTTCGCCTCCTGGAAATAATCGGCATCGATACCACAAATGCCGACCGAAAGCTTCAGATTTGGACCTCGGAGGATGATCAAACTTTCGCGGCAAATTATATCGAAAAGCTACTCGGCGAAGGGAGACGAAAAGATAAAATTCTGGTGGGCTTTCATGCCGGAAGCAGTGAAGAATTCGGCATGACGTACAAACGCTGGGGCGCCAGAAATTTTGCCCGCCTGGGTAACCTGATCACTGAAAAATATGATGCAAAAATTCTGCTGTTCGGCGGTCCGGAGGAAAAAGGTTTGAAAATGGCGATTGCGGAACGGATGAAAGTTACCCCGGTCATTGTCGAAAAAACATCCATGCCCAAAGATGCTGCAATTATGGATTATCTCGACTTGTTTGTCAGCAATGATTCCGGAAATATGAATCTTGCGTTGGCAGTTGGTATTTTTACCATCGGGCTTTTCGGACCCGTGGACAGTGTGAGAGCCGATCTGAAAAATGAGCAGCATGTCGTTATTAATTCGCCGGCGCATTGCAGTCCCTGTTGGGGATTGGCAAATATCACCGAACCGCTCATCTGCTCGCTGCCCGAAGTGATCTGCATGAAGCAAATCGCCCTTGAAACTGTGTTTGATGCGGCTGATAAATATTTATCAAAGCTGATTGAGACCGAAAACTGAAACGGTATACCAGAAATAGCAAGCAAGTATGCCTTTTATTTTAAATGGCTTACAATGCCTCCTGGGTTCCCAGACTGGAGTTTGGGACCCTGTCACTGAGCCTTTACATTTATTTTGCTGGCTATGCAACTGAACGAACCGACTATTTTAAAAAGGAATTTGAAATGAATCGAGATTGGAGCTTGAATTCGATTAAGACTTATGATTTTTTTGAGTACTTCGATAAACTGAATACCACATGGCACAACGAGTTTGATGCTGAACCGAAAAACCGGGATAGCTTCGAAAATATCTTTTTCAATCTTCATTTTTTTAATTTCAGCCTGTGGCACGAAGAGGATGAAGCGCGGCGCAAGGATGTTTCCGACGCGATGATCGCACGGGTCAAACGAAATATTGATAAATTCAACCAGCAGCGCAATGATTCAATTGAGCAGCTTGATAAGTACATTGTTACGCAATTAAAACAGCAAAACCTGTACAAAGAAGGATTGCCGCTCAATTCCGAAACGCCCGGTTCCATCATCGATCGCCTGTCAATCATCTCGTTGAAGGTGTACCACATGGCAGAACAAACCAGGCGCACGGATGCCACACAAGCGCATCTTCAAGCCTGTCAGGATAAATTGAATACGCTCATTATTCAAAAAAACGATCTGTCAACCTGTCTATCTGAGCTCATTGCTGATTACGCGGAGGGCAGGAAAACGATGCGGGTCTATTTTCAATTCAAAATGTACAATGATCCGAATCTGAATCCGGCTCTTTATGGCAATAACCAGGCAACACAGCAGGACTGAAATGCAAACAAAACAGCGCCGTACAAAACTTATTTTCAATTTTGTTTTTCTGCTGCTGATAGCTGGCGGGATATATTTTATACTCAAAAGCGGCGATATCGAAAAGCTGAAGGATATCGGTAAAAATTTGGATTATTTCGGTCTTGTTGGCGTGTTGGCTATCACGGTTTTAAATGTGCTGCTAATCATTTATCGCTGGTTTCTGCTTTTAAAACCGGTCAAAAACGGTATCTCTTTCGGGAATGTTTTTTATATTTCGATCAGTGCAGTCGCCGTTGACTTCACAGGACCCGGCAAACTCGGGATGCCGACCAAGGCAGTGCTTTTGAAAAAAATGGAGGGCGTCGAAATTTCAAAATCAATTCCTTCATTAATGAGCGAACTGATTTTAGAATATTCAATTGCTGCCTTTTTGATGCTGGCTGCCGCACTCGTCGGTTCATATTTGACGGTTGTGATCGAGTCATTTCACAAATATCTCATTGAATTGAATTACACGATCATATTTGTGTTTCTGGCGACTATCATTCTACTGGCTTTCATGCTCAGGAAGAAAGTCATATCCACCCAATTTTTTAAGAACATTGTCGTCGCACTGAAAGAATCGGGGCGCAGAAAAGATGTACTCGCTGCTGCCGCGGGCATTACGGTATTAAATTATTTGCTGACATTCGCCGCGGATGTTTGGTTGTATAAATCGATTGGCTTCGACATTCCTTACATTTTTATCGTGTTTTCCGGCTGCTTCGCTCATTTCATGGCGCTTTTTTCACCGTTACCGGGAGGGCTCGGGATGCGAGAAGTGTCGAGTGCTTATATGTTCAAGGTATTTTATAAGCTGGGCGAAGTATCTGTTATTGCAGTGCTGATCCGCAGAATACTGACATACCTAGCGCTGTTTATGCTATTCGTATCCGAAAAGGTAATCAATCATGCGATTCGAAAACAGACCGATACGCCAGGGCAAGCGCCTGAACTCGTCGAAGGCGGGGAAAGGATCGCTGAAACGTCAATTAGCAGTGAGATGGAACAATGAAAATTGCATTTATCGATGAATCCTATGGCACAAAAGAAGCCGGCGGCGCGGAAGTATGGACAGAATTGCTGTATAATGAATTGAAAAGCAGGGGCAATGAGTGCACGATTTATTCGTATGCAAACGGTATCGATGTCGGAATTCCCGATAAAATCAAGCATTTTCCTTATATTCGCGAAGGATTTGTCTACCCGTATGTCGGGCTGAAATTAATCCCGGAAATTGAGCGGAATTATAATATTTTATACTTTTCATCGATAACGACACCGATAGGTCGCCGCTCAAAAGCGAAAACTGTGGTTTATGCCAATTGTTTGTTTTCACGCCAGACCAAATATTTTCAGCACCGGCTGCCGTTGCGCTACAAGCCCTTTTTCAATACCGCGAGCTATTTGTATTTCAAGGTGCTCGAAGCAAAAAGCCTGAGGAATGTGGATCGTATTGTGGTGCCGAAAGACGACGTGAAGCGGTTTATGGTCGAAAAATTAAATGTGCCTGCTGAAAAAATTGAAATCATTTGCGTCGGCATCAATACAAATTTTTTTAAGCCGCCGGAAACCGACAACCGGGAAAATATTGCGCTTTTTGTCGGGCGGGGAACCATCGCCAAAGGATTTGATACCGTTCTGGCAGCCGCAGATTTTATCGATGGCAAAGTCATTGCCGTGGCACAGCGCGTTGCCGGGCACTATTTAAGGCTGGCGCAAAAGAAGAAAAATTTCGAGTTGATTCCCAGACTGAATCATGATGAACTGGTAAAATTGTACCAGCGCGCCAAAGTATTCATTTTGCCCTCGCTCTCTGAAGGCGTGCCTGTTACCACGCTCGAAGCGATGTCGTGCGGTTTGCCTGTGGTGTGTTCAATCGAAGGCGGCGGAGAAATGATTGAGGATGGTGAAAACGGCTACATCGTGCCATTCAGAGATCCCGAATCACTCGCGGAAAAAGCAAATCAGCTTTTCCGGAATGCTAAGCTTGCCAATGTATTTGGCAGGCGAAATACTGAAATCATCCGCAACGGGTACGGCATTGAACACAGCACCAAAAAGATGCTCGATGTATTCAACGGGATCGAATGAAACTAAAATTGCATGAAGTCATTTTTTTAGTAATGAATTATCCGGATCTAGATTATCAATCTATTCAAATCGGCATATCGTCTGCCTGCCTGAAGTGCCGATCTGTTTTCAGAATATAAAGTGGAGAAAATAAAGAGGAATCATGGTATGAAGAGCACCCGATGGGGTATTTATGTTGTGGCGCTGATGGTGCTGATTTACATTATCTCGATGAGCTACCTTTCGATACTGCGTTTCGATTCTTTCAACGCAAATGCGTTCGATATGGGCATCATGACGCAGACGATATGGAATATGAGCCATGGCAGATTTTTCGAAGAGAGCATCAATATCGGTGCGCCGACGTCCAGATTTTGGGTGGCGCATTGGGAATTCATTTACCTGCCGGTGACGCTGGTGTATATGATTTTCAATTCGCCAGAGACATTGCTCATTATTCAGACAATCGTGCTCGCAATGGGGGCATTTGCAGTCTACCTGCTTGCGAATGAAAAGCTGAAACATGCGTTTGCTGCTGTATGCTTTGCCGGGGCATACCTGCTGTACCCGGCGATGCAGAATGCGAATTTATGTGATATTCACGGACTGGCGTTTTCAACATCCCTGCTCAGTTTCACCTTTTATTTTTTGCTGAAAAAGAATTTAAAGTTATTCGGGTTGTTTGCATTTCTGGCGCTGCTCTGCCGGGAAGATGTGTCGCTGATTTTATTTATGTACAGCTTGTACGCATTTTTCATCATGAAAGAGAGAAAGCTGGGCGTGTACACCGGGCTTCTCAGTGTTCTCTGGTTCGCGCTGTTCTTTAAAAGGAGTGCTATCCGGTCGATGCTCGGATTGCCACCCATTATTTTTCATGTGGATACGCCAAGTCACTGGGAACATCTGAATGCTGTGCTGGATAATCCGCTTTACCTGGTGAATTTTCTCGCCAAAAAATACAATATCTGGTACATGGTTAATCTTTTCGGACCGGTCGGATTTTTCAGTTTTTTCAGTCTGACAACGGTGGTATTAATGGCGCCGACATTCACGATCAACATGTTAAGCGATTGGTACTTTGCTCACGGAATAGAACACGTCTACACGTCAACACTGACACCGATTGTGTTTATTTCTGCAATATTTGGTTTCAGTAATATCGTCAAGTTTATTGAAAAAAAGAAGTTGCGTTCAAAAAAAGCAGCCAGTTTCAAGATTGATAAATTGATGTATGGCGTGGGGCTTTGTGTGCTGTTATTGTCGATTCTATTTTTCGTTACCAGATCGAACGCACTGAAAGTTGCCGGATATGAGGTGACCGAGCATCATAAAACCATCGACAGGGTGATTGGGCAGATTCCCGAAGATGCTTCGTTATCGGCAGATGTCTATTTGAGCAGTCACACCTCCGAGCGCCGTGAAATGTATGTTTTTCCTGATAATATGGCTTCAGCCGATTTTGTATTGTATGATTTTCACGCACCGATATTCGCGATGTACACACGGGAAGATTTTTTTCTGGAACATAGCCTTCCCCTGAACCCATATATTCGAAAAATGCTGCAAAATCCCCAATACGGGATTGTACATTTTGATGACGGTGTGATTTTATTCGAACGCGGGAAAGATTATACCGAAGGCATTAAAAAACTGGTGGAAACGAATGAAGCCTCTATTCAGCATGCCGCAGACATTGAGTTAAATGAGAAATTGGCATTCAAAGGCTACGACGCTCCGAAAATCATGAATCTCTGGTTTCCCGATACCGCCGGCACAAATGGGTTGTCGTGGAAAAAACTGGTGCGATTGACGTTATACTGGCAGGCGCGTTCGACAGTCGACGACAGCCTGTCGATCTGTCTGAAATTAAGCAATGGCACCATAGATGTTTACCAGCAGCATGCACCGGCATTCGGAACTTATCCGCTATCGCAATGGGAGGTGAATCATCTGATCTGCGACTGCGCATTCATCGAAATACCATCTGAAAGCCCAGCCGGCGAATATCAGCTTGATGCTGCATTGTTGAATGAAAGCGCGGATCGCAAGGCTGCCGAGTATGTAACATTGTTTCGTTTGAAAATCGAATAGAGGCGGTGAATGAAGTTATCCTCAAACGGATGAAGCCGCACGCTCTAGCATAAGATACAGCGACAAACAGTTTATCGAAGACGTATTCAAATAAAAGGGATTTGAAGATCACCAATGAAAATCGCGATAATGGGAATAAGAGGAATCCCCGCAAACTACGGCGGATTTGAGACCTTTGCAGAGGAATTGTCAACGCGTCTGGTTGAAAAGAACCATGAAGTGACGGTCTACGGGAGATCGAACATTATTGATTACAAAGAGAAATATTATAAAGGTGTCGAATTGGTAATTTTGCCTACAATCAGCCACAAATATCTTGACACGGTTGCGCACACGTTCCTCTGTGCCTGGCATTCATTAGTTCAAAAATTCGATGTTATTTTAATCTGTAATAGCGCGAACAGCGCGTTCGCACTCATTCCCCGTCTGGGAGGCAAAAAAGTGGCGATCAATGTAGATGGATTGGAATGGCAGCGGGCAAAATGGAATATATTGGGTCGCTGGTATTACCTGCTGTCCGAAAGGATTGCTACGTTCAGCGCGAATGAAATTGTAACCGATTCTATTTTTATCCGAAAGTATTATCAGAAGAAGTTTGGCAAAGAATCGACCTTCATCCCTTATGGAGCGCCTACCGAAAAGGAATCCACCACAGAGGTGCTGGATAAGTTCGGCGTAAAGCCCGGGAAATATGTGTTGTATGTCAGCCGCATCGAACCGGAAAATAACGCGCTCGAAGTGGTCAAGGCGTTCGAAAAAGTGGAAACCGACCTGAATCTCGTCGTTGTGGGCGATGCGCCTTATAGCTCTGAATATATCAGGAAAATCAAATCAACCAAAGATCCGCGTATCATTTTCACCGGATACGTGTTTGGCAAAGGCTATCGTGAGTTCCAATCGCACGCCTACTTCTACATCCAGGCGACCGAAGTTGGCGGCACCCATCCTGCCCTTCTCGAAGGGATGGGATTTGGCAATTGCGTGCTTGCCAATGATGTGCCCGAACATCGAGAGGTATTGCGGGATGCTGGCATTTTCTTCAATGTCAAGGATGAAAGTGATCTGCCCGAAAAAATGCAGCACCTGTTGGACAATCCGAAAATCGTGCAGGAATATCAGAAAAAAGCGGTTGCCAGGATAATGGAAGCCTACACCTGGGATAGAATTACCGATAGGTATGAAACTCTTTTTTACAAAATGATTCGAAAAAGCTGAATCAGGAGAATGTTGAATGCCGGGCAAATGGATTAAAACTCACCTACGCGATATGCAGTTCAAAGATTGGATTATACTGAGCCTGATTTTGATTGGGGCAGTTGCGTTTCGACTGATCTTTTTGACCAAAGAAGTCGCCATCGGCTTTGATGAAGTCAATTATATCAAGCTGGCTGCCAGCGGGCATCTCAATGGTTTGAACCATGTTCTGCACCCTTACTGGACGCCGCTCTACCCCGCTTTGGTGGCGCTAGTCGCATACATTATTCCCGATTATATATTGGCGGCGCGGTTGCTGTCCATTGCGCTGAGCAGTCTGCTCATCGTTCCGTTCTTCTTTTTCGTAAAAAGGTATTACAGCCGAAATATCGCCTGCGGAAGCAGCTTGCTGATCGCCTTTTTCAGCATCGCGGCGGTTTATAATGTAAAAATTGAAACGGAACCGCTTTACTCGTTGGTCGGGATTCTGGGTATTTTCTTCGGCTGGTCGGCTATGAAAAACAGCAGTCCGTTGAAAGGATTTTTTGCCGGTTGCCTGTTCGGTGCTGCCTACCTGGCACGACCCGAAGGAACCGGATTTCTGATCGCATTTTTGTTTTCCCTGTCAGTGCTGATCCTTTTCCAATTGCTCCACAGGGCAAAGGTAAAATCATATCTGGCGATATTTCTGTTGGCAGCAATAGGATTTTTACTGACAGCTTCCCCGTATTTAATTTATTTGCGTCAGGCAACCGGCGTATGGACCATCAGTGCCAAAGGAGCGTCGAATCAGCAGGGATCGATGTATGTGAGAAATAAAGCGAAGTTTCAGGAGCACCCGTTTCATTCGCTGTCAAAAGATAACAAGCGGCTTTTGCAGGATGAGGTTTACCACCTGGGCACGTTTGTCAGAAATCAGGAGAAAGCGGGTCAGCCGGTGGTAAAAATATCCATAAAGGATTTTGCCGCCAAAGCGATTGAAAATTTTTATAAACTTTTGAAGAGCAATATACCGGAAATATTGAACCTGCCATTGATCATGCTGCTGGCATTGGGGCTGTTTTCTATACGCTTGAATCGCGAACAAACGCTGCTCGATTTTTACCTGCTGTCATTCATCATTTTTTTCTGGATTGGCTTGCTCTCAGCATTCTTCCCTGCGCCGCGATATTTGATACCGCTGTTACCGATCAGCTTCCTTTGGATCGCCAGGGGAACCGTGCAATTGAAAAACTGGCTTAACTCGTCATTGCCTGACCTGCTCCAGATGCAATCGGGAAAAGCCTGCATCAAATTCGTTAGTTTCGCGATTGCGATCTCCCTGATTTTAATTTCATCGATATTGCCTGAATTCGGAAAACAAATGAAGCGCGATCAAACCTCCACTGCTGAATGGGAGCCGGCAATTGAGCAGCAGAAAGCCGGTTTGTGGCTCAGGGAAAACGGTAAAAAGCACCCGATCATTATGGCGTACAATCATGCGGTAAGTTTCTATGCGGGAAATTATGAGATTAAGGAGTCGGTCGAGATTCCCGAAAATGATGTAGATCGGCTTTTAGCGTATGCCAGGTACCGAGGCGCGCAATACCTGGTCCTGGATGACAGGTACAGGCACCATCACCCGTTGATTTCGAATTTGTACGAAGGCGTAGGCGTTCCTCCGGATTTGAAATTGATTTATTCCGATGAACAAGCCAATGGACTGGGCACGCGAATTTATGAAATAATGGATGCGCCTGCTGCTGCGACCGGCGAGAAAGCTGCGGATTTACAAAAATGAAATATAAGCGGTGCAAAGGCGGAACGCGCCACGAGCATCTGAGCAAGCGAATTCTTTCAAAATAGAAATACGATATTTGTATGAGGCGTTTGAACGAAGTGAAGCTGAATAAAGCCAACCGGTTGCAAAGTCTGTATTTTGGGGTGGTATATTTATTGCTTTAAGCGAATGAGTGAATTACTGAGACGGCATCATTCAAATCCTGAGCTGTTTCTAACCTGTAAGGAACAATTTGGAGACTATGAAAAAAATATTAGCAATTATTCCGGCGTATAACGAAGAAATGAATATTGGCAAGGTGATTTCAGAAATCCGGAATTCAATCGATGATATTTCAATCGTCGTGATCAATGATAATTCGAAAGATAATACAGCCAATGTCGCCAGAGAAGCCGGCGCGAATGTCATCAATTTGGCGTGCAATTTAGGTTATGGCGGAGCGATTCAAACCGGTTTCAAATACGCTGTTGCAGAAGGTTATGATTATGGAGTTCTCATTGACGGCGACGGGCAGCACGATCCCCGTTGCATCCGCGACTTGTTGAGTGTCGTGCAGTCCGGTGAAGCGGATATTACCATCGGTTCGCGTTTTTTGGGCGATTTGCAATATACGGTTCCGCTTGCCCGGAGAATCGGCATGGCAATCTTTGGTAAAATCGCCTCGATAGTGATCAGGCAAAAAGTATCGGATCCGACATCAGGCTACCAGGCGATGAACCGGCGGGTGATGTTGTCTTTCGCCAACGACAACTATCCGTCCGATTATCCTGATGCGGATACAATTATTCTGCTGAATTTTCTGGGATTCAAAATCAAAGAAGTTCCCGTGGTTATGCGAAATCGTATCGCCGGAAGCTCGATGCACAGCAAACTCAAATCGCTGTATTATATTTATAAAATGTTTTTGGCAATTTTCATCATCCTTCTGCGGAGAGGGCAAATAAGGAGAGAGGCGATAAGCAATGGACATTAAAGCAAGAATTTTCATCTGCCTGGTGAGCATGGCAATTCTGGTTTTCGTAATCAATTTCATTCGTCGAAAAAATCTGAAAGAGGAATATGCGCTCTTCTGGGTGATTACCGGATTTTTGCTTTTGCTGGCACCTATTTTCAGCGATGCCATCGAAGGATTGGCGCATTTCGTGGGCATCTATTATGAGCCCGCACTGGTTTTTGTAATCGCGATTCTTGGTCTGCTGCTAATCATGTTTCACTATTCAGTCGTCATCTCCAAGTTGGCAGAGCAAAACAAGTCGCTGACCCAAAATTTAGCGCTGCTCGAAAAGAAAGTGAATGATATTGAGAAGAATTACATTTCTCATGACGAAAAATCGGCGAACGCGGTAATATGATGGATACGATAAAAAATCGAAAAGCGCTGCTGGCGATAATCGGTGTGGGATTAATAGTCAGGATACTTTTTGTTCTCGCCTTTCCCAACATCGGAACAATTGATGCAATGGATTCGGCGGCTTATAATGCAGTTGCAGTAAACATCACCAAAGGTCTCGGATTCACGCAGGATGGTGTGAATCCCACGCTGTTTTTACCGCCGGCGTACCCGGCTTTCCTTAGTAGTATTTATTTTTTGTTCGGTCATTCTACGGTTTTAGTGGAATTGATCCAATGCTTGCTTAACGTTGGAATCGCTTGCGTCACCTTTTTATTGGCACGGGAATTTTTCAGCGAAGCCGTCGCCGCGATCGCCTGTTTGATTGCATTATTTCATCCGGAAATCATCGCGCTAACATCATTTCTATATACTGAAACAGTTTTTATCTTTTTATTTATTTGCTTAATCTATTTTACTGTTCGATTTTATCGAACCCAGAAAATGATATTTTTGATCCTGGCAGCAGTCACCGGGGGCATTTGTACATTGACGCGTGGGATTACACTGTATTTTCCGGTGATTTTTTTCAGCGGATTAATATTCGTTCAACCATTTAAAAAAGCGGCGCTAAACTCTGCTTTGTTTAGCATTTTTTTATGTATGACTATTGCACCGTGGACAATCCGAAATTATCGCGTTTCGGGATCGTTTACACCGGTTTCAGTGGGATTGGGGTATGTGCTCTGGGCTGGAAACTATCTGCCTTTCGATGGAGAATATGAGTACCACAAAACCCAGGCACTCGCAGATTCAATGACCAACGGGATGACATTTGTTGAGAGAGAGAGGTTCTTCACTGCCGAAGCCAAACAGAATATGAAACGCGATGTCGCCGGAACAGCGAAGCTGTGGGTAAAAAAGCTATTTCGTTACTGGAGCCGCATCTATTCCACTGTTCCCGATGGAACAAAGCACGCCGGAAAAGGGATCGTTTATTATGTGCTTTTGATCATCCATCTAATGCTTCTCTTTTTTTTCTTACCCGGGATTTTGCGCACGCGCAACCGTTGGAAAGAATTTATGTTAATATATTTGATTTTCCTGTATATGACTGCAATTCATGTCATAACTTTACCCTGGCCCAGATATAGAATACCTTTGATACCATTTATGGGTCTTTTCGCGGCAGTTGAAATTGTGCATCTCTTTAACGAAAAAATTAAGAATAGGAGGAAGAAGCGTATTCATGAATTGCCCGATTTGTAACTACCCAACAAACAAACTCATTGCGAATTTGCCGAACGGCACCATCTGTAAATGTATTGACTGTGGAACTGTTTTTAGAAAAAATTTGATTGCAGGCAACTCGCTTTTTGATTTATATGATAGCGATTCATATCTTGAATCGCCCTATTTTCAAGCGCTTAAAGCCGGAGAAAAGAGGGATCGCGAACCATACAATGCTTACAATAATGTGCTGAAATCATTGGACACCATGACCGAAAAGAAACGCCTGTTGGATGTTGGCTGTTCTTATGGTGCGTTCCTGGAAATGGCTGAAGAACATGGATGGGAAGCCTATGGCGTCGAGATTTCTTCGAAAGCATATTCCTATGCGGTGGAACAGAGAAAACTTAATATTCAAAATTGTACCCTGGAAAGCGCCGAGTATCCGGATGATTATTTTTCGGTCGTTACCCTTTGGGATGTCGTAGAACATTTAGATGATCCTCTCAGTACGCTCCGCGAAATTCATCGGGTACTGAAAGCTGATGGTGTACTGATGATTTTTACGATAAACCAAAAAAGCCTGATTAATGCCGTCGGGCATCTAATTTATGCTCTCAGCTTCAAAAAGATAGTTTCCCCGTTGGTTTTATTGTACGATATCCATCATAATTTTTTTTTCAATAAAAGAACGTTGGAGCATTTGTTGAAACAAGCGGGATTCGATCGGAGGCTGAAAATCGCCTGGATGGATTCAAAAATCGAGCGCTGGCAATCCGTTCCAATTCCGCCGTTGCTATCACTAGGTACCAAGATATTAGACTTTGCTGCGCGATTAATGGGGAATCGATACCGGATGATCTATTATGCGGGAAAAGGCACATAAATAAAACCGTTGAGAATTGAGGGAGCAACAAAACACTTGTGACTCGACATGAAGGAATGATCGAATGACTGAAAATGACATCGAATCCAGATTTATGGCGGCAATGGAGGCATTCAAAAAAAATAATGCAGAATATACCACACGCCTGGCATGGATAAAAGATACGAAACATACGATTAGCAATAAATTGACCGGCATAAAACACCTGTACACCATGCTGAATGATACGCGATACGTCAAAGACCGGATTAAGGGCAAAGTCATTATGGATGCCGGCTGTGGCGCGGGAACGTTCAGTGTGCTGCTTGGGCTATTGGGAGCCCAAAAGGTATATGCTGTTGATTATTATACGGATTGTATCGATTCAACAAATTTTCTGGCGAAAAGCGCGAATCTGGATAATATCGAAACCATAGAGAGCGACATTGGCGAGCTCAAATTGCCGGCGAATAGTGTCGATGGAATTTTCAGCGTCGAAGCGATATCGCATTACCGGCACTACGATGCATTTTTAGAAATTGCCGGCAGAATAACCAGAAAAGACGGTTTCCTTATCATTCGGGATGGGAACAATGGCGCATCGCCTTCTGTGCGGCGAAAGAATTATAGATTGTGGGATGTATTTGAAAATTATCCCGGGGCGATATCGCTTTATGGGCACTCCAAGGGCGAGACGTGCTACCTTGACCAGAGAAAAGAGATCATCCGTGAGCAGTTCCCGGAATTGTCGCCGGAGCAAGTGACCGAGTATGCGAGTTTCACGTTTGGGTATGCCAAAGAGACGATCATTGAGGCAGTGAACCAGTTCATGCGCAATAATTTCTCGCAAAAGTCAGAATTTCGGCGAGGTGTGTGTCCGCTTGATCCGATACTGGATACATATATGGAATATTTATTCAATCCGAAGGAGCTTAAGCGCGAGCTTGCCCAATATGGTTTCAAAGCGCGAGTTATTTCAAGCGGACCAGCACGAAGCGATTTGAGATGGCTGCAAGCCATTTGGGAATGGCTATCACCGATAACGATTTACTCGCCAAGGGGATTTCAAATCGTTGCGAACAAAGAAACCTGAGAAATATTTGTGCCTTAATCACGCCCTAACGAGCGGCAAAAAGATATGAAGCTTTTGACTTTTGCAATAGGAGCTATCATTGCACTCTGCTCCTTTGCGACAAAAAATCCAAAACGGACTCTTTTGTTCCTATTAAGCTTTTATTACATTTTCAACCTGGGTTGGATTTTTTATCATTACACAGGGGTCATCATGGTTGATTTCCCTGTTTTTGCGCTGATTTTTCAAGGGATCAAATCAAAAGAAAAATTCAAATTCTATTTTCGAAAGATAAGCGCGCCGTTCTTCGTATTGGTTATATGGATTGTCATAACGGCGGTGCCTGCCATCAATTTCGGTTGGGCAATGGCAGAATTATCAAAAGCGGTTCGTGCCTATCTGGTTTTTTTGTGCGTAGCAAATCATGTCAAGACCCAGAAAGATGTTCATGCCATCATGGCGGGATTTTACGTTGGCATTCTGTTTGAGTGGCTTTTGGCGATGTGGCAATGGCGAATCGGTCCCACGCCCCTGATGCCATTTATCAATGAGCAATTCCATAATTGGCGTTCAACCGGCACATTCTATGCGCCGCATTATCTGGCAAATTACCTGATCATGCTGGTGCCGATACTGCTCCGTTTATTCCTGTTTTACAAGCCGCAGCAAAAGAGCCTGACCAAATGGTATGGCGTTGTGCTGGGTGCAGGCGTTTTGACGGTTTTAATCACCTTTGCTCGGGGCGCCTGGGTTTCATTTGCCGGGGCAATGGCATTGATGTTTTTTTTAAGTCTCCTCAAAAGCAAGTATCGTCCGAAAATCAAGTGGGCACTGGGATTGCTCATTATTTTTGGGGCAGCTTTTTTGATTCACTACCTGCCAACTATCGAAAGGCAGTTCGGCGAAGAGCGCGAAAGTGCAACAACCATCCGTTTTGATCAATTCAGAATCGCGCGGCGGATGATAAAAGCCAATCCGATTTTTGGGACAGGTCTGGGGAATTACGAACTGGTATCGCCCAATTTTGTCTTTGATTATGAAAAGGCGGATCCGCGCTCATGGCAGTTTTCGGAAATGGTGCACAATTCCTATTTCTTTCTGACCGCGCAATTGGGCTATCCCGGTATATTGATGTTTTTCTGGGGAATTATCATGTCATTCATACAGGGATTCAAAGCCGCGGCTTCCAAGAGCCCCTATAATTCAAATATAGGAATCGGACTCCTGACCGGGCTTCTGGCAATTTGCATTGCTTTCCTGGCGGGTCCTGATATTATCAGTCAGCAATTGCTGGTTCAAATTGGTTTTTTCATCGGGATGTTGGTTGCACTCAACGAGCAGGAGCGCCTTCTGCAGAAAAAATTAATCTATCTCAGGCGCATGAAAGCGGCGAATCAATCCGCAGATGGCAGAGCACCCGGGCAGGCAGCGTAACCTTAATCGGAGGGAAATCTCAACGAGCGTGAAAAGAAGCAGTCTGAAAAAAAATACCTATTTTGTGGCGATTGGGCAGCTTTCCCAAAAAGTACTGGCGTTTGCCCTGATCCCTTTTGCCGCTCGTTACCTGGGTGACGATGGATTCGGAAAATTTTCGCTGGCTAGCACGATTATGTTCTTCGTGTTCCTCTTCAATGACCTGGGAATCAATACCTATATCACGCGGGAAATTGCAAAGAACAGGGATATTGCCCAACGGTATTTTTTTAATTCCCTGGTTGTTAAAATTGCCCTGATAACGCTTAATTTTGTGCTGCTCGCCCTATTTTTATATTTTGCAAACTATGCGACAGATACCAATTATGCGATCATTATTTTTGCAGGCTACGGAATTACAACTTCGGTAATGCAACTGTCCATCGGCATTTTCGAGGCATTTGAACGGATGCAATTCGAGGCGATTGTATTGACGCTCGAAAAAATTTTCATTACAGGAATTGGCATATATGTTTTGTTGAAGGGCTATGGATTAATCATTTTTTGCGGTGCGTTTTTAGCCGGCGGGATTTTCAGCAGCGCAGTCAGCTTTTTTATTTTGAAAAGACATTTCAATTTCAGTAAATCGGAATTTCAACCTGAAGTTAAAAATATAAAAACGCTGGTGAGCAGTTCGCTGCCGTTTGGCATTTCGGTTTTTATTTCCACAGTGTATAGCAATATTGGTGTCATCATTTTATCATTAATTAAAACCGAGCAAGCTGTCGGCTGGTTCTCGGCAAGCTATAAATTTATTGCCATTACCGCAATTATTCCCATGATTACAGTCGCGGCTACCTACCCGGCATTTTCGAGGCAAATGCATGAATCGAGGGAACGGGTGGCAGAACTTTTCACCAAATGCATGAAATATCTTTCGTATGCTGCATTTCCGCTGGTAGCTGGTACCATTATCCTGGCGGATAAAATCATAATGCTCATTTACGGCAAAGATTTCGTGAATGCGACATATTCCCTTAAAGTGCTCGTGTGGGCGGCAGCGCTTATGTTTTTCAATATTTTTTTCACCGGAATTTTGAAGGCAGCCAACCTGCAGAAACTGATGATCAAAATTCAGGTGATCGGATTGGGGATTAACATCATCTTGAATTTGATTTTTATCCATTACTATTCCTATATTGGCGCGGCAATCACCATCGTATGCACCGAAGTCTTTATCTTTGTGACATTTTATTTTGTTGCCTATCAGAAAATTGCCAAACTCGGTGAAGTGGGATTCCTGTTGAAAAATATCGTGGCAACAGCAATCATGGCGCTTTTCACGCTGCACTTCAAAACCTATAATTTATTCGCCGTCGTCTTCGCGAGTTCAGTGATATTCGCTGTGAGCTTATTCTTGATGAAAGGATTTACGTTCGATGAAATACTGCCAGTTTCCGGTAAACTTTTAAAACGAGGTAATGATGGGTAAGGGTCTTAAAATATTAAAAATAAATAAATACTATTTCATAATGGGTGGCTCGGAACGGTATTATTTCGAATTAACAAAAGTTCTGAAATCTCGCGGGCACGATGTAATTCCCTTTGCAATGAAACATCCGTCCAATTTCGATTCTGAATACAGCCGCTATTTTGTCGATCAGATTGAATTCAATTACGGATCACCGCTGCAGAAATTAATCAAGACGCCACAAATTGCCGGCAGGATCATTTATTCGCTGCATTCAAAAACCAGGCTCGAGCAGTTGATTGATGCGTGCAAACCGGATATCGCTCACCTGCACATGATCGATCACCAACTGTCGCCGTCAATTTTGCACGTGCTGAAAAAACATGATATTCCGGTAGTCCAGACGGTTCATCAATACAAGCTTGTGTGTCCCAATTATCGGCTTTACATTGCCGAAAAAGGTCAAATTTGTGAAAAATGCGTGAAGGGCAGTGCGCTGCACCCGATTATTGAAAAATGCCATAAAGGATCCCGGTTTGCCAGTACGCTGATTGCACTGGAATCATTCACGCATCGCAAGATGAAAATTTATGATATTATCGATAAATTTCATGTACCGAGTGGCTTCATGGGGAAAAAGCTGGCGGAAGGCGGAATTCCTCAAGATAAAATATTCAACATGTTTTATACGATCAATCTCGATGATTATCCCTTTTCAAATGTGTTCGACGATTATTTCATTTATTATGGCAGGTTGTCTCACGAAAAAGGGATTTTGACACTGTTAAAAGCGATGGATGCATTTCGCAGCTCCCGATTGCTGGTTGTCGGTGATGGTCCTCAGCGCCCTGAATTGGAACAATATGTCGCGCAGAACGGGCTTTCCAATGTCAAATTTATGGGGAATAAATCAAAAGATGAATTGAAAAACCTTGTTTCCAGGGCGCAATTTGTAGTGGTACCGTCGGAATGGTATGATAACTCGCCACTGGTAATTTATGAATCTTTTTCGATGGGAAGACCTGTGATTGGCGCCGATATCGGTGGTATTTCTGAGCTTGTCGATCATGAGGAAAACGGCTTTCTGTTTATTCCGGGCGATGTGGTGGATTTAAAAGATAAAATGAACCACCTGCTGCATAATCCGAAACTAATGAGAAATTTTGGTCGGAACGGGCGCGACAAAGCAGAACGGGAATTTAGCCCTGATCCACATTATGAAAAAATGTATCAATTATATTTAGACCTGATGAAATAAATCGGAAATTGAAACATGAATATTGTATATTTCAACTATTTATATGATTTGTATGGCATTTCCATCGGCTCCACCCGAAAAGCCGAGCTTTTGATGCACGAGTTGGAGGAAGTTGGGAATGATGTGAAAATCTACTGGATGAAAAATCAGCCCCAGAATAAGAAACCGCTAAAAAAAGGCAGGCAAAGCTGGGTTCGAAAATTAATGTCCCGGTATTTGCACGATCCCAAACAGTTGATGCAAAACATTGCCTATTTTATCAAGGAATATCGAATCATCAAAAAGGATCAGCCGGATCTTATCATCTCCAGGCTGGAGCATTACCTTTTTTCATCGCTCCTGCTGGCAAAGTTCAAGAAAATTCCCATCGTCATCGAAGCCGACGCGCCAGTTGTCTACGAATTAAGGGAGTTTGCAAAACAATTTTGGAAAATACCTATCCTGCCTGAATTGATCGAAAAATTGAATCTCAAAAATGCGGACAAAAGCGTCTGTGTTTCCAACGTGGCAAAACACTATTTCATGCAGCAGGGCGTTCCGGAAAATAAGCTGCTGGTGATCAGCAATGGAGCGGATATTGAAAAATTTCATCCGCAGGTTGACAATAGCCATGTATTAGATAAATATAGCCTTCGGGGCAAAACTATTATCGGATTCGTGGGATCGTTTCATTACTGGCATGGTGTCGAAAATATTTTGAAGGTTATCGGCAAGTTGACCGAAGTAAATCCGGATACCGCATTTTTACTGGTCGGAGAAGGTGGTCCAATGAAAGCAGCGCTCGAGGAGTTTGTCAAACATAAAAATCTTCAGACGCGCGTTATTTTGACCGGCTATGTGCAGCATGAAGCCATGCCGGAATATATTTCTGCGATGAATATTGTGCTGGCGCCATATCCGAATTTGCCCTTTTTCTATTATTCTCCGGTGAAAATTTATGAATATATGGCGGCTGGCAAGCCGGTAGTGACGACGCGGATCGGACAAATTGCCGAACTTATCAAAGATCAACACAATGGTTTTTTGTGTGAACCCGATAACATCCGGCAAATAATTGATACATTGCTCACGCTGATTTCCAATCCGCAATTGCGTGACTCGGTGGGACAGCATGCACGGGAAACAATTGTGAAAGAGCATACATGGCGTGAAAAAGCAATTCAGTTTTCGACTGTGTGCGATGATGTATTACAAAGCAAGAAGAACGGAAAATGAAAGCAGTCGCTAAAGCGAATATATTGCATCTGGTGAATGGCTTTGCCATCGGCGGTGCCGAATTGAAGCTGCTGGAACTCGTGAAACTCATCCAGAAGCATTATTCTAACAAATTCAATCAAGTGGTTTGCAGCGTGGGACAGGGCGGACCGCTTCAGAAACGATTCGAAGCATTGGGCGTGAAAACCGTGATATTTCCGAAGCGACATAAATTCGATTTGACCCTCGTATTCAAAGTTGCAAAGTTAATTCGCCGCGAAAAAATCGATATCGTTCAAACAACCCTGTTCTATGCGGACATAATCGGAGCCATCGCTGCCAAATTAGCCGGCGTTTCGGCGGTGATTTCGTGGGAAACCGTCTCCCATAGTCAAAATTATATGCATTCACGCTGGCATCGGCGCATTGCCTATAAATTTGCAATGAAAGTCGTTTTTAAAATTGCAGCCGTTTCAGCCGAGGTGAAGGCTTCGCTGCTCAAGCTGAGAAAGATTGAAGCGTCGAAGGTTCAAATCATTCATTATGGTGTGGATACTGAAAAATTCCGAAAACAGAATTTTAGTCATAAGCGAAAAGAACTTGGAATTAACGGTGCTACCACGGTATTGGGTGTCGTCGGACGGTTGGAACCGGTGAAGGGTCATAAATATTTGATTGATGCCCTTGCTGGTGTCATCGGAAAATTTCCCGATACCGTCTGTATTTTTGTGGGCGGCGGCGAATTCCGCGATGAATTGGAGCTGCAAGCCGAGAAACTCGCTTTGAAGGAGCATGTTATTTTCCTGGGATTCCGTGATGATGTTTTCGAATTATTGAATATTTTCGATATTTTCATCCTGCCTTCGGTCTCTGAAGGGCTGCCGAACGTGCTGTTGGAGGCGATGTCTTGTTCCGTGCCCGCAATCGCTACATCCGTCGGGGGCATCCCTGAAGTGATTTCGCACGGGCAGAACGGATTACTTGTACCGCCAGAAAATTCTGCAAAATTGAACGCAGCTATTTTAGACTTGCTGGCAGATCCTCAGGAAAGAATTCAGATTGGAATGCGCGCGCGTAAAACAGTGCAGGATGCCTTTTCCGTCGACAAGCAAGTCGAGAAGTTTGTTTCGCTGTATGAAGAGAGTCTGAATGGAATTTGAGAATTAGTTAATGGGAAGAAAATCTGCGATGTTAAGGATGAATAAATCAATTCAAGCGTTACTCACCTGTCCTGCATGCCATAAAAAGCTGCATGTTTCCGACTCACAATTGGCATGTTCGAATAGCGGATGTGCTGTGATCTACCCCGTAGTCAACGGAGTGCCGATCTTGATAAACGAGCAAGCAAGCATCTTCTCAATCGACGACATTGTCAGTAGTCAGAAGGCGGTTGCAGCCAAATCAGCGGATAAAATGGCGCGGCTGAGTGATGCCACCCGATTTATTCCAAATCCAAATCGCAATGTGGGAGCCAGGAAGAATAATGCAACGTTTCTCGATTGCCTGCTTCAATCAAATCCCAATCCACGGGTACTCGTATTAGGAGGTGGTACCGTGGGAGAAGGAATGGAAGTTTTGATACAATCGCAGCCACCTGTTGAGTTGATCGAGACCGATATTTATTTCGGTCCCCGGACAATGATCATCTGCGATGCCCATGACATACCTTTTCCTGATAATTCGCTGGATGGTGTTATCGTGCAGGCTGTACTCGAACACGTGGTCGATCCCGCAAAATGCGCTTCCGAGATTCATCGGATACTCAAACCCGGGCAGGGCATTGTTTATGCCGAAACACCATTTATGCAGCAGGTTCACATGGGACGCTATGATTTTACGCGCTTTACGCATCTGGGGCATCGACGCCTGTTCAGGAAATTTGAGGAAATTGACAGCGGGGCAGCATGCGGACCCGGAATGGCGCTAGCCTGGGCTTATGAATATTTTCTCCTCAGCTTCGCCGAAACCGCATTTTTAAGAAAAACCGCCAAAGCGTTCGCCAGATTTACGGGCTTCTGGCTCAAATATTTCGATACGTTTCTCATTAACAAGCCCGGAACAATGGATGCCGCTTCAAGCTACTATTTTATAGGCAGAAAGACAGATAAGACAATTTCTGATAAGGAGTTAATACAGCAATATCGAGGTGCATTGAAAGTTGATTGAAATGTCTGTAAACGGGAAGCCCGATTGAATAGAACCCGGCAGGCGGCAAAGTGCTTTTGAAACCAATCCGCGCCGTTCTATTCCAGGGTTCTAGAAATATTACTGATGTGAATCATAAATTTCCTTCTGAATACAGGTATTTTGATTGTTGATATAAGATGGAGTGTGCAATATAATATATTTCATTAAAATATAAGATTAAATTATAAAATTATTAAGTTTTATACATGTATGTTGCATTTGATGCTAATTTAATTAAGCAGATTTGAAGAATCTGAAAATATTAAAAAAAATTACTTGCACCGTAATTATTAATTTTGTATATTGCCAGAAAAATTGTTGTTTTTATATTGATTTAATCCATCCGTAATATATCAAGTCTGACGCATCAACTGCTTTTCGCTTGCTTTGAATCGTGCATCTCAGAAAAAAGCTTAATGACGTGAATTTATCTAGTTAATTAAGTACATTGAAACAACTCACTCAGAACATAATGTGAAAAAGCCAATAATACTGCCATGTTTTGATTTTCTCCGGTCGAGTGAGTTTGATTCATAATATTTTGATAAAACTGGGCATGTGAATATCTCATTGATACATGATGAGGTTGAAACAAATGCCTGAATTCAATAGCAACCCATTCTTTTTCAATTAGCTTAACCATTCAAAAACAGAGTTAACTATTGAGTGAAAGGAGATGAGGATGATGAGTTATGTGATGCAATTTAAAACGATGGTTTTAACACTTGCTGTCGTGGTAGTTATAATCTTGTTGTGCGTAATGCCTGTTGAGCTTTTCGCACAGCACAGCCATGACTATCCGCGGTTGATGATGTTTAACTGGGGGGGTGCCACACCGGAATGGTATGCAAAATTCGATGTCGTTGTGACAGCAAACAACGGTACTGGTTTTGCCCAGGGGATCAAGAATATTAATCCGAATACCTGGGTCATGCCCACCCGCGACATAAATGCCGGTCAATGCGCTTCGCCTTATTATGATCAGTGGACAACTCTAAAATCCGATGGCTCTGAAATTCGAATCTATGGTGGCGCACGACCCCTGGCTGATATGAGCGATTTTTGCCCGGTGATCGGTGGCAAGCGCTATAGCGATGCCGTTATAGATTATATGAGTACATTTTGCGATTTATCCGTTTTTGACGGGGCAGCGACCGACGGGCTCTGGGAGTTTCCCGATACCTGGGTGAGCACCGATATCGATCTCGACCGCAATGGCGTGAATGACTGGAATGAACATGGCAGGGACTGGATACGAGGCTACTGGCTGAATGGTGTCAATAAAGTGCTCCAGGGATGGCGAGACCGTAATCCCAACAAGCTCTTCTTCATTAATTCAGGTGGATTCCATTCTTTCGGCTGGAATACAACCAATGGTATGTTCCTGGAATTCTGCTGGGCGCTAACCAACTGGACGCACTTTAACACGCTGTATCAGGACTGGATGAAACGCGCTCTCGAACCGCACGTGATGTTTGTGGACGGAACTGCGAAATACCGTTGGGACAATAAGCCAACGATCACCAAGAATGATTACCAGGCAATGCGCTTTTTGCTGACGACAACTCTACTGGGCGATGGCTATTTCACCTTTGAGGATGTGCATTCCGAATTTCACGAATACGTCAAATATTATGATGAATTCGATGTGAAGTTAGGCTACCCCACACACGATGCCCAGAGACTGCAAGCAGAGGGTCCGGACTGGAATATCCAGGCGGTGTGGGTGCGATTTTTCGATAATGGCGCGTCCATCGTCAATGCCAAAGGCAAAACAGTCACCGTCACCGATGCTGAATTGCGGACGCTGAATGGTTATGCCGGTCCTTATTATCGCTTTAAGGGTGGGCAAGATCCGACGCACAATAATGGCGAACCGTTCGATCAGATTACGCTCTGGGGCGTTTATGAAAATCCGAGCCTGTATAAAATAATGGGCGACGGAATCGTGCTGGTCAAAAAACCGGAAACCATTATCGCTGATGTGATTATTGATAATGTGGATGCCGGAACCTCCGCTGGCAGCGAAACCGTAGAGTATGTCGGGAACTGGGCGATTGGCAATTATGGAACTGCGGGAAGCGCCTGGGCGATGACTAATTCAACAAAAGATGGATTCGGCGCCGGCTATCACTACGCGTCATCGGGCAACGGGAATAATTATGCCGTTTTCAGGCCCACGTTTGGCGTAGCCGGATCGTACAAGGTGTACGAATGGCATGCATTTCATGGCGCTGCCGGCGACGACGAAGCAGCAGATGTTCCGTATGAAATTCATCATTCGAATGGTACCAGCACGGTCACGGTCAACCAGAGAGCTAATTATGGCAAATGGAATTACCTGGGCACATTCAGTTTTTCCGCCGGAAGCAATAATTATATAAAAGTCTCCAATACGCTCAACGGCATTGTGATAGCCGATGCTATCCGCTTCGAATTTCCGAAGGAAGCAATTCCACCCCTGCCGCCAACAAACCTGGGTTCTTCAGATCAGACAGAGTCCAGTGTTACTTTGGCTTGGACGGCACCAGGTCCCGCATCTGATGGAGATCTGGCATCGTATTATGAAATTCATCGCAATGGTACTTTCGTTCGCACGACAGTCAACCCGACGTATATCGATACTGGCTTAGAAGAAGATACGGATTACAGCTACTCGGTTTTTTCTGTCGATGATGCCGGGAATCGAAGCACCACCTCTGCCGATGGCGGACCGTATCACACACTGGCAGATAATACTCCGCCGAAGGCGCTTTTTGCATCCAATACCAGTTCGAATGTCGTCGAAATCACGTTCAGCGAACCGATGGATGAATCATCCGCTGAAAATGTGGGCAACTATTCGATCAATAGTGGTATATCAATTTACAGCGCAAACCTGGTTGAACCGACCAAAGTCAATCTTGGCACCAGCGCCCATACCGCCGGGGTAACCTATGAAGTAACAATCAGTAACCTGATCGACAGGGCGAAAGCACGAAATGTAATCTCACCTAATCCAACTATACTTAAATATATTGGTATACCGCCGGAATTTACTATAACGATCTCTTCAGATAACGAATATCATCTGTTTGTGAATGGCGACAGCATCGGACGAGGTGATGGCTGGAATGATGCCGAAACGTATGTGGTTCCCTCAGTATCAGGCACCAATGTGATAGCGGTAAGAGCTATCGATTATGATATCCAGGGTGGGCTGGTGGTTGAGATCGATTATATGAACAATCATTTTGTGTCCGATCGTACCTGGAAAGTTGCCACGTCGGAACCGCTCAACTGGAAATCTGTCGAGTATAACGACTCCGGCTGGAGTTATGCCACGGAAATAGGTCGGCATGGTGCGACCCAGCCCTGGAGCGATTACGGCAATGTAAGCGGCATCTCGCAAGACAGGGGAGTGCAATGGATCTGGTCGGCGGATAATGAAAATGACAATGTGGTCTATTTTCGATTCGTTTATCCGCGTGGCGACACTCCACCGAGCCCGCCTGTGGGGTTGCAGGTGCGACGACCGTAAATTCCGAAAATAAACCGGAGAAAGCTAACCATGGAGGGTTATGAATTATGCGCAAGTTGCTGAAAATTGGCTTGATCGTGCTGGTTTTCCTGTGCTGTGTGATCGGTGGTCTTTTGTTACTATCCGGCTATGCGATGAAAACACCGGAGCAACTCACCACTGATGAGCGCGATGAGAGCACGCCGAGATGGTCTCCTGATGGCAAAACGATTGTCTATACAAGGTACGACAACGTAGTGAATAAATTATGCCTGTTGTCGATTGGGGACGAAAGCTCTCGCGTGCTCGAAACTTCGTTCGAACGCGTCTTTTTTCCGTCGTGGTCGCCGGACGGTGATGCGCTGGTGTTTCAAGCCTATTTTGAGGGGAATTCCGAGATCTGGATTTATTCCCTGGTCACAGGCAGTGTCAGGCAGCTTACGCAGCATGAAAGTGCGGATTTTATGCCCAGTTGGTCGCCCGACGGGATGAATATTGCATTCATCTCAAGAAGAAGCGGCAGCAGCGATATCTGGACAATGCCCACAGGGGGAGGCGCTGCGGTACAGATTACGTCCGATGCGTATGAAGAGAAATTCCCGACATGGTCACCTGATGGCACGCAGATCGCTTTTTCTTCCAATCGAAGCGGGAATTGGGATATTTGGGTAATTCCGGTTTCGGGTGGCGAGCCGCAGCGAATCACAGAAACCCCTTCTCTCGAAGATATTGCCGCCTGGTCGCCTGACAGCCATTATCTTGCGTATCGCGCGATGTCTACCGGACGCAGTCATATCTATGTGCTTTCTCTGAAAAACGGTTTGCCGGCCGGTTCACCGTTTCAGGTGACTGGTGAACCCTGTCTCGATTGGTATCCAGCCTGGTCGCCCGATGGGAAGAAAATTGTCTTTCAGTCGGATCGAAGTGGCAACGAAGACCTGTGGCTTGTTCCGTTCTCTCCTCCTTCCTTCATGACATCCGTTTCCATTAAAGCCAAAAAAATAATCAACTTCTCACAATGGATCCTTCGTGATAAGCTGTTGCGAAAATTGCAGTCTTTTTTTTCGCAGGTGGGATAAAATAACCTGGACATTTTGCTTTAAAAAAATTTTGACAAATAGCCACTGAAGAAATTTAAATGGGTAACTTATTATATCCCACCTCCTTGATTGCTGCCTGATTCAACTCACACAACCATTGCACCTTTGTCTCCTTCAAATCTCACTTAAGAATTCTAATTTATTGACGATACTTTAAGATATCTGGAAAATCCAAAGCAGGGTTTCCGGCTATTTTATTTCTCCAATTCTTGCATGTTGTTTGTATAATTGAGCCATCATTCAACGCTTCGCTTTTAGTGATTAACAAGTTTTATTTTAAAAAATACGGGCATGAAGGTTGCCCTTTAAATCAACTAACCGGGATGATGCAGATTTTATGAAAATCGATTCCGGCAAACCGCGATCAAATTTGATTTCAATAGACAATTGATTTGTGCTTCGTTGCGGATGCTTTTAATGGGACGCTAAAAATCCCTGATTAAGCATAAAAACCTTACTTCAACCTGCCTGTTCCAGTTTCACCAGGACGCTAGCTCTGGAATTCAATCATGAAAGGAAAGTCATGAGTCGTAAATTCATCTTTTTTTGTGTCTTTTTGACCAGTGGCTCACTTATATTGCTGCTGGTAAATTCCCTCGCAGATATGCAGATTATTGCAAATATCTGGCTTAAGATCTGCCTGTTTATGGGATTGGCAGGCATACTGCTCGGCATCGATCTACGCATTTTCCTTGATGAGTCTCGCGCTAATTCCATCATTTCCAAATTGATTGTGCTATCTATAACCATTCTCATCCTGCTGGTGATGAGTGAAGTTGCCGTTCGAATCGCCTTTCGCGGTATCACAACCACAGCGGATGATACAAGCTATTTTGCCCTTCGATGGAACTGGTTCAACGTCCGCTTCAATAAATTACAATTCAGGGAGCGCGAATTTGATATAGCAAAAGCTGACAGCATTTACCGAATCGCCATTATCGGGGATTCATTTGCTTATGGTCAGGGAATTCCCATCGCGGAGCGCTTTTCCAACCTGATTGGTACCTATTTGGAAGCGAAACGCTGCAGCGTTGCTTGTGAAGTCCTGAATTTTGGGCGATCCGGCGCTGAAACAGTAGATCACCTTGAAATACTAAATTCAATCGTACTGAAAACCAGACCCGATTTTGTGCTGTTGCAGTGGTTCGTGAATGATGTAGAAGGTCATGATAAAAGCGGACGTCCGGGCTCGATGACACTCGCTCCCTCTGACGAATTGCATGCAAAATTGCAGTCAGCATCCGCGCTATATTTTCTGGTCAGTCTCCAATGGTACGCTTTGCAGGAGGCGCTGGGTTGGGCTGGAAGCTATTCGGATTATATTTCCAGGCGGTTCAGTGATCCCCAATGCCTTGATTCGCAGGAAAGCAATCGGGCGCTCAAGCAATTCATTCAAAGTTGCCAGGATAATGATATCCGCATGGGAATCGTATTGTTTCCGGATGTTGTCGGCGATTTGAATGCGAATTATCCGTTTGCCTTTTTACATGAACGAGTGATTGCTATCTGTGATGAAGAGAGTACACTATATGTAGATTTGCGTGATCCATTTTCAAAGGAAAAGGAATATAGGAAGTTATGGGTCAACCAATTCGATCGCCATCCCAGTTCGCTGGCGAATCGCCTGGCAGCCGATTGCATCATAGAAAAATTCAAATCAATATGGTTAGCCGGCGCGGGATGTGCAGATGGCGATTTAGCGAGCGATGTTACCGAATAGCTCGTATCAGCAACGATCTGTTGGCAGACGCTCTTTGTCGCCTGCTGGCTCAATCACATTTTTTTTAACATATAATGTTATACTTAAAACGGTCACAAATTAAACTTTTCGAACACTAATTCTGAGAAGAATAATTAGAATGACAACGACCATGTCGGTTGGAGTGAAATCCCTTTATGGATTTCAAATCACGCATCGTATAAAGGCGATGCACTCCAAGTTGTTCAAATTATGCCCGTTTGAAGTTATAACAAAAGCCGAAAGTCAGGATTTCCTGTCATAGCCTGACGATGAACCCTCAAAGCATCCCTGGGCGCAAAGAAAAATTATTTAAGAAAAGTCACAATATTGACGATAATGTATTTGAGTATTTTGAAACCACGCTGAGTCATTCGTAAATTCATAATTCCCGGTTAAACGAATGCAGTTCGTTAAAATTGCGCAATTAAATCCATGTTACGCCCTGCTGGATGGCGATGGGAAAGGTGTATCATTGAGATTCGCCAAAGATTTGCTATTGTTTCGCTCTAATACAACACCTTGAGGAAATCAAATGATAGAGCTTTCCAATGTAAAACCTGAGTAATGTGTCGCTAATTTGATTCTCGGTTTCATTGCTTCCGACGCGGTGCCTGGGAATTAAAAATAGCGGTTTTACATTTTGCAAATTATTATGCCGGTTGGATTACATGCCATCCGTACCAAAAATCTGGTATAAAAATTGCAAACATAAGCCGAAGGATGCTTTATCTTTTAATAATTAAAAGGATATAATAATTTTTGGTGTTGTTTATTGAATATAAACAAATTAGGAGAGTTCGTATGAAACGTTTAAACAAAGTAACCTGCGGCCTTTTACTCTGGGCGTTACTTTGTGGTTTTTTATGGGGAAACGTGGATACGCTTAATGCACAGACAATAAAAATCATGCCTTTGGGAAATTCCATGACAAAAGGCGATGAAGATGCAGGCTCAAATCCAGTGGGTGGATACAGAGATGATCTTTACAATTTATTAACCGATGAAAGCATTGATTTTGATTTCGTCGGAAGTCAATCCGCAGGCGATTTCGGCGATAATAATCACGAAGGGCATCCGGGGTGGACTGCTGATAGTCTGATTAACAAGCTTAATACCTGGCTTTCGGTTTATTCCCCTGATATTGTTCTGTTAATGATCGGAACAAACGATGTTAATTCGGCTCAAACACCGGAAGGCATTGCTGGCGAAATCGAACAACTCGTTGATATTATTTATAATGATAACGTAAGTACAAAAATCGTTTTAGCTAGTTTAGTGCCCAGAAAAGATGCCTTCGACAGCAAAACCGATGATGTTAACGTGCTGCTTCTCGATATGTATTATGCGAAACTCAGCAGCGATTACAAAATTTACTATGCCGGCATTAATGAAATGTTTAAAACCAGGGCTGATTGGGAAACGACATTGATGAATGCCACCGATGATATCCACCCCAACAATGATGGATATACGATGATTGCCAAAGTATTTTTTAATTCAATACTGAATGCAGTCAATGTCTCCGATCCAATTGTCACCGATAACTTCAACAGGAGCGTGTTGGGAGACGTATGGGGAGCCGCTGGTGTATATGAAGTTTCCGGGAATGAACTGGCAAATACCGCAGCTTCCGGGTGGGACTATCTGGCGACATACAAGCCCTTCACTAATCCAACCACGGTTTCAATAAAATTAGGCGACGGTGTCGATGCTGCTGGTGCGAGTGAGCTTGGTTTCGGTCTGATGCTGGATGCACCCACTGCGCAAGCCAATGGCTATTTCCTTCGGATTATGAGCAATGGCAATATGGATCTCTGGGCAGTAGCCAACGGTGCGATTGATTATAGCAATAATATCGGAAATATCAGCGGTGCGCTCTCAGGTCCTCTTGCCAGCGGCGATATCTTTAAAGTCAGCATGACCACCGACGGCGCGGGGCATTATTTCGATTGCTATAAAAACGACGAGTTTATCGGTCGGCATTCGGATCCGCAAAGAAGGAAAGGAAACGTATTTCCTCAATATGCTGGCATCATGTTGCGAGGCGGATTCAACAACGAGGTTGATAATTTTGATCTGTTTAAAAGCACGGATAATATAGCGCCGCAGACAATTACCGATTTGCTTGCTGGTTCTGCCGGCGCAACCACGGCAACTTTGACCTGGACCGCTCCCGGCGATGACGGCAGCGAAGGCACGCCGGTCGGATACGACATACGTTATTCCGAAAATGTAATCACCGAAAGCAATTTTAGCCGTGCGAATAAAGTCAATAATCCGCCGACACCTTTGCTGGCGGGACTAACTCAATCTTTTGTCGTAACCGGCTTGCAGCCGAATACAAAATACTATTTCGCAATCAAAGCCTATGATGAAGTTCCCAATATGTCGGGCTTATCGAATTTGACCCAGGCAACAACCTCGAATGCAACCGAAGTACGCGATACATTCGATAGAACACAGCTTGGTGCAGATTGGGTAGCGGCGCCGGAATTCCAAATCATCAATGGTGATCTTGTAAATACTGCCTCAAGCGAAAGCTGGAACTATATGGGCGTTTTTGTCAAGCGCAAAAATCCCATTGAAGTGAAAGTCAAGTGGGGTGAAACTGCCGATGCTACCGGCATCAGCCGCGGCGGGGTTGCGCTGATGCTGACCGATCCGAATTTAGCTACGAACGGCTATCTTGCCTGGCGACGCACAGATAATGGCAATATCTGTCTGGCAGCAATCGAAGCCGGACAACTCGCCGATGCCACACTTTTTCTGCAAAAACCAGGTGCCCTGCCAAATCCACTGCCGGGTGATGAATTCAAAGTAATGGTTCGTGCAGATGATAGTGGTCATCATTTTGATTATTATATCAACGATGCCTACGATGGCACCATCTCTGATCTGGGCAAGCTCTTCGGTGAGGACGATAATGAGGTATATGCCGGCGTGGTACTCCACGGGAACCGCAATAATAACGTCGATGAATTCGCGATTGTCAATGCGGTTGGTGAAGCTTCACAAATAGAAAAATGGGCAGGGGATAACCAGACGGGTGGTTCGGTCGGCCGAGCGTTGCCAGAATCACTGGCAGTAAAAGTAACCGATGACAATGGAAATCCGGTTTCAGGAGTAAAGGTAAGCTATGAAGTAACATCCGGAGGCGGACACTTCGATTTGGCTGTTGCACCTGATAATTATATCAGGATTGAAGCTGAAGATGGGAAAATTACCTCACCCATGTCGATTGAAATCGACCACGACGTGTCCAATCAGCAATACATTACCTGCACCTCGGGCGATGCTTTTGAAGGCACCGCAGCTTACCATTTTTATATCGAAACACCCGGGAATTATTATTTCTGGGGACGAGTAAACACCAACCAAAGCCCCAGCGCAAATTCATGGTATTTCAAAGTTAATGGGGAGGAACCGCGGCTCTGGAATCCCAACCCGCTCCAATCTGAATGGTTCTGGTCCAAAGTCGGAACAGGATATGATAATTCTCCAGTCGCTGCGCATTGGCAATATACATTCACTGCCGGTTGGCACGACCTGATTGTGTATCATGGGAATGATAATGCAAAACTGGATAAATTGGTTATTGTCAATAATACAAGTTGGACTCCTACCGGACTCGAGGAGTATCCTGAATATAAAACCGATGCGTTCGGCTTGGCAAAAGCTGAATGGACTATGGGACCGGAAGTGGGCACGAATACCGCAGTTGTCAAAGCCCCGGGATTGCAAGGCTCGCCGGTTACATTCACCGCTTCTGCCTCCGGGGATATACCATCAGCTATCTCTTTTGTATCTGGAAGCCCTCAAAGCGGCGCAGGCGGTCAGGAGGTGCCGAATCCATTGGTGGTGAAAATAACAGATCAATACGGAAATGCTAAAAGCGGGTTTCCGGTGACCTTCGTTTCTGTTTCCGGCGGCGGTAGTTTTGTAGAATCGCAGCCCGTAAACACCAATGAAGCTGGTGAAGCATCGGTGCATTATATACTCGGAACAGAGAGCGAAACAAGCGTCGTGCACGCCGAAGCAGGGTTCGAAGGCGCTCCCCTGGATGGTTCCCCGGTGGAATTTACCTTTACCGCTACGTCGCATATTGCGTCTAAAATGGTTTACGTCTCCGGTAAAAACCAAAGTGGTGAAGTAACTACAACACTCGGAACACAGCTCAAAGTAAAAATTGAAGATGATTTCGGCAATGCAATTAAAAATCATAGCGTTCAGTTTGTAATCACGCAAGGACCTGGCGGGAGCAAATTCACTTCTTATGGAACCACAACGCAAACAATCACAACCGGTTCCGACGGATTGGCGCGTATTAGCCTGGATTTGGGTACCGTCGCCGATACAAATCGGGTAGAAGCCCGCGCTTTTCGATCCGGTCAACCGCTTGAGAATTCGCCTTATGAGTTTATTGCCAGAGCAACACCGGCGACTGCGTACGACATTTCGCGGTATTCGGGAAACGGACAAACCGGAGCTGCAAATAGCCGGTTAGCGAATCCGTTTGTCGTCAAAATTGGCGATGAATATGGCAATGGCGTTGCCGGACATAAGGTCACATTTCAAGTGAAGCAGGGCGGAGGCAATTTTGATGGTCAGGTTTCCACACAGGTTTATACCGATGGAAACGGCTTGGCTGGCGCAACGCTCACCCTGGGCACCGATTCTGAAATCAAGAACATCGCCGAGGTAAGCGCAACAACTGGCAGCGCCGATCCACTCGTCAACTCTCCGGTTCAATTTGAGGCTACGCCGGGTCTGGTTGACAAAATTGCGATTTATGCCGGAAACAATCAAAAGGGATCAGCAGGATATCAGCTTTCGGTTCCTTTAAGTATCAAGGTCACCGATAATTATGGAAATCCTGTGCCCGGTCATGAAGAAGTCCTGTTTACCGTCAAGCAAGGAAGTGGTACCTTCAACGGAGCAACTGATACCTCGGTTACATCGAATGACCAGGGTCTCTCCCAGGTTATCTTCACACTGGGCGACACCCCGGGCGAAGTCAATCGCATCGAAGTAAATGGATACCGTCATGGCGTGGCGTTGAAGGGGAATCCCCAAACATTTACCGCAACGGCTCATCCGGCAACGCAAATCAGGCGTGTGAGTGAAAAGAATGAAAGCGGGACAGCCGGATTACCTCTCGCGGATTCGGTGAAAGTGCTGGTTACCGATGACCAGGGAGTCGGATTGCGCAATTTTCAGGTCAAGTTTTTGATATTCGAAGGCGGCGGCAAAGTAAACGGTGTGGATGAAATTTCGCTATTGACGAATACGGCGGGTCATGCTGCCGTTCAATGGACGCTAGGTCCGCAACCGGGCTTGAAAAACAATATTATCGAAGCGCATGCCCTTTTTAATGGCAATCACCTGACATTTTCACCTCTTAAATTTTGGGCATCAGCAGAACTGGGTTCGGCGTCTGTTTTGCATATTGTGCAGGGCGATAGCCAGATGGCAGTCGTCGGCGGTCAATTGGAATTGCCTATTCGAGCGCGCGTGACCGACTTTGCCCTGAATCCCATTAATCAACATAAAGTTGTTTTTACAGTGATGAAAGGCGGGGGCAAAATCAACAATGTTGTAACGACAACAGATCAATATACCGATCCTGATGGATTTGTCCAGGTGTACTGGTCAATCGGAAATGAAAAAGGAGATTATAATAACGAGCTGCAGGTTGCTTCAACTTACACTGCCAACCATCTTGTAGATTCACCTTATATTGTCTATGCATCGGGCATGGCAAGCTCCGCCACAAAATTGCGGAGAATCAGCAATGAAACCATAAATGGTACCGTAGGCGCTGTGCTTCCTCAGCCATTCAAAGTTCAGGTCACTGATAATAATAATAATGGTGTCGGCGGACTGACCGTCACATTCGAAGTCACTACCGGCGGGGGAACCCTGGATGGTGATACAGATACCATGGTCGTAAAAACGTCGGGTGAGGATGGATATGCCCAGGTGTATTTGACTGTTGGACCCGAAAATGGCGTGCTTAATACGGTGAAAGCGACCGCATCCAACGGTTCAGTTGCCCTGCAAAATACGCCAATGTATTTCTATTCAACCGGTCAAACCGGGCCCTTGAGCCTTGAAGCGTCAACCATCACGTTTGAGCCGAATTTCCCCGCTGTTGGAACTGAAGCTACAATCATCATCAAAACTACCGATGCTTTCGGCAATCCGATTTCCGATAAATATGTTACGATCGGAACCGCCGACGAAGGAATTTTAACCCAACCAACGCTTGCAACCGGAAGTGATGGCAGAACGACTGGTAAAATACGTGCGAACAAATCCGGAGAAAAGCATATTACCGCCTTTATCACCGGTGTGGGAGAATTTGCGAATGAAGGTATTGTCACCTTCATTTCATTGCTCGGTACCAAAATTTTAAGCACAGTGGGTGGCAACCAGACCGGAAACGTCGGTGCAGTGCTGCCCGAACCGTTGGGAATTCGGGTCGGCGATAAATTTGACAACCCGGTTCAGGGACATGAAGTAACTTTTGCAGGCGATGGTCAACCTGATGGAAGTGCTATTTATGAATTGCAGCCGGTCGAAACCGACGCCAATGGATGGGCATATTCCCACCTCATTTTAAAACAAACCGTAGGTCAAAATAGCGCATCGACGGTTGCCAAGGATATCGGAACACGCACATATACGGCTACCGGTAGAGAGGCGGTTGCTGCGGATATATCGAAGCACTCCGGGGATAATCAAACGGGAACGGCTGGTGTTGGATTGCCGGAGCCATTCGTCGTGAAGGTTGTGGATAGCAATGGCTGGGCAGTTTGGAATGAACCGGTCAAGTTTTCCGTTGAAATCGGTGATGGCAGCTTCCAGGGACATAAAATTCGAACCGTTTATTCCGATAGACTGGGGCATGCTTCGGTACGCTTTACCCCGGATAATAAGATCGGTTTGAATATCGTTCGAGCGGAAGCCCTCGGAAAAGGCATTACCTTTACTTCCACTGGAGAGACCGGCGAAGTTAAAAAGCTGCTGTATGTCAGGGGCAATCTCGCGGAAGGTCCGGTTTACGGCTCACCATCTTCGAGCAATAATATGGTCGTTCAAACCACAGATATTTATAACAATCTGGTTCCTGGTGTTGAAGTCTTGTTTAAAATAATAAGCGGAGATGCGACAATTCTGGAAGCTCAGCCATATATTACCAATCAAAATGGTCATGCGTTAGGAACCGTAAAATTCGGTGGTACGATTGGCGAGGTGATTGTTGAGGTTTCCTCTCAAGGATTGATCAATTCACCGATGCTTTTCAAATTGTATGCAACCTCTCAAAGCGCAAAAACGATGGAAATCGCCAGCGGAAATGGACAGCAAGGCACAAAGGGTCGTCTGTTGCCATTTCCGTTTGAGGTAAAAGCAGTAGACCAATACGGGAATCCGGTTAAAAACGTTTCATTCACCTGGGTTGTTATGTCGGGCAGCGGCAAGTGGCCCGATGGTTCGACAACGATTACCACAAAAAGCGATGAATCGGGTATCGCCCGCAATTGGTTCAAATTGGGCTCAGTTCTCGGATCAAACAGCGCGATTGTCATCAACCAGAATTTGCAGAATTCACCGCTTGAATTCACAGCAGAAGCTGTCAGCAATAATTTTCCGTTGATTCAGCCGGAGATCGGGGACTTCTCTATCGAAGAGGGTCAATACCTGGAATTCACAGTCAATGCCGTTGATGACGATAACGATGTGATCGAATACGGTTCGCGCGCCAGCACAATTCCGCCGGGTGCACGCTTTGATTCATTGGGAACACGAAAATTTACCTGGACGCCTACGTATCAACAGGCGGGAAATTATAAAGTCTGGTTCCTGGTGAAGGATAGCAAAGGCGGTATCGGGGCGGAAGAAGTGACTATTGAGGCTGCAAATTTGAATCGCAAGCCCGTATTGGAAGCCCTTTATCCCACGGTCACGGATATCAGCGGAGATTTACTCACCGGTGATCCGCTTCAATTCAGTGTCACCGTTTCTGATCCCGATCAGGAGCCATTGATTTATGACTGGGTTTTGCGCCCGCATGCGTCGAGTTCGTTCGATTCCCTTCTGGTGTGCAGCGAACGCGAATATACCTTCATGCCGCAAGAGTACCGCCAGGGAAATTATACGATTTCAGTCACGGTTACCGATACCTACGATAAACTGCGTCATGAGTGGATTATTCACAATAAAACTCTTGTTGAATTGGGAAATTTTTCAGCGGAAATAATTGAAAACGGGCATGTGAAATTGACCTGGGAAACCAGCTTTGAGAAAAACAACTACGGATTTCATGTGTTGAGAAGCAGCCTGGAAGATGATGGCTATTCACAGATAAACAGCTCGGTGATTGGCGCAACCGAGGACATGCGTTATGAATTTGTGGATCATTCCGTGCAGGCAGGGCGGACATATTACTACAAGTTGGAAGACGTCGATTTTTCGGGCAGAAAAACTGCCCATCACTCAATCAAAGTTTTTATCGAGCGTCCGACGTCATTCGCCGTAACGCAGAATTATCCAAATCCGTTTAATCCGCGCACGAAAATTCAATACCAACTGCCGGAAGCCAGTGATGTCCGCCTGGTTATCTTCAATCTGTTGGGGCAGAAAGTATGCACGCTTGTTTCAAGACATCAACAAGCGGGATATCATACGGTGGTTTGGGATGGCAAAGACGAGTACGGGATGAATGTTGCTTCCGGAATTTATATCTATATCATTCAGGCAGGTGAATTCCGAGCCACGAAGCGGATGGTTCTGCTGAAATAATAGTAAAAGAAAATCGTCAAAAACGCACACGATTTGTGAAGTTTTAGCCGTCTGCAAATGCGGCGAAATCTTAAATTAGAAACATATTTTTTTCAAACAATCAAAACCTGGGGCGATACCCTTCAGGAAAGCTGATCTATTGCCCCGGGTGTCTTTTTATAGTGCTGATCAGTTGAGAGATACACCTGTTGGCGTTAATTCACGTGGATACGGTATATAGGAGATATGCTGCATTGAAACAGAATACTTTTTTGTGTATGAACCGAAAGCTTATTGAATACCGACTCATCTGCTCCGAAACCTTCACGAGAAAAAGATTCTTTTCATCCTGGCTCTTATTTTTTTTACTGGTGGGTCCGCTTGCCGCGTACGGACAAATGATCCAAATCATGCCGTTGGGCAATTCAATAACGCATGGTGAACATGGTTCAACGCCAATCGGAGGTTACCGTGACGATTTGGCAAATATGTTATTGACTGAAGGCACCAATTTCAATTTTGTTGGCACATTGCACGATGGTACCACATTTTATCCCTGGCACGAGGGGCATCCCGGTTGGAGTGCGGATTGGATTAAAAATTTTGTAGCCGATTATGTCACATGGACTGAGCCTGAGATTGTCATGATCCATCTGGGTACGAATGATTTCGCTCAAAACTTCAGTGCGGATCAAATTCGCCATCATCTTGAGACAATCATCGACCGAATTCATGCGGTCAATCCGCAAATTATCATCCTGTTGGCAACCATAATTCCCAAAAAAGAGGATACCCTTGGCGAACACGATGCACTGAATCGGCGAATCTGGCTGCTTGTTCAGGAGAAGCTGGATGAAGGATTGCCTATTTATTATTGTGGCGTAAATGCGCTTTTCAAGACGAATCCCGGTTGGGAATATAGCTACATGTTTGATACGCTGCATCCGAACAATGACGGCTATAATGTTATCGCGCGCGTATTTTACAAAAGCCTGATGAATGTCATGTCCTCGACAGGTACGTTTATCACCGACAATTTCAATCGCAGTCAACTCGTCGGGTGCTGGAGCAGCCAGGGGGGATACACCATTGATAATAACCAATTCCTCAATAACGATACCAATTCCGGAAAATTTATAGCGGTTTACCGCACAGAAAACAGCCCGATATCTGTTTCCATCACGTACGGACAGGATACAGATCCGGCGCGTTCCGGCGAGATTGGGCTCGCGCTGCGGCTTGAAACCAATTCAAAAACCACCAACGGATATACGATTTGGAAAGAAAGCGCCACAGGTGATCTCGTGTTGAGCCTTGTGTCCAACGGCGCAGTGAATTATGAAGTCGATCGCGTCAGTGGCATCTATGGCGCTCCTGCTGCCGGCGATACGTTGAAAGTGGTGATGCATGACGACGGGCGCGGTCATTTTTTTGATTGCTTTTTGAATGGCGGGTTTGACGGACGCCTGGTCGATTCACAGGTTCTAGCAGGAAATTATGGCTATTTGCACGCCGGCGTCATCTCCATCGGTACCGCCAATCATCGCCTTGATGATTTCAACTTGTCATTCGAAGATGAACCTGCTTTCGATGGTCCGACCCAATTGGTGGCAACCAATGGCAATCCGCAGGAAGAAGTAGTCAACACACTCGCCACCGATCCGCTGGAAATCCAGGTTCAAAATCCGGATGGTGATGGCGTCGCCGGGATTGCAGTTGATTATGAATTTCAGGAAGGCAGCGGCGCCGTTTTCGCCCGAACAGCGGATGGCAAAATCGGAATCGAATTGGAAAATGCGCTGCTGGTTGAACCGATGGTGCGCGTTGAAGCTGCCGACGCGTCAGCAGGCGAATATATCGTTGCGCCGACAGGTTCCGTTCCCAATACCGGATTGGCTGAAGCAGCTTTTTATGTTTTGGAAGCCGGAAATTTTCGCATCTGGGGGCGTGCGTTCGCGCCGGATGCGGCTCATAATTCTTTTGGCATTACGATTGATGACGGTGCTGAAATGAACTGGCAAATAGATTCTCCCGGATCATGGCAATGGGACCAGGTCGGTGATTTGGGCGCCGAAGATCCGAAAACCATCGCTCTTGGGCAAGGACTGCATGCTATAAAAGTGGTTGGCAAAACCACCGACGTGCGGCTGGATCGGTTTATTCTTACGAAGAACCTGAGTTTTTCACCCGAAGCGACAAAACAGGGTAGCAGCGAATTTTACACCGATGCCAATGGAAAAGCCCGCGCCTATGCTATTTTGCCAAAAGTAGCAGGCAATATCTCGATAGCCGCTTCTTTGCCTGAATATTCGGTTCCCGATGTCACTTTCGATCTCACAGCGATACCGGATGATCCGTCAGATCTGCAAATTGTGAGCGGCAACAATCAATTTGGCACTCCGAATAATGCGCTTGGTCTGCCGCTGAAAATTTCGCTGCACGATCAATACGGCAATATTGCCGGTGATGTCGCAATCATGTTTGATGTTGTGCAGGGGGGTGGCAGCCTCCTTGAATCGATGCCATTGTATACCGACGAATCCGGCGAAGCAGAAGCACATCTGGTACTCGGACCGGATCCCGGAACAAATGCGGTCATGGTGAGTGCACCGGCTACGTCTGCGAACACTGTGCTATTTCAGGCAACCGCCGAAAAGATGCTGTTTGCAATATCCGGTTTTGTCCGCTATTACGCAGATGACGATCCCGTATCGGGCGTTAAAATGGCGGTAAGCGGTGGATTTAGCGCCCAGGACACGACGAATATGCAAGGTGCGTATCGCCTTTCCTCAATTCCCAAAAATACTGATTTCCAGGTTGTTCCGAGTAAAATTGCGCACACAGCCGGCAATCCCAATTTGATAACCATGTATGATGCCGCATTGATTATGCGTCATTATATGAAATTGGAGATGCTCACCCCGAAGCAGGAAATCGCTGCGGATGTGGATCGGAATGCTCAAATTTGGCCCTACGATGCCGTTCATGTTGCGCGATTTGCGCTGAAACTGCCGCCCATTCAAAATTCACAGGTTGGCAAGTGGATATTCAATCCCGGCAATGGATCATATTCCAATATTACTGTTGATAAAGAAAACGAAAACTACCAGGCATATCTGTTGGGTGATGTCAAAGGCGGCTGGAATGCTTCATCGCAACCGAAGCAGATCGCCGATTCCTACCAGTGGAATAAATCGTCGGTTGCGGTGACAGGCGATACCATCTGCGTTCCCTTCGACATCGATCAATCGGGCTTTCTCTCTTGCGAGTTGCTTTTTGAAATTTCAGAACAGGATGTCGCCTTGCTCGATATCCGGAAAACGGCGTTATCCGAAGATTTCGCGGTTTTCTATAAATCGGAGGCTCGCACACTGCACCTTGGTTTATTTTCGGCATACCCTGCTGGCGAAGTCGGTGAATTTTTGCAAATCCGTTTCAAAGCATTGAAGGAAACGTTGTCGGAAGAAAGTATTGTGTTCCAAAAATATCGATTCGATATGCAGCCGTTCCGTCTCGTAACAGCGATATTCCCGGTACAGGCATCCGGCGAGGCTCCGAAATCGTTTGCATTGTACCAGAATTTCCCGAATCCTTTCAACCCGGAAACAGTCATTCGTTACCAGTTAGCAAAGTCGGCTAAAGTTAATATCACGATTTATAACATCCTGGGGCAACGTGTACGGATGCTGGTCGATAAAAATCAAGAAGCCGGGCAGTTTGAGGTAAAATGGGATGGCAAGGACTACAAGGGCAATCAGACCAGTGGCGGAGTTTATATTTATCGGCTCGTTGCCGATGATCATATCATTACAAAAAAAATGTTGAAATCCAACTAGCGGATGAGTGCTTTTAACTGTTCGCGAATAGCGAGTCCTGCATGGGTGACTGGCAGGCGTTTCTTACCGACGCATCTAAGCGAGTGATTTTTATGTAAAGGCTTGAATTTAGTAAAGTGAGGAGTAGTATGAATATCTTAGGAGTCTCCTGTTTCTATCATGATAGTGCTGCCTGTCTGCTCAGAGATGGCGAAATTATCGCTGCTGCGCAAGAGGAGCGATTTACGCGGAAGAAGCATGACCATGATTTCCCCAAAAATGCAGTCAATTACTGCCTGCAAAGGGGCAATCTGAAACCCAATAACCTCGATTTTTTAGCGTTTTATGACAAGCCGCTAATCAAGTTCGAACGCATTCTCGAAACATATTTGAATTTCGTTCCACAGGGTGTGCAGTCATTTATTAAAGCTATACCGCTATGGTTAAGTCAGAAACTGTGGATTCCGGATGTGATCAAAAAAGAGAGCGGTTTCGAAGGCACAATCTTGTTTCCGGAGCATCATGAATCACATGCAGCGTCCGCGTTTTTCCCATCCCCTTTCAAACAGGCTACCTTCCTGACTATGGATGGCGTCGGGGAGTGGGCGACTTCTTCCTACGGCATCGGCAAAGATAACCGGGTGGCACTCCTGGCGGAATTGCATTTTCCACACTCGCTTGGATTGCTGTATTCTGCATTTACGTATTTCACCGGATTCAAAGTCAATTCGGGCGAATACAAGGTGATGGGGCTGGCACCTTACGGCGAACCCAAATACGTGCAGCTCATTTACGACCATCTCCTCGATTTGAAAGAAGATGGTTCGTTCAAAATGAATATGGACTATTTCAATTACTGCGCCGGTCTCACAATGACCAACGGCAAACTCGATCAGCTCTTTGGTTTCTCTCCTCGCAAACCCGAGAGCAAACTGACTCAAAAAGAGATGGACCTCGCGCGTTCGGTTCAGGATGTCACCGAAGAAATTATGCTGCGAATGGCGCGAAATGTGAAAAAGGAAACAGGCGAACAGAATTTGTGTCTTGCCGGTGGTGTGGCTTTGAATTGCGTTGGCAACGGAAAATTATTGCGCTCCGGAGTATTCGACAATATCTGGATTCAGCCGGCAGCCGGAGACGCGGGTGGTGCGCTTGGCGCGGCTTATATCGCATATTACCATCATTTGAATAGAGCGCTATTGCCTAAAAATGGCAGAGATTTGCAAATGGGCTCTTACCTGGGACCCGAATACAGCACCGAAAAAATACGCCAGTTTTTGACCGAGCATAATTTGCCGCACAGCTACAAAGAGTTTGATGAGCTAATCGATGATGTGGCGGATTTGATGATCGATGAAAAGGTGATTGGGTGGTTCCAGGGTCGGATGGAATTCGGACCGCGGGCATTGGGAAATCGATCGATTATTGGCGACGCCCGATCTTCGAAAATGCAGAAAAAAATGAATCTGAAAATCAAATTCCGGGAGAGTTTTCGCCCGTTTGCGCCGTCCGTACTGGCAGATCAGGTGAGCAATTGGTTTGAAATCGATCGCGAAAGCCCGTATATGTTGCTCGTTGCTGATGTCAAAAAGGATAAACAGCGCCAGATGACCTCAGATGAGAGCAGGCTCTGGGGAATTGACAAACTGAATGTTGTGCGTTCAGAAATTCCGGCGGTGACGCATGTCGATTATTCGGCGCGAATTCAAACGGTTAATAAAAAAGATAATCCGCGGTATTACGCATTGATTCATAAATTTTTCGAAAAAACCGGTTGTCCCGTCATCGTAAACACCTCTTTCAATGTGAGGGGTGAGCCTATTGTACAATCGCCTCTCGATGCATACAAGTGTTTTATGCGTACCGAAATGGATGTGCTGGTTTTAGGCAACTTCATTCTTTTCAAAGAAGATCAACCAAAATTTCATGATGATATAGATTGGAGACAGGTATATGAGTTGGATTAGTGACGTTCGCGATGAAATTATAAAACTGGACTTGTCAAAAAAAAGCTTGCGCAAATTTGGCTTGACCGTTGGGATTGTCCTTTCGGCAAGCACGCTTTGGCTTTTTTACAAAGATTATCTGCCTTCAGCGCGTTATGCCCTAGGCACGTTTGGGCTGGCATTGATTTTTGCCGGTTTGGTTCTGCCGGTTGTGCTAAAACCGGTTTACAAGATCTGGATGGGTATTGCGTTTGCAATCGGATGGATTGTTTCGCGGGTTTTGCTGACGATTTTATTTTCTTTTGTCATGACGCCGATCGGGTTGATTATGCGCCTGGCAGGTAAAAAAACATTGGATACTAAAATGAATGATTCAAAAGACAGCTATTGGATCAGAAAATCGAAAGATAAAATAAACTATGAAAAAATGTATTAAGGAGAGGCAGCATGGGAAAATTCAAAATCGTGGGCGAGCTGTTTGCGTTTTTGCTGAATAACAAAAAATGGTGGCTTTTGCCGATCGTATTCATGATCATCTTTCTGGGTTTATTGATTGTGTTTACACAGGGAAGTGCATTGGCACCATTCATTTATACAATTTTTTAAGCAATTCAAAGCAGCTTCTTTCATTGCCGGGCAATCTCTCAGTTGCTGGTTCGGTTACCAAATTGTAGCTTGGGAACCGAATGTATTTCAAACCATGAAAGTTACCATTTGCTGAGCAACTGAAATTTCAGGCAACTCGAACGGAAATGAAGCTTTTTATTTTGGGGTGACATTTCCCCTCGGATGTTCGGGGGTGGGTATTCAAAATATAAACGGGCGCAATTGTGGCGCTTTTGATTCAAAGGACTTCAGATGCAATCTGCTAATTTTTTCATCACTGTAAGCTGCGTTTTGTTCATCGCGCTTTCGAACAGTTTTTCAATGCCCTCCGGCGTTGAGCACGCCGACAAAAATCCACTTGTTTCTAATTCAAACAGTCAATATCAACCATCAGGGGCACAACTCGTTCCCGATGCTTCCATTATGTGCAAGGTACAGGAAGAGCGCGTTGCCTACGCGATGTCAGGCGGCGGCGATGTAAACGGAGATGGCTTCGATGATTTTTTGCTCGGAACGTTCCATAACAAAAAATACGGATACGATGCCGGCGCGGCTTATTTGTTCCTGGGGCGACCCGAAAATGGCTGGGTAATGCATGATAGCGTTATGAGCGCCGATGCAATTTTCTACGGCAGCGAGTGGTACATGGGCGCCGGCTACGCTGTCGCTAATAATGGCGATCTCAACGGGGATGGTCTGGACGACCTCCTTATCGGGGCACCTGCCGGAAACGATGCGGCACCAACTTTCAAAGGCAAAGTATTTGTGGTTTTCGGGCGCTCAACCGCCGATTGGGGGAAAACCTTCACGTTGAAAACCCGCGCTGATGCTGCATTCGATGGCGAAAATAACCAGGATCGCGCTGGCGTTTCGGTTTCGATCATTGGCGATATCAACAAAGACGGATACGATGATTTCATAGTCGGCGCACCGGATCATGATTATAACAGTCTGGATCGTTCCGGAAAAGCCTATTTGGTACTTGGCAGAAGCTCCAACTGGTCGCTTGATAAAAAGCTCGTAGTCGAAGCTAGCGCCACCTTTGTGTATCCGCGGGGAGAAGCGTATGTTGGATTTTCAGTTTCGCGAGCAGGGGATGTAAATAATGATGGCATCCCCGATTTCCTGATTGGAGCGCCAGATCATAACAAAGCCTTCCTGATGTATGGAAGAACAGAAGCGAATTGGGGAAAAAATTTCAACCTGGAAAACGCCGATTTAATCATCGAAGGTGAAATATATTATGGCGAAAAAAACGGCTTTTGCGTGCGCGAAGCCGGTGATGTGAATGGCGATGGCATAGATGATATGATGATTAGCGCAGTTCACAATCACACGGGCGCGTATGAAGCCGGCAAAGTGTATATCATTTTTGGAAAAAACGGCGGTTGGGATACGGGTACAATCAGCCTGAGAAATGCAGATGCTGCATATTATGGCACTGAAATGCGCGATTATCTCGGATTCTGCCACTCACCGGTTGGCGATGTAAACGGAGACGGCTATGATGATCTCGTCATCGGGATGTTCAATTTCCAGAATCTGGAGAAACCCGGCAAAGCCTGGTTCGTTTATGGATCAGAAACCGATTGGGCATTCGATGCACCCATTTCATCGGTTGATGGCTATTTCCCCGGTGAAGAAAATGGTGACCTCACCGGTTATTCTGTCAGCAATGCCGGTGACATCGACGGTGATGGCTGGGGCGATTATTTGATTGCTGCGCCCTATCATTCAAGTATCAAATATGCTGCCGGTCAGGTGTACATCTTCAGGAGCAAAAGACCGCGATTCTCGATATCAGGCAATGTTAGCTATTATGCATCCGATGCACCCGTCCCCGGCAAAATTGTCATCAGCGGAACGAAAACACAGATCGATTCCACCAATGAAAATGGACAATACGAATTTGTAGGATTTCAATTAGCCGATTACCGGGTCGCCGTAGGCAAAGCATCCGGCGAAGACCAATCCGAAGAGTGCATCACCGCCTATGATGCTGCGCTTGTGGCAAGGCACGCGATCCGACTCGATACACTTGCAGGGAATTATTGGCTGGCAGGGGATGTGAATCGTGATAGCGCTGTAACCATGTTTGATGCGGCACTCATCCTGCACTACACTTTGAAAATTCCGCACAATGGCGTAACACATGTGGCTGAATGGGCATTTAATCCGCCTGAAAGAGTCTATCGCGTCGTGAATGAAGATTATATGGGGCAGGACTTTGCAGCCTTCGTGTGCGGCGATGTCGATGCTTCCTGGCAGCTTCCGGGTTCGATTCCGCGCATGCCGATTCCGCCGATGACGATTGCGCCAATCAAAGAAATCATCCTCTCCAAAAATGAGCATTATGTACTGCCGATTGTGCTGAACAGCCAGAGAATACTCGCATTTGAAGCCGTTTTGCAGTTTGATCCGCAGGAATTGCAGCTCATTGGAGTTGAAAAGACCGAATTGAGCAGTGGCTTTTTTCTGGATTATAACATAATTGACGGTAAGCAGTTGCGACTCGGTGCGTTCAATCCCGAACCGCAACTGCAATCCGGGACGTACGCCAGGATACGTTTTGAAAAGAAGCAAAATGCGTCTGGTTCATCAAGTATTACGCTCCAAAAATTGCTGGTCAATGGCATTAATATCGGCATGAACGGAACCAAAATCAGCCTCGGCGCTGCTTCGGCTGAAAATATGGCATTTAGATTAGGCCAGAATTATCCGAATCCTTTCAATAACGAAACGCTGATCCATTATACTTTAAATGCGGATGATTATGTAGAACTGAAAATTTTCAATGCGCTGGGGGAAGAGGTTTGTACCCTCGTGAATGCGTACCAGGCTGCTGGTGCTTATAAGGTTGTCTGGGATGGCAAGGATAATTTGGGTAAAATTATGCCAACCGGCATCTATTTATATAAGTTGGTTTCCTCTGATTATTCAGAAATCCGAAAATTGGTTTTTGTGCGATAAAATCAATAAATAAAGCGAAGCAAAGCAGATTCATCTGTAGCCGTTCACGGGAGACGGTGATTATCTGAAATTTATTGACTCCTGTATAAAGGGATGCAATTGACTGCAGGGATGGGAGAAGGATGCCAAAGGATTGAGGACTGCTTTAATCCCCCTTTAACGGATACTTTGAACCATGTTTAAATAAAAGTTTATATAATAGTTAACCAATTGTGAAGCCAGGGGTGACGAGACAGTGAGATCAAAATACAAACGTTGTAACAGGTTGCGAAACCAGATGAAATCCCTCACAGGGATGATCATGCTATTCTTGCCGATTTTTTTATATGCGAATGAAACCGACATCGATGACACCAGTTCCGGCAAATTGCCATCGGCATCATTTGAACCGGGATATTATTCGGTAAGCAGCCTTTCTCCCAGTGCATCTTTCATTGGTGTTGATAAGAATGCGCGGATTGGCTACTATCTCAGCAGTGCCGGCGATGTCAATGGCGATGGATTGGATGATTTTATGGTTGGATTGTACCATAGCTATCGCTACGGGTGGAATTCGGGAGGCGTCTACTTGTTTCTGGGCAGAAAAGAGTTGCCCTGGGGAATGGGGGAATCAATCAACGAAGCAGATGCTTATTTTTGCGGCAAAACCGCTTATGATTTGGTGGGCTATAACATCGCGGGACAGGGTGATTTCAACGGAGATGGCTACGATGATCTGCTGATCGGCGCACCGGGGAATTGGGAAAGCTATCCCAAAGTTACGGGCACCCTCTTCATCGTATTGGGCAAACCGGATGTCGATTACGGGAAGGATTTCGTCCTGAAAGACAGAGCCGATCTGTCGTTTATCGGTGAGGTTGAAGATGATCAGCTCGGGTACGCCGTCGATTTTATCGGAGACGTGAATCACGATGGGTGCGATGACGTCCTGTGCGCAGCGCCGTTCAAAAATATCGGCGGAAACAAATGGACCGGCAAAGTCTACCTGATACTGGGCAGACGATCTGGATTCCAACGCGATATCCTGGCAAAAGACGATGCTGCCGCTACCTTTGTTTTTCCGCAGTACGAGGGGATTTTCGGTACTTCACTCACTGGTGTTGGCGATATGAACGGTGACGGCACGCCCGATTTTGCTATCAGCGTTTATGGCATTGGCTCGGTTGTTTTAATGTGGGGCAGAGCAGAATGCGACTGGGGGCAGGATTTCGATTGTCATAACGCAAATTATATTTTCACGCGGGAAGACACACCCTGGGATGCCGGCTGGCAAACCAAACGCGTCGGGGATGTGAATTCGGATGGTATCCCGGATTTTGCGGTCACCGGTCCCGATCTGGAGAGCGGTCGCGGCAAAACGTATGTGATTTTTGGACGCCAAAGCTGGCAGTCGAAACAAATTAATTTATATTACTCGGATGCTTCTTTCATCGGTGAGGGTGTGCCTTATATTTCCGGTTATTCGCTTAATGTGTTGGGCGACTTTAATGGCGATGATATCGATGATTTTGTTATTGGCTCCTGTGCTTATACATCCCTTCAAGTTTATAGCTGCGGAAAAATTTATCTCATCAATGGTAAAGCGGACGGCTGGCAGAATAATACATCCCTGACTGATGTCGCGGATTCGTATGAGACCGATATTTATCGCTGTTGTTTTGGCTGGGGAACCGCTGGTGTGGGTGATTTCAATGGCGATACGCGCCCGGATTTTATCGTTTCAGCACCATTTTATTCGGATTGTGAGGACTGGCGCTATGGTGATTTGAGCTGGGTCGGGCAGATTTTCCTGTTCCTCGGCAATTATCCTCTGGCGGATCTGAATGGTCAAACAACCTACTTCGGGAATCATCTCCCTGTACCGGCGGTTCAACTGGATTTGAGAGTTGGAATGGATCAATCAATTCAGAGCGGAGACGATGGCACGTTCCACTTTTATATGAAATTGGATAAAGATTACCAGGTGGTTCCGTCGAAACCGGCGCGTACCGATATGAATGAAATCTGCATCACGGCGTATGACGCGGCTTTGACCGCCCGTCATGCGATGAAATTCGATAGCCTCAATCCTGCTCAACAACTGGCAGCGGACGTCAACCGTGATAGTGCGATCACACTCTATGACGCAGCGCTGATTCTGCGCTATGCCCTGGATTTTCCTGATCGTCCTGGTTCATTTCCCGGCAACTGGTCATTCATTCCGGAGATGCGGTATATCAATGATGTGATTGAAGATAATTACGCAGCAGATTTCACCTGCTTCGTAGTTGGAGATGTGGACACTTCGTGGCAACTCCCGGGTGCTGCTTTGCACAAATCCGAACCGGCGCACGGCTTCGAAATACCTCATCCGGCAATTGCAGCCGAAGCCGCTTTCATTGAACTTCCCGTACACCTGATTGAAAATCGAAATATTATGTCTTTCCAAATTGCAGTTGAATTCGATTCAAATCATGTTGAATTTTATGGATTTGAGAAAAGTGGCGCAATAGCTGACTTTTCAACCGAAGCGAATCAGAAAAGCGGCATTTTAAAAATAGGCGGATTTGGAATTCAACCGGCAGCTATCGAAGACCGGCTCTTGACACTCAAATTCAGAAGGCTCCGTGGCGCTTCGAGCGATGTCGCATTTCATTGGCAGCAATTTTTAATCGATAATTATGAATTTCAGACAGGTACAACAATAATCGAAATTGACCATCCGGAAGCGGCAAATTTGCCCGGAACTTACACGTTATTCCAGAATTATCCCAATCCGTTCAATCCCGGTACATTGATTCGATTTTATCTGGATCAACCCGTCAGAACCCATCTGAGCATCTATAATGTGGTTGGACAGGAAATCAGATTGCTGGCGGATGAAAACAAATCGCCGGGGTACCACGAGCTTTCCTGGGATGGTACTGATAGCGAAGGTCGTAGTGTTTCTGACGGTGTATATTTCTTAAAAGCCAATTTTAATAATGCCTGCCAAATTAAAAAGATGCTAAAAATTAAATAATGTCAAATAGTTGAATATAGAATCAATCTTAGCACGGGGTCTGTAAATGAAAAAAATAAGGATTTTCATTGCTTATGTTTTATTAGCAGGATGTGTGTCGCTTTCATGGGCACAGGTGAATATATCCATCGCTGAATTCTCGGTTACCCGGGGCGACACTATCGCCATACCGCTTATCATTGAAAATAATGTGAGCAGCTATGAGATTATAAGCTACAAAATTGACCTGACGTTTCAAAATAGTGTTTTGAAGCCGATTGATGTTGATAACCAGGGAACAATGTCCGAAAGCTGGTTTTCGCCCGGATTATATGCCGGCACACCCGGAAAGGTTGAAATCGGAGCGTATGGAGGGGGGTCTTTGAGCGGTTCGGGTACATTGACAAAAGTAATTTTTGAAGCCATTGGCGATTATGGCGACACGACAGGCATTCGGTTTGATGGGGTGACATTTAATGATAATCAGCCGACCGCTAATACAAGCGACGGATTTCTGTCCATCAAATTGAAACCTGTTACTGTGACGGTGACAACCAGCATCGGCAGCAAGGCTAGTGTAATTGTCGATGGCGAAACGCATATTGCCCCGTTCACCGCAAGCTGGTATCCGGGAACTGAACATACGCTGAGTATCGATTCCCAACAAAGCGGGGGTGAAGGCATCAAATATCATTTCATCTCATGGAGCGATGATGGTGAACGAACCCATACGGTGGCGCCAACTACCAATAGCACCTATATTGCTTTCATGTCCACGGAGTATTTTCTCGAATTAAATTCGACTCACGGGAATCCGGTTGGCGAAGGCTGGTACCCGGAAGGGGATTCGGTAACCATCTTTGTTGAATCGTTGGTTGCAGGATCAACGGGAACGCAATATGTCTTTGCCGGCTGGATCGGTGACGGCGTCGGAGCATATACCGGTTCTGTCAATCCATTTGCGTTTCAGTTATTGGGTCCGATAACTGAAACTGCATCCTGGAAAACGCAGCATTATTTGACTGTGAATACATTGCCTGAAAATTTGACAACAATATCCGGCAGCGGGTGGTATGATGAGAATGCGAGCGCGACGACAGGAACTGCGCCGCAGACGATTATCGACGGAGAAGACGTGCGGAAATTCAGGGGGTGGAAACTCGATGGTGCCCCCGTCGATGGTAATCCTGTTTCAATTACGATGGATAAACCGCACACAGCCAGCGCGGATTATGCGCTTGAGCTTTCGATCGAGATAACTACGGATATCGGAGCGGGTACACGTGTGATGATTGACGGTGAACTGGTGGATGCTCCGGCTTCAGTCGTGTGGACCGCTGATTCTGAGCACAGCATCGGTTGTCCCGAATTCCAGAATGAAAAAGACAGCCAAAGATTGAGCTTCGATTCCTGGAGCGATGGCGGCGCCAGGGAGCATACTGTGAAACCCAACACGAACACAATTTACATAGCCAAGCTTAAAACAGAATATCAGGTCGTCGTCAATACCGCACCGCCGGGAATTAGCGAGATTACCGGCGCCGGGTGGTACGATGTTGGTGCGTCGGCATCCATTGGTCCCGCACCGCAAACAGTGGATTTCGAGAGCAAATCCTATTCTTTCCTGAACTGGATCGTTGATTCACTGGAGAGTGTGACTAATCCCTTGACGGTTGTTGTGGATACATCGCGAACGATTATCGCTCGATATTTGCAGAATCTCTATATTACGGGGCGCATCACTTTCCAGGATGAAGCGGTACCGAATGTTAAAATGTTGCTCAGTGGAAGCATGCAGGATACAGCAGTCACCGATGAAAACGGAAAGTTCTATTTCGAAGGGTTAATCCCGGGATCCTATAAAATTGTTCCTGAAGCAGGGGAATTAGGATTCAAGCCAGGTCTGCTCAATTTCAATATGCTGCTGTTTAGTATGAAGGATCAGAACTTTGTGGCTGAAGATATCACATCACCCGAGGTGAAGGTTCTTGCGCCCGATGGCGGTGAAAATCTGGTTTCCGGTCAGTCAGATTCAATCCGCTGGCAGGCATCGGACAATATTGAACTGAGCTCAGTCTCACTTTATTATTCAATCGATATGGGTGCAACATGGACGCTGATCCAAAATGTTGATCCCATGCTGACCAGTTGTCACTGGATTGTCCCCGATGTCAATTCCACAGAATGCCTGGTTAAGGTGAAAGCAAAAGACACATCCGAAAACCCTGCAGAAGATGTAAGTGATGCAACGTTTACGATTACCAATAATTCAGCGGTGATGGTCGAAAGTGGCAGGTTGCCAACCGCATTTTACGTCCATCAAAGTTACCCGAATCCATTTAATCCGTCGACTGAAATTGAATTCGGCTTGAAAACCGGGTCGCATGTGTTGCTGCAAATTTTCAATGTTTATGGGCAGGAAATAGAAACATTGATTGATGGCTATCAAAATGCCGGCAGCTATCGGATTCAATGGAACGCAACAGATGATAATGGGGTTGCGCTGCCGTCAGGGATCTATTTTTATCGGATACGAGCCGGCGCTGACGTAAAATCCCACCGTATGATCCTGATGCGCTGATTTTAAAATGCGTCCGTGAGTGGCAGGCGTGGGGAATGATGATCACTATCGAGTTTAATCCGGAAAAATTTTGAGGGAAAATATATATTTTATCTAAATTTCTAAAATGAAAAGCACATCATGTGACCGATCACAGGGACACACCATTAAGTTTTAAGCATGTGGGATAAAATAAATTACCCAAGTAAAACAAGAACACGGATTGAATAGATGAACCGGATTTAAACGGATATTTTTCTTTAAATTATTTCATTTCATAAGATATTAAAAGCTGTTTTACCTTGCGATTAAAAATCAGTTTTCATCCGTCAAATCCGCTGAATCAGTGTTCTATTTTATACCTGTTATATTCCTGAAACCGAGAGCCTTCAAAAAATACCTGCTGAATGACAAATCCCGTGATTTGTTACCACATCATACCGTAATTCATTCATTTCCAGGGTTTTAATATTTCCCACCAAATGCTCGAAATATGCGAAAAATGCTTTTCGGGTTATTTCGTGTGTTTAGTGGGCTTATATCCATTTGCCAGATGGCGGGTTAGAATTCAAGGTTATATAAAATTGTGTTTGGGGTTGTGCGGATGGGTACGATTTCGAAGGGCATGAAAAAAAGAATCCCCGCCAGTCAATTCATTCTGGCGGGGATTTAGAGAAATCCTGGTCTATTCTTTGTATAATTTATCGATCTGATCTTTATATTTATCTAACACAACTTTTCGTTTCACTTTTAGCGTCGGCGTGAGCTCGCCATCTTCAATCGTAAACTCCTTTGACAGCAGCAGGAATTTTTTCACTTTTTCGAAACGAGCAAAATTCACCAGCAATCGGTCGACTTCTTTTTCTACCACGCGATAGATTTCATCCTTCGAAACCAGATCATCCATGTTTGAATAAGGGATATTATGTTCATTCGCATATTTTTCAAGCATGCCGAAATCCGGAACGATGAGGGCGGAGATGAATTTTTTACTATCGCCAAGAATCATAACCTGCTGAATGTACTGACTGGTTAGCAGGGCGTTTTCCATGGGCTGCGGTGCCACGTTTTTGCCACCCGAAGTAACGATAAGATTCTTTTTGCGATCGGTGATCGTCAGAAATTCATCTTCATCGATGAAACCGATATCACCTGTATGCAACCATCCATCGGCATCAAGCACTTCCTTTGTAGCTTCAGGCTGTTTAAAATAACCCTGCATCACGTGCGGACCGCGCGTCAAAATTTCACCATCGTCCGCTATTTTCACTTCCTGTCCGGGAAGATTTAATCCGACAGAGCCAAATTTGAAATTATCGAGGTGATTGACCGATATAACGGGAGAGGACTCGGTCAAGCCATAGCCTTCCAGAACTTTGATCCCGGCGGAATAGAAGAATTCCCCGATTTCTTTAGGCAGGGGACCGCCGCCGCTGATAAAAAATCTGATTCTACCGCCTGTTCGTTCCTGCAGTTTGCTGAATACCAATTTATTAGCCAGATTATATTTAAATTTCAATCCGCCTGTGACCTTTCCGGCTTTCGTGGCGGCGTTATATTTTTCGCCGGTTCCCAGTGCCCAGTAAAAAATTTTCTTTTTGAGCGTCCCGCCAGCTTCCGCATTGCTGATTACGCGCGAATAGATTTTTTCGAATAAGCGGGGCACACTGGTCATAATGGTCGGACGGACTTCCAGCAAATTTTGCGCGACAGTGTCGATGCTTTCAGCGTATGCAATCGTGCAGCCCTTTGTAATTGCGCAAAAATGACCTGCCATTCTCTCGAATACGTGACATAGCGGCAAGAACGATAGCCAGACATCTTCACACGATACTGACAACACATTTAAGCCTGCCAATACATTGGACATGATATTTTTGTGTGAAAGCATTACACCCTTGGGATTGCCCGTTGTTCCGGAAGTGTAGATCAGACCGGCTAAATCTTTATCCGCGACATTTTTCGTTGCGTTATCATAATAATCGGGATGCTTTTCTCCAAATTTCCTGCCTTTCTCCATCGCCTCTGAGAATTGAATCAGATCCGCGCTGGCAGCAACCGGTTCCATTGCGATAATATGTTTCAGCGGTTTGATGTTGTCTTTCATTTTCAGTATTTTATCGACGAATTCCTTTTTTGAAGCGACGACACATTTCGATTCAGAATCGGCGAGAATATATTTGATTTGAGATTCAGTCAAGGTAGGATAAATCGGACAGGGGGTAGCCCCAAGCGACAGACAAGCCAGATCGGTGATCGCCCATTCGGGTCGATTTTCCGAAAATAAAGCGACTCGATCCCCTTTTTCGATCCCGAGTGCTGCCAGCCCCAGCGCAAAATTGCGGACGCGTCTGCCAAATTCTTCGTACGTGAAGCCCTCGTATTGTCCTTTCACTTTGGTCATCAAAGCGGTACGAGCCCCATGCTGCTTAACCACATCGATGAACATTTCCGTCAATGTATTGTACGACATTTCTCCCTCCCGTGATCAATGTGCAATTGAATAGCGTATTATAGCCGTCAAAATTCGGTCAAGCCTTGAATAGAGCGAAGTATCTTTTTTAAAAAATGCTGCGGATGATCAGGCAACCACCTCCTTTGAATCGCGAATTTATTCAGTGCAGGTGCAAAATTGATAGACAAGATATTCCAGATATTTTTTCTCATTATTGATGAGAAATTTAAATGCTTTTGCCATTGAATTGTTTTTTATTGTATTAAGTGCATCCTCGAAAAAGTCGTGGCACTTTTTTTCCAATTCCAATGCTAACTGACATACCTCAAGGAAATCGGCATGTTGTGCGATGGTTTGCATTGGGAGTGAATAATGCGTGCTCGCTTCTTCAATTGATTCATTTTCGTTATTTTTTGCCTGCAATTCATCATAAAATGTCTTCAAAACATTTTGATGTTGCCGCTTCTGTCTCGATAATTGATTGAGAACATTTCGCGCCACAGATGAAACGATCCGTTTTTGGGAATTTCGGTAAAATTTTTGAATTTCCTTTTCCCGGATATACGCCAGAAGCAGGATAGTCATTTCGGTGGCATTTTCCGGTATGTCGCCCTCTTTTAGCGCTTCCGAAATGTCCGATGCAGAAGGTGAATCCAGCAGTTGCGTTGACATTATGTCGCCTCCTCTATATGTACCCCTTATGAAATCCCCCTTGTATTTGAAAGCAAAAACTCAAACAATATAATATATAATAATCTAAAAGTCAATTTTTTTTGAATGAAGACATGTAATCCCTCAGTGACTGGTTCCCGAACTCCAGTTTGGGAATCCAGGATGCATTGTAAACTATGAAATGAACCAATAGCTGAGGGAAATGAAGACACAATGTGATGTTTTTGGGGCGGTTATTTTGGTGTGCGGTCAGACTGCGCCATGACAGGCTTTTCCTTGACGGAGCGAAGGATGACTTTCATGTTTTGCCAGCCATGCCATGATAGCCTCTTGATTGTGATGGCATTCATCGGCTAATGTTTCGCATGTCTCTTCAATTTTCTGAAGGTGCGCCCCATTTTTTATAGAAGAACTTAAAATCCGGTGCCGGATTTTATGGTCATCGGATGCCTGGGATGATTGAATCCCTTTCAACAGCTTAATTTCTCTGCGAAGTTTGCAGTTTGTTTCCAGATTTTTCTTTATCAATGAAAGAGAAGTTACCAATAAGGGGAACACTTCGCCTACGACTTGATTGTACTGCGCAAGCGTATTTGAATAAAGCGCCTCTTTTATCCGCAGATGTTTTGCCAATTCATCCAGTCGATTGACGCGGTGTTCCAGCGAACATGTATAAACCAGGCAATCGTTGATTAGCCGGGGATTTATTTCCACAAATCCATTCGGAATAATACTTTCGTTCTTTTCCATCACTTTGTGATAGAGATAATTCCAGAATCTACGATAAACGCGTTGTAACATTTAAAGTTACCTCCCAGGTGCCAACCCAAGTTATATATAACGCTAGTTGTAAGGAAGATGGCGATTTTCGCAAAAATAATGCCATGTAATAAAAGAATGTAATTTAATTGTAAATATACGGTTAAGCGCTTTAGATGAGTTGGTTCATTTCCGGTCAATCTGCGGAATGGTGGTTCATTATAGAACAAGGACAGAAATTCGGCAGGAAAAATAAGCAGGCTATTTCTTTAATTTCGATATTATTATCAATATAACGAAAATAATGGCGACTATACCGAAAATATAAAGCAGCCATGTCAATGTGTCTCTAAATCGAACAATCAGGAACGAGCCAATGACAAAGGTACCGATTGCTACCGGCAATGAAAACCATGATAGCTTTTTATCGTAATACCCAACGACGCATAATATCGCCAGGATGACAATTAAAAGAACTTCCATCTCTGCCTCCTATTAAATTGATGACATAGTTATTTGCTTAATTCGTAACTAGCCTTGTTTTGAATGGAATGTACTGCTGCAGGAATTCTGGCTATCTGGTGAAATCAGAGAATTAATAAAAATTCACTCACTGATCTAAATAGCGAATACCTCTGATTTCTAATCCTTGCGTTTTTAGCCCAATTATGTTAACATACTAAAACTAATAATTCTATGAGTGAATTGCAAGCAAATTCCTGTTTGCGTGGCAATTTTTTCTTGATTTTTACAGGATTTTAGCTATATTAAGTCCAAGCGTCACTTGAAATGCGTTTATGTGGATCAGCTCGGAAATGATATGAAAAGGCATTTTTTCACGAGGTACCTCTGGCGGATAGTGCTGGTTTCTGTGTGCTTGATTGTGATAGTTGATGCGCAACCATCCGAAGGCAAAGTTGCTCCGCGTTATCGACGGTTCTGGGGACATAACTGGAATTATACTTATGGATTGGGAGCATACCGCACGTATGGCAGTGCCTATGTGGATTTGAGGATTGGCGCGAAGCCGATAGTCATTTCACCGGATCGCGAGTTGGAAATATTCAGGCATATTTTGCGGGAAATATATCTTCCGAAATATATTCTGCTCCAATTGACGCTGTACCCCCTTTCTACGTTGAGCTCCTTTCTTGAAACAGATCACGCCACAACGTTTAATCAATTCGAAATCTATGATGGATTCAATGTGTTGAGATCGCTTAGCGCGGATTTCGAGGAGCCTTATGCGGCTTCTGTATTTCTGGGAAATATTATTGGATTTAAGTATGAAGGAAAAGAATCGAATACCGATACAACTGCCGGGCGATCACCGCAGGTCAATTCGATTTTATCCGGCGTGCTTTTTTCCGGCGGTCATTGGCATATTCAGGATAATATTCGAATACAGGATGAGTGGCTGGAAATATTGTTTCTACTTACCGGACAATTGAATGTACGTGATATGCGGAATGTGGTCTGGGATCTCAGGGCGGGCTATCGGCTGCATCGAAATCGACTGGTAACAGATGTGGCGGTCATATCCGTGCTGAGGGAACATACGGAATGGGAGTATCGCGGTTTATCTCCGTTCAGGAACAGCTATTTTCAAACAGCGTTTTATTTGCCGATTGGAAGCGAAGCCGCAAATCGTCCCCTGTTTACCCGACAGTTGCTGGTATTCGGAAAAAAAGTACCCATGCGCTTGTTCAAGCGGAAAGTGATGCTCAAACTTGGTGTTGGAATTCTATGGGAGCAAACGAGGCTATTCAACCGAGAGCAGTGGCAATTTGGGGAGACAGAGCATCGTGCCACGACCTGGCTCGTTCAACCTGGTTTGGAATTGTAAGCTGTGGGGACTCGATTGTGCCGGAGGCGGTCGTTCTTTTCAATAAATTGACTGAGCGGTATTCGACATTTGTATCTGCAATCTCACCTTCATTTCTCCAAAGCTGCAATCCCAAGATCGGCTTTCAGGGGGTGATGCGCGGATGCAAAAAATTCCGGGTTATTGAAATTGTCAATCTGCTCATTCTCGCCGCCTTAGCATTGCGTTTGCGCGATACCCTCAACCAGTATTTTTTCCCCGCATTTATCAAATGAAACGGTGATTTTTGATCCGCGGTCAATTTTGGATTTTGAAATTACTTCCCCGACATCATCAAATTTCTTGTGATATATTTTTTGACCCAATGCAAAAGTTTTGTAAACCGAGTATTCTCTCACGTCCTTCGAAGGCGTTTCCGTCTTCGGCAACAGGTCGAGTATTTGGGGTTCATCGACTGCCCTGTCGCTCACATCAGAATCGCCAGAATATAAATATGTCATGTGACAGCTTTCGCAACGTAACCAAAAGTATTTTCCATCTTCGCTATTGCCGACAACTCTCATTTTTCGAAGTTCCTTGCAGCGCTTACATTCAGCAGTGTATCGCTTTTTTTTTAACACCATATCAAACCTCACCAACGTTGATTCCCTACTTCACCATAATAAATACTTGAGATCGGGCTTTAATTGATTGCCGATCATTGTACCCGTAAATTATTAAATCACTTAAGTTATATAAAAATCAAATCATTTCAAGAATTGTGCCAAAAAACAATCAAATTACAATAATTAACATATTAAATATTCTTAAATTAAGATGGATATGCGGGTGCTGTTCTATAAAAATGAGTAACAAGAGATAGATCAAATTCAAAAAAATCAAGTACTAATGAGGCATCGGTCGATTTTCAGTCAATACACCAAATTATGGTCAATTTCAGTCATGTACACTCCCAATCGGCTATCCTCGCTATTTTCATGGAGATCGAAAAAAAATGTATGAGATGCTTCAATAATAACGGCTGGATTGAATAGACCTGGATTCCGGGGCAGAGGGAACACATCCCGGCAACAGATAAATCAAAAGCATTGAAGTTAGATGCGCATAAGCTTGAATTGCATAACCAGTTTGCTGCCCCGCTCAAACTAAAAAATGAATTCCTTCATTTCCTGCGAAGTGCTTTGCGCCATTTTATCCAAATCAGTTGATTTGCCAATAACAAGAATGATGTCTCCCTGCTGGAGGATTGATTCTGCTTTCGGAATCTCTACAGGATTATCGTTACCGCGCATTTTATGATTTATACCAATCACCACGACATTATACCTGGCGCGCAGGTCCAATTCTTTCAAGCTCTTTCCATAGAAAGAAGGCGGCACGCGGAAATATTTGATCTTATTATCTTTGGGAATCTCGATAAATTCTTTTCTTGATTTGTGTTCAGACTCCCGGACGTATTTCAGGTGCATAACATCTTTTCTAAGAATTTCACGATTATACAAATGAATGATATCCTGTTGACAAATAAAGCCTTTCAACAAATTATGATTGTTTTTATCGATGACCGGCAAGTGATGCGCTTCGGTAGCGGTAAATTTATTCATACACATTGCAAGATCGTTTTCCTCGTAAACTGTTTCCACCGACCAATCGATTAAGTCCCTGGCGATGACGAGATGTTTCAGGCTTTCGTCATTCATTACCGATTTTATTACATGCAATGAAATTGTACCGAGTAATGTGTTTTTGTCATTGACAACATAATAGTACGGTTCCTGATTTTCCAGGAAAGTTCGAACGATCGTATCGAAGTTTGCTTGTTCATGGATAACTGGCGGATTGGATTTCATTAAATCGGCGACATGATAGGTTTTCATTATGATTTCTTCGTGCCCTTGATTCAACGAAATATTTCGCTTCGCTAACTTCAATGTATAGATGGATTCTATGTTAATTTTGCGCGCCATAATGGTTGAAATTGTGCATGTGATCATCATCGGCAAAATGATCTGATAGTCGCCTGTCATTTCAAAAAGGATCAAAATGGCAGTAATCGGTGCATGTGTTGTTCCCGCGACAACTGCCCCCATGCCAACGATGACATACGCCCCGATTGGTGCGGTGATTTCGGGGAACAATACATTCACTGCCATACCGTAAATTCCGCCAGCCATTGCACCGAAAAAAAGCGATGGCGCAAAAATACCACCTGAACCCCCGACACCCAGCGTAATATTGGTTGCGAGCAACTTGACGAAGAGCAGAATGATCAATCCGAACCAGAGGTATATTAATGAATCAGGCGAATAAAAATGCTTCAAAAATCCGTGTTGCGCAATTTGCGGGATCGTGGTCTTGTTTAAATCCAGATTCAAAATGGCTTCGATAGATTCGTATCCCACGCCGTACACGTTTGAAACGAAAATTAAAATAATCCCTAACAGCAATCCGCCAATGGTAAATTTAATGATATCGGGTATTTTAATGCTATCAACAAAGTCCTCGGTTTTATATAAAGACCAGATAAACAGGACGGCAACCCCACCTGTAATGAAACTGAATATAAAATACAGCGGGATTTCCCAGGGGCTCTTCAAAATATAGATATTATTCAAGGAGAGCACCGGATAATCGCCAAGAAACCCATGCGCGATGACTGTAGCCAGGACGGAGGAAAGGACAATCGGGCTGAATGAGCGCAATCCAAAATTGCCGATAATCACCTCCAGCGCAAAAAATGCCCCGGCGATTGGCGCGTTGAATGCCGCTGCAATTCCTGCCGCTGCCCCGCAACCGACAAGAATTATCAAGCGTTCCGGTGACACTTTCAATATTTGTCCCAGCGTCGAACCGACAGCCGCCCCGATCTGCACGATCGGTCCTTCGGAGCCGACTGATCCGCCGGTGCCAATTGTAATTGCAGACGCCAAAGCTTTGATTGCACCAACCCTTGGTCGAATGATTCCCCTGTTGACGGCGACTGCTTGCATTACCTCTGGTACACCGTGACCTTTAGCTTCTTTTGCGAAAAAGGTTACCAGGAGACCGGTGATAAAAAATCCGATCACCGGTATCAGGACTTTTTGATACCATGTTAAATTATCGATTCTTGCAAGCAATTCGCCATCATGGTTTAATGCAAAATGATGCACCTGTTCGATCAAAAACCTGATGGCTATCGAACCAAATCCGCCGACAATGCCTATCAAGCAGGCTAATAGCATTAAGTATGTAATTCGGCTGAAGTGTGTATATTCAATGAAACGGAAAATGAGCGCGCGCAGTCGCTTGTGCAAATATCGGTGAAATAACATGGGAACAACCTTTTCCTTCTGCATTAAAGTGAATCGAACATAGAGATCGAGCTAACGGTTTTATCCCGTAACCTGTTGCTCCATATAATCTTATGTATTTGAATTAAAGCAAATTGCGTTTGGTTGCAGGTATCGCTATGATTGATGAATCCGAATCTTTGCTGGTATGTAACATGAAACGGATGGTATCATTTGGGGTATCAAACGCATAACCTGATTCCCTGCACAATGTCTCGATGGACCAGGTGCGAAAAGTCGTGTCAAGAATCAGATGGATTGACCTAATGTAAAATGCACCTCACCCCAGCTTTCATTCGTTCGCTGATGAAGTTTGAATCCGAAATCAATGCGTGCCGTGACGAAACGGGAAAGATATCCCAGCCCAACGCCATAGCAATACCGGAGATCTTTGGAATGAATCAAGCTGTAGTCCTGCCATACATTGCCGGCGTCACCAAATAGAATTCCGCCCCAGTTCCTGTAAACCAAATATCTGAATTCGAGCGTCGAAATAAACAGGTAAACACCGCCAGTTGGCGCTCCGGTAGTTGAATGGGGTCCCACCTCCCTTTTTTTGAATCCCCGAATGGATCCCACACCACCGGCATAAAAGCGTTCATACAGCGGCACGTCGCTGAAATCACCAAAATTTTTGATCATCCCGTTTTTCAGCGCAGCAGCAATGACCAATTTTTTTGTCACCGGCAGATAAACGCGTTGGTCAAGCTGTAATTTAATAAACGTATTCGAACCCTGCAAAAAGCCGCCGGCTGATTGGAACTCCAGGTTGCTGTATATTCCTTTCGTCGTGCTAAAAAGATTATCGCGCGAATCATGTACCAGATTAAAAAGCAGGCTTCGGAGACTGCCTTTGGACCGGGATAGTCTTGGAACGCCCTCAATATTCGAGAGTTTTACGTCCTGGTATTTATAAGCGAATGTCAATTGTGTCGATTTTGCGAACTGGTGTCCGAATACCAATCGTCCGCCGGCTTGCGCGATAGTGTAATTAGGTTCAACTGTCCGAAATAGAAAAAGGTTTGCATCAAATCGATTTTTATTTGAAAAAAACCATTTGTCGGTATACGAGCATTCAATTCCCTGGTGGATAAAGCTGGCTTTGGCTTTCAGCCCGGCTTGCTTTATCGTTCCCATAAAGCTGTTTTGAAGTATTTCAAGCGAACCCCGCAACTGATCCTCGGAACCGAAACCCACGCCAAGATTTATTTCGCCATTTTCTTTTTCGCTTAAGACGATAATGATATCGCGTTTTTCAAGGCAGGTCGAATCCGGCGGTCCAGGTTTAATTATCACGTCTCGAAATAATCCCAGGCTCATAATGCTTTGTCGGGTTTTCTCGATTTTATTAATATTGAATAGCTCACCCGATTTGAACCGACAAATCCGTTCGATCACATGCGGTTGAAGTTTTTTTAACCCGGTAATATGAATTGAGTTGATACTCACTTGCTTGCCTTCGGAAATTGCGAATGTAAGTGAAACCTGTCTTGTGGTATCGTTTTCGATCCAACTGGGCTCAATTTGAGTGTTAATATAGCCTGATAGCGCATAGAAACGCAGTAACATTTCAGCATCTTTTTCGAACTGCTGTTTGCTGAAGGCTTTTCCCGGTTTGCTTTTTATCTTTGAAGCCAATGCATTGGACGAATATTTTTGGTTATCAAGAAACGCTAAGGATTCGATTTTATATGTCTCGCCTTCAAATATAAAAATGAATAAATCGACACTCCTTTTCGCGGAATCGGGTCGGACATGTGTGGTCAGGATACGGGCGTCGATATGCCCGAAATTATGGTACAAGGCAATGATGGCATCCAGATCATCTTGAAATAGTTGAGGCGTGTATCGTTGCTTCGCATACCACCTGGACTCTTTCGTCAGGAGGACATTCCTGATTGCTGCTTCATTCAGCCGGGTATTTCCCACAATAATGATTTTATTGATACGCCAGTCAGCGCCGGCACCAAGCGCGTGCAGACCGAGCAGGTACGCAATGAATGCAATTAAAAAAAAATGTCGATGATTAAAAACTAGCATAGTCAGTCAAAATCGATATTTAAGTTTTAAATCGATCCCCGCTTCTCCTTCCTGGTTGGTTTCTCCTTCGATAGATAAATGACGCTTCAACTCGTAGTCCAGTTTAACATGCTGCTCATTCGCGTGCCCTACCACGGTTGTATAAAACAAATTCAGTTTTTTCGCAAGCCGCTTACGAGCGGTGAGACGAGGACCATAGTCTGAAAATTTGAAAAGATTTCCTTTTAAAGCGATATGTTCGAGATTCAGGAGTTTTCCGACCTGGCGTTCGGTAACTTGCGTGATTGATTTATTATCGAGCTTTTTCGCCTGCGCCATCAATTTTTGCTGTAAATTTCGGGATGATGTGGTGTCGACGTTATCAATGAGCCCTTCACGGGTTTTGCCGACTGCGAGTAGCGCTCGTATGTGCCGTTCAGACAGAGTCGGTTTCGAGGTTAGCTTGATCGCCGGTTGATGATAATCGCCGGTAACCGCCAGATGAATTTCATATTCATTGCGTTCAGGATTTTCATAAGAGGCGATTTTGGTGTTTGCAGCCAAATCGATGCTGCTTTTCTGGTTCGATTCATTGCTGAATGAAATCAAGCCGCTCTCTATGTTGAATTTCCGGTTGAAATATAACAGCTTCCCTTCAACTACAGAGATATATCCGTTATATTTAAGTGATTCGAGTGATCCTTTGATACTGCAAAAGACATCTGTGCGAACGCGTGCCACCGGATCATCAAACCAGAAATTGTTTGCAGTATATAGCCAGAAATTCGCCTTTGCAGCCGGAAAAATTTGCTCTAACAGCCGGGTGTAACTCGAAAAAATGTTGAAAAACCAGAGCACTTCGAGTGATTTTGGTTCTATTTTGACGATGGAATTCCCCAAAATGCCGTATCCCGCGATAGTTGTTTGTCCGTCCTTTCTGATGATATAGGCTTTCAATTTATCGAAGCAAACAGAAGCGGCATTCGTCTTCGAGATAACAATGTTACGCGCATCAAATTGAAGGTCAAATGCCCGCAGAATTGATCTGGAATCGGCAAATTCGCCTCGCAGCGATATCATATTTTCGCCAGCTTGTGCCTTGAATGAGCGCAGCAAGGCGGCTTCACCGGTAAATTCAATTTCAGCATGAATTGATTTGAGAGCCTGAAGGGTGTCATTCGCAAATGCAAGGTACCCTTTGTTGATATTCACCCGACCGAAGATTTGCGGGGAAGACAAATCGCCTGTAATCTGAAGCACAGCCGTGCACGGCAGAACCAGCGAATCGCCAATGTGCGATTGGAGGAAATTCGCCAGGTTGACGCGATTCAAATTGATCCAGAGATTGGTGCGCTTTTTCGATGTCGGACTATACGCGGTAAATGGATTGCCTTCAATTGGCAGGACACCTTTAATGTGAATTGAATCTTTGCCCGCAAAAAAATGCATCTGCTGCAGCGAGGTGTGACCGTCGTGGTGAATGAGCAGTCCGCTCAGCGAATCCGCTCGAAAGGTGGTACCACCGATACGATACACCCGGATGTTTTCTGAATTCGGGTGCACCCCCGGAGAGGTCGCAATGCTATCGTAAGAGATTGATAATACACGTGTTGAAAAATAATCAGATTTGAGCGTTGGCTCCGATGCGAAAACCGCATTTCCAGGTAGTTCTTTACCCGGCAACATAATCGCCAGAAAAATGCTCAGAATAATTCCCGACAGTCCGGTCGCTTTTTTTATAACCAATCGATCTCTCATAGGGCAGTGCAAAGATTTTGAGATGGTTTTTGACGTATCAAGGTTTTAGCTTGAATAAACGGAAATTTCCGCCTGTCACGGGAAGCCGAATGCAGCGAACCGGGTAATTCCGAATTTGAATCAGATTATCGGATTGCCTTCGCGTCTCGCTTCGCGGAGTGGCAGGCAGATGTTGCATTTAAAAGTGCAATGAGTGAGTGTATTTATTTGAGTGATATGCCAAAGTGAGGTTATTGTTCCGATTTGTGGATGCGCCAGTCCATTCCGCAGAGGAAATTTGCATTCGATCGGCACTAAAAACTTTTTTTGAATGCCGTGAAATTATCATTTATCGTCAATCAATAGAATCCGGTGCTCCATTGCGTGCGATGTTAAGAGAATAAAACATAAGCTGGTAAGCTTTTAAAAATCCGGTGGAGCTGAAGGAGTTGGCTTTTATTTCAAGTGTTTGAAATTTGCGTTTCAGGTTTTAAACAGCGGATCGAGTTGCCTGACTGTACACGGAAAGCCACCGTTCCGGAATTCACAGTCATCCCAGTAAAAACATTTTACCGAGCATATTGTGTCGTTATCGCGGACTGTTTTTGGTGAGTAGGTTTGAGAGGCATCCCGAATGCCTTTTTTAAGTCGTATTTTGGTTCTTAAACTGCTGAAGCCCTGCTTGTTGAGCAGCTTGATGGTGATTAATTTCGACAGGCTTTTCGAGGCTTTCGATTTCGGATTATGCAAAATAAACGGACGGAGTTCCCGCACCGATTTGCCTATCTCGCGATCGTATTCAATGTATCCCAAATATTCAATATCAATCGATAGCAGTTCTGCTGCCGCAGCTTTCAACGCCAAGCCCTCTTTGATATCTTCGGGTTCCACTACCATGTTTAAAATGAGCTTTGGTTTGAATTCTTCGAGGACGGTTTCCAGAATTGCGCCGGCGTCTTTGTCAATGGTGTTGAGTTTGCTGACCAGATCGTCAACGGGCAGCGTAAGTTGACTCAAATTATCGATGCCATCCAGGCTTAGCGCAGTCAGGATATCCGGTCTTTTTTTGAATGTCCGGTACAATTTTCTGAGTAGGCAAACCTTTAAAAAATCAAAGCTTTCCTGGATCGAAGTCGGTTCCGGGCTTGCGACGATGATCCCTTGATCAACCGCAAGGAAGAAATCGATGACTGAATATGAACTGCCGGCTCCCAGATCGAGCAGCACGAAATCGGCGTTGATCATTTTCAATTCGTTGATGAACCGCAGCTTTTGCGAGTATTTCGGATTCGCCAGCCCAACTGTTCCACAAGCGCCGCTGATAAGCTTTAAATTTTCAATCGGCGTATCGAGCATAATATCGCTCAGGGTTTCGCGCTGCATCGTATAATAATCAAGGAATGTGTATTCAGGTTCAAGCATTCCCATGCTGATATGCAAATTTGCGCCACCGAAATCGGCATCAATCAGCACAACTTCGTAGCCCATGGCAGATAAACCGACGCCCAGCGACGATGTGATAACAGTTTTGCCTACCCCGCCTTTTCCGCCTCCGATAGCGAAAATTGTTTTCTCGGCTGGTTCCGGAGTATGTGCTGCAAACAGGGATTTCAACTGGTCGTATTTAGCCGCTTCAATCCATTCGCCTTCATCGTCATCCCATACCAAATCTTTTTTTTTGAATTGACCTTTGCTTACCAGATTTTTCAATTCCGATTTCGTGAATGGACCATACTGCTTGTGCGCTACCTGTACAAAAACACTGTTATTCATGGTAATTTGGGGCTCTCCTTATCCAAAATCAGTTTGGCTTGCAAAACGATAATAATATGAATCAAGTTAGCCGTTAAAAGCAAATCAAAATATATCCGCAATAACGCAAAATGTTATTATAATATACTAAAAAAATGTAATAATCAACAATTATATTGTGATTGAAAAAGAATTAACATATTGCTTGTGTGTAATTGGGGAAATGTGAACTAATTCAATATCCAATTTGTGATTCAGACAATCGCGGTATTCTATTTTTCTGTACCACTTACAGAATTGCCAATACTGCAGCAAAATCATTTTTCCGGGCACAGAACGAAATAAAGCAGCAAATATAATTCCCTTTTAGAGTCCGATTTTTAAAAAGAAGAACCGGGTGCTTTATAACTCGTTCGCTTGATTACGCAGATTGCTTTTTCGGGGAAATTGATCTCACAGTTCCCCAGTATGAGGATGTCAATTTTTGCGTTAGATGGTGCAAGATGCCAGCCGGGCGATGCAAAATAGACTTGAAGCCTGAAGCGAAAGAATATTATTTCGGGGAAAAATGGGTGTATATTGTAACGGGATAAGATGCTTGATTTTTTTCTCATTCGGTGGAATCGGGCGGTTTTTCAGCGCGTTTTTCGTCAATCAAATTGCAGCAACTCAGAATAATATCCATCGTGGATTTGCTGATATTTTTTTTAGCAAATAAAATATCTTTTTCAAACTTGAATGATCCCTGTTGCCACAAAGCGATCTCGAAAATGGCATTCTCGCTTTCGAGCAAATCCTGCTCAGCCCAAGTCAGATTGCCATTTTCAATTCCAATTTTGCCCACGTTTTCGGCGGATTCAATGGTCAATGTGCCGCTTTTACGGGTCATATTAAGGAATTGAAAAACTTCCATCAAAGAGAAATCGGGTAAATTGCCACACAATGATGCGTACCTGGTAACTTGGCTTTTGGACGCCGGCTTAATTCGTCTCCAGAGCGTTTCAATTCGTGTTACAATTTCACGTATCGAACCTGATTGCTGCATGAACGCATCGGCGCCACTGCGGAAACCATTGATCCGTATTTCCGGATCATTCGAATTCGTTAACAGCATAAACGGTATATCCGGCACTTTGGAGGTTTCCCGGATCATCCAGCACAATTCGATACCGTCCATGTCGGGTAATTGCAGGTCAGCCAAAATAAACCCTGGTACGCTCGTGTTGGCAAATTCCAGTCCCTTGCTGCCGGTCTCAAAATGCACAACAGTGTAGCCATAATGCGTAAGCCCGGAAACGAGACGGCTCGTTAGTGATTTTTCAGCGGTTACCAGCAAAATCTGCTTTCTTTCCACCGTAACATATCCTCTTGTATTTCAACGTAGTTGATTCAAAACTGGTTGCTTAATATATTAAAATCGGGTTTGATTGTCAATTAAAATTTTTGCCATTTCAATAAAATCCAATTGATATCACGGCTTTGCTGCTCATTGAAATTTTACTTTTTACAATTTTGCGAATTGAATTTGTAGCTGACAACCTTAACCTGAATTTTAAAAATTTTCAGAAAGTGCTTGCAATTGAGCCGGAAAATAATTATCATTGGTGAACATTTGTATATTCTATATTGAATTTGATCCATTTCTTTCATCCTGCTACAGACCGTTCGGTATGGGTTTGTGATTAACAAAAGCGTGAAAAATTGAGCCATGTCCGAGAAAAATTATATCATCATCAAAGGCGCGCGCGAACACAATTTGCAGAACATCGATTTGAAGATTCCCCGCGATCAATTTGTTGTCATCACAGGGATATCCGGATCCGGGAAATCGTCTCTGGCATTTGATACAATCTATGCGGAAGGACAGCGGCGCTATGTCGAGTCGCTATCAGCTTATGCCCGGCAGTTTTTAGGATTGATGGAAAAGCCGGACGTGGATTACATCGAGGGACTGTCCCCCGCAATTTCGATCGAGCAGCGCACCACCGCCAAAAATCCGAGATCGACCGTCGGAACCGTCACCGAAATCTATGATTACATGCGTCTGCTATTTGCGCGCATCGGAATTCCCTTTTGTTATAATTGCGGCAAACGGATTCAGCGCCAAACGGTGCAGCAAATCACAGACAGCATTCTCGCTCTGCCAGCAGATACCAAAATACAAATCCTCGCGCCGATTGTACGTGGTCGCAAGGGAGAATACCGGGAGGTTTTCGAGGCAGCCCGACGCGATGGCTATGTTCGCGTGCGCGTGGATGGCGAGGTCCTGGATTTAAATACAGAGATTAAGCTCGATAAAAATAAAAAGCACCAGATCGAAATTGTCGTAGACCGCCTGATGATTCACCCCAATATCGAAACACGACTGACCGATTCAATTGAAACCGCACTGAATTTGTCATCGGGCATCATTTTAGTTGATATAATCGGCAAAGAAGAATTGCTTTTTAGTGAGCATTTTTCCTGCGCCGACTGCGGGATTTCGTACGAAGAGATCGAGCCCCGCATGTTCTCGTTCAACAGCCCTTATGGCGCCTGCCCCGCATGCAATGGTCTGGGAACAACGATGGAAATCGATCCGGAGCTGGTTGTGCCGGATAAAAGCCTCACTATCCGTCAGGGGGCGATTTCTGCGTGGGGCGAAGCGCGGAACGGATTTTATTTCACCCAGTTGGAGCAACTCGGCGAACAGACTGGTTTTGATATGGATACCGCTTTCAATGAACTGACACCCGATCAGCAGCACATCATTTTAAATGGAACGGGAAAACAAAAATATAAATTCAATTTCCACGCTCAAAACAGCCAGGTGGCACATTCATTCACCCGCGCGTTTGAAGGTGTCATTCCTCAAATGGAACGCCGCTACAAGCAAACCAATTCGGTTCAAATCCGTGACTGGATTGAAAAATATATGAACGTTATGCCCTGTGCAACCTGCAATGGGGCGCGTTTGAAACCAGAAGCGCTTTCGGTGCGGATTGGCGATTTTAATATTTATCAAATATCAAAGTTTTCTATCAAGAAGGCTGCGGAATTCTTTGAAAACATAAAGCTTACTGATCGTGAAGAAACAATTGCGCACCAGATACTGAAGGAAATAAAAGAGCGATTCACATTTTTAATAAATGTCGGTCTGGATTACCTGAGCCTTGAGCGCGCAACGAGCAGCCTGTCCGGAGGCGAAGCCCAGCGGATTCGATTAGCCACCCAGATCGGATCGCAGTTGGTCGGGGTGCTTTATATTTTGGATGAGCCATCTATCGGGCTGCATCAGCGCGATAATCGTCGGCTCATCGAAGCATTGCACCGGCTCCGCGATTTAGGCAACACGGTGATCGTGGTAGAACATGATCGGGAAACCATCGAATCAGCAGATTATCTGATCGATCTGGGTCCTGGCGCGGGCAAGCATGGAGGGCGAATTGCCGCCCAGGGGACACCGGAAGAAATTAAAGCAGTGAATGGCTCTTTGACTGGCGATTATCTGGCACATCGCAAATCAATTCCGGTTCCGGAAAAGAGACGAACGGGAAGCGGCAAATTCCTGGTCCTGAAGGGTGCCCGGGGAAATAACTTGAAAAATATCACGATTTCTGTTCCATTGGGTAAATTCACATGCGTTACCGGCGTATCGGGATCGGGCAAGAGCACGTTCGTAAATGAAACCTTATACCGTATTTTAATGCGGCAAATTTACAACGGTAAAGAAGCTCCGCTGGAATATGGCTCAATTGAGGGATTAAACCTTGTGGACAAAGTGGTCGCTATCGATCAATCACCAATAGGTCGAACACCTCGTTCGAATCCGGCGACATATACCGGTTTATTCACCTATATCCGCGATCTGTTCGCACAATTGCCGGAAGCCAGGATCAGGGGGTACATGCCCGGTCGGTTCAGCTTCAATGTGAAAGGCGGACGCTGCGAAGCTTGCCAGGGCGACGGAATCATCAAAATTGAAATGCATTTCCTGCCTGATGTTTATGTTACGTGCGAGGTTTGCAAAGGCAAACGCTATAATCGCGAAACGCTGGAGATCAAATATCGCGGAAAATCCATTTCAGAAGTGCTTGATTTAACCGTCAATGAAGCGCTCGAATTTTTTAGCAATATTCCGCGTCTCAAACGTAAATTGAAAACATTGAAAGACGTTGGGCTGGGCTATATCCACCTGGGACAACAAGCCACAACGCTCTCGGGCGGCGAAGCGCAGCGCGTGAAGCTGTCGACCGAGTTGTCAAAAATCAGTACCGGCAAAACCATTTATATCCTGGATGAACCCACAACCGGTTTGCATTTCGAGGATATCAATATGCTGCTGAAAGTGCTGAACCGGCTGGCAGATAAAGGCAATACCGTACTCGTCATCGAACATAACATGGATGTGATAAAAACTGCCGACCACATTATTGATCTCGGTCCCGAAGGCGGTGATGAGGGCGGACAAATCATCGCGATTGGGACGCCGGAAGAAGTAGCAGCGTTGGATTATTCGTTTACCGGACAATTTTTGAAAAAGGAGTTGGCTCTGTATCATCCTACCAACCCTTAGCCTGTGCTATTGTGATCCGTCTGATCCAGCGCGAAACATTTTATTTTACCTTAACCAACCAAATTTTCAGCATAATTTTTCCGATATACCCATCTTCAAATCCATATTCAATTATATTCGGTATTTGCACAATCAGGCACAGTGCTCACTTTCGGGCATAATCTTTGCAAAAATTCTCGTTATTGTAACATTCGACGGCTATTCATTTTGGGGTTTTGAACTCGATTAATTCAAAGGGGGGCAAGTCATGAGAGTTCAAGACCCCATTTTTTTTTGGGGGGGGTGTAAATAAGCAATGTTTTGAAGACTCCCAGTATCTAGCCAAAGCTACAAATTCCCCGAAGCAATTTTCCAGATGCCGTTACCAGGAAAAGTCGAATGCTGGCACTGGCAAATCCGATTCATTCTTTGAAATAAGAACCTATCCGAAAATCCTCCTTGTCATTCTCGAAAGCCTTTGATCGGGATGCCGACCAGGGGAATCCATTTATAAGAGGGTAGGTGGATTCCCGTGGGCGGCACTCCGCTTAAAACATGCGGGAATGACAGTTTTTGCTTGATCCAAAGTATTCTTTGAAATAGGTTTTCGGATAGGCACTAAAAGTACTCAGGCTGCTTGCAGTTTCTCTCCTTTTAATTAACCTTAATATTTTACTTGATTTTCCGCAAAAAATACTTTAAATTTAACGCAGGGGATCTCGGATTTCAAAAAGTCAAGTAAATAGGGAGGCGTGGTCAAATAGCCTGATCATCTGAAAAATATTTCATTATGAAAATAATCCGGCATCCATTTAATCTGAGCTATTTTATCCGACCTCCAAAATCCGGCAACAACTGTAAAAATAGAATCTTCGATCGTTTTGCAATTGGAAATAAAGGAGGATATAATGCAACGGACCTTATTTTGTATAGGTCTCATGATCTGTACCTTTGTCATCCCCTTTCAATTACAAGCTGATATTGTGGATGTGGAACGACAAACGCTCGAAAGGTATCCGCGTGAATTGATTGATTGTCCCACAGGCAACAACTGCCCCGGTCACGGATTGGAGATGCGATTCCGGATGTTTGAAGAAGGCGGATTATTAATGGCGATGACTATTGGTGTGACCAATCAATTGATGGTGTACGGAAGCTATGGCGGAATGAATGTTCTCGGTGAAGGACCGGTCGGATGGAATCCAACCCCGGGCATAGGATTCCGGTATAAAATTCGTGGTGAAGACTGGAATTTGCCTACTATTGCCGTTGGTTTCGATAACCAGGGCTACGGCGCATGGATTGATAGCACAAAACGTTACACCATAAAATCGAAGGGATTCTACCTCGTCGCATCAAAAAACCATACGCTCATGAATAGCCTGGGATTACATGGCGGGATCAATTACAGTCTCGAACGTGAGGACCAGGATCAGGATATGGGCATTTTCGTGGGCGCATCGCTGATGATAAAACCGGAAGCCTCGCGAAGCGATTTCTTTGTGGTACATGTAGAATATGATTTCGCTATCAATGACAACGGTCCGCGCTCCTTCGGCGTAGGCAAAGGCTATTTGAATGCAGGCTTCAGGTGGGCGTTTATGCCCGAGCTATTTTCAACCCGGCTCTTCTTTGAATTCGATGTTCGGAATATTTTGAAAAACTACAATCTTCCCGACGGAAAAACAGAGAAGGAGCTTTATAACAATCGAATTTTAAAAGTGGTACTTTTGGAATATTTTTAATCCGTCGAGCGTATAACAGGTATGGATTGAATCGACCGGGATTTCTGACAGTGTTTGCCGGGATACATTGAATCATTAAATTAATTATTAAGCAGGTTTAAAACAATTATCTAAAGGCGGTGAATCAAATGCAGCGTCCTCATTTTAAATATTTCCTCACCGGTTCGCTGATGTTCGCGGTGGTATCAATCTTAAGTTGCTATACCATGCTGCAACATCCAGTGGTTGTGGAGTCGGCGGAAGAAGAGACGTATGAGTCCCAAATGCCCATTGATGTCCAACATAACCAGGATTGTATACAGTGTCATCAACAGGCGCACCACCAGGTTTATTTATATGGGCAGGATTTTTATGCGGATGACTATCACTGGCGCCCGAGTTGGCAGTATTATAATTACACTCCCTGGTGGGTCAATAGCTTTTACTATTCATCCGGCGCTGATGAAAACACCAGTTCGGATGATCTTCCCAGACCAACCGATTTCGGACGACGCAGGCGATCGGGCGACGACAGCGGATCCTTTGGCAGCGGGATCAATTCACAAAGCAGTGGCAGTTCGAGTATGCCCTCGCTATCAAAGCAAAAATCCGACTCGGAATCCACCAAAAGAAGCGCTGATGGGGATGCATCGGGAAAACGTACCATCACGAGAAGGCAGCGTTCCGACAAAAAAGAAGAAGCTCAAAAAGAATCCGATGATAAAAAACGCAAGCGGTGAGTAGGCAATTGAGGTTAGAGCGGATTTCTACAAGTAAAAATTTGAGACACAGATAATTTTAATTTTTCTGGTATTTTCGAAGCTGCTTCAGCACTATTTGAAAATCTTTCGGCAACTCCGATGATATCTTCATTTCCTGCCCATCGTCCGGATGGATAAAGTCAATGCTTGCTGCATGCAGGCTCAGGCGTTCGATAAGTGGCTTCTCTTCCTTTCCGTGTTTCTCTTTGTAATTGCGCTTAATCCGGGATAAAAAGAGCGCACGCGTTCCCCCGTAAACATCATCAACTGCCAGCGGGTGACCGACAGTTTGCAGATGCACCCTAATTTGATGCATTCTGCCGGTTTCTGGCGCGATCTCCAAAAGGCTGAATCCCGCAAATCTCTCCAAAACTTTATAATGCGTCATTGCATATTTTCCATCAGTATATGCGATCATTGAGCCAGGCTTGCGCGGATGCGGCATCAATGGTATTTCGATGACACCGTGATTATTTTCCACAACGCCATTCACCAGCGCCAGATAAACTTTGCGAATAGTGTGCTGCTCAAATTGCCGGCACAGGTGCTGATGAGCCGTCTCCGTTTTGGCGAACAGAATCACACCGCTGGTGCCGGCATCCAACCGATGGACGACATATATGGGTGAAGACGGGTATTCCTGCCGGAGCCAGTCTCGCAGATTCGGTTTGCCCTGATCCCATCGATCAGGGAGCGTCAGGATGCCGGCTGGCTTATTTACCGCAACGACCGCGGCATCCTCAAACAGAATTTCCGGTGACTTGACAGAAGAATTTTTTCGCTGGTAATGAGACATCAATTCGTTTTTCAAGTTGAAATTAAATATTAGACCAGGCAATGGATTGCGCTGCCAGATCGCCGATGCGTTCGTCGAGCTGCGCCGCAACGATTTTGCATGCAGCCAGTGTTTGCGGCAATGCCTCTTTCTCGAGCTCGGTCTGCATGGATGGTCGCAGCAGGCTTTCGCAGCGAACGAAAATGGATCCGATAATAATCACTTCCGGATTTAAAATATCGAGCAAGATCGCCAACGCCCTGCCCAGATAGCGACCGCTGATCTCGAAAATTTCTCGCGCAAAAGGATCGCCGGCTTTGGCTGCATTGGCGATTTGTTCGGTGGTAAGATCATGTGGAATCGTGCCGCCGGGAGCCAGCGTTGTATGAAATTCCGGTGTGGAATCGAATTTTTGCCTCAGCCGGTAGCGTGCGAGCCTGGCGATTCCGCCTCCCGAGCAGAATCCCTCGGCACTTCCGTGCTTTCGGCAACCAACAGGTCCCCGCTCGTTTAAGCGTACGTGTCCGATTTCGCCGGCATACGTGGTTGCACCGCGATATAACTGATTATTCAAGATCAACCCGCTGCCGAATCCCGTGCCGAATGTTATGAAAACCAGGTGCCGATACCCGCGTCCGGCGCCGAATCGATGCTCAGCCAGCGCCCCGGCATTGGCATCATTTTCCAGGAAGGCGGGAAATTTAAAGCGATCTTCGAAAATACGGACAATCGGTACATCGATCCAGCTTTGAAGATTTGCCGGTGATTGGATGATACCTCTCTCCGGATCGAGCGGTGAACCGCAACTGATCCCGGTTCCCAGGAGGGCGCATTCGGGATGGCGTTCGATCAATTGTTCGGCAGCGCCCAGCAAATTTTCAATCGCCTGACCAGGACCTTCAGGTTCACGCGTGGGGAATGCGAGTTTGTCAATCGTATTTCCGCTGCGATCGCCCAGTGATACGGCGCATTTTGTCCCGCCAATATCGATTCCAAGTACAGAGTCAGTACGTTCATTCATTTTGGTAAGGTTCCGGATGATTCGGGATGCAAGGGTAACTTATTCTTGTACTTCAAACAGGGCAAAATCGGGAATGGTTGCCCTGGTGGAGCATAACGACCACAGATCAATAAATCTTCGCCTGCGCCATATCGATGCCCAGCCAATCCGCCGCAATTTTAATCAATGTTTCGTTTTCGCCTACAAAAAAGTAAACCTTGCTGGTATGTGAAATTTTTGCGTTCGGTGCAATGATGTCGGCTGGCGCGTGGCATTCCATTTCTGCGAAGCCACCCATGTTCCCGTCATCGTTATACATTTGAACTGCGTCGCCATAATCGCTGGGCTTGCCCCAGGGATGATCTAGGTATTTGCCTTCGGCATCCACCGGGAATTCTTTGATGATCATATAGCCAGCGGAAAGATAGCAGAAAGCGCCTTTTGCCGCCCAGGGCGTAATTCCAATTTTCCCGCGAAATTTGCCATCAATTTTGACGGAGATTAAACCGTTCGATTGGCTGATACGATCCGGAGGAAATACATTGAAATAATCACGATACGGGGGCACATCATACGGAGCGTCACCGTTGATGGGGATGATCATGCTTCCGGGCGGATTAATCTGAATCAGGCTCCACAAGCCCATGTAGTCAAGATCGGTGCCAATGGTCTTATCGGATAAATTAACCAGATCGTGAGTAAATTCGAAGCCGGTGAATTTCACAGACGCTGCCAGATCAGCGGGACGCCCGAGCATGTTGATTTGACGGACTAATTTTACATGATAGTCCGCATCTTTTCGGCTTTTGATTTTAAATTCGTTGGCGCAAATTACTGTATCTCCGCTGACTTTCACGAGTTGATAGGTGCCGGGATCCATCTGTGCAGGTACGAACCAGTTATCCTCTTTATCCAGGTAATACAGATCCTCCGGGGCAATCCAGCTTCTGGCGCCGCCGATGTTCCAATCTCTAGGCGATTGCGTCCAGTAGGCTTGGGTAAATGCTTTTGGATTCGCCCATAATAAATTCTTGCCGTTCAACCCTGCAACTGAAACTGCCATGATGCGTGCGCCGTATTCAGGCGTTACCACCAGCATGGAACCATCTTTTTCTCCGAGAACCAGGCATTTTGTGTGGGCTTTGAATTCATCGATTAATTCACCCGCAGTACCGCTCATTTTTTTTGCTCCTTCTTCTTGAGAACCACAAGCCAGCAGAATTGATAACAGCATGATCCCCGCGATATACAAACCTGCTTTCATGGTCTACCCTCCGAATTTGATTGTTTATCGACTTGAGATGATTTTGTGAAAATGAGTTTTTTACAATACATAAAAATGCTCTAAAAGTCAAGCAAAAGAAAAATAAACTTCCCGGCAAACCGCTTGTAATTTAGTTTGTTACTGCTCGCGATTCGTTTAAAACATGCGGATTAGATCATTTGGGTGTGGATCTCTTGAAGCTGCCATTAATACAGGCATTGGGGGCAATTTATTCATGAGCCCATTCTAAAAACCACGAATTGCCAAATAAGCACGAATTTGGATAGATCAGGTTCAAGAAAATCAATTAGTGAAAATTAGTGAAATTCGTGGTTTGACTCTTTTTAGAATGGTGCTCGATGCAGTGGAACTGATTAAAGCTTTTTTTCGTTTTGAAAAGTGCATTTTTTTCAACCAGTTCAATAACCAATATTAATTCGGAGCACTGATGGATCAAACTAAAAACCAGCAACAGATCAACAGGATTACAGTTATCGGGATGTTGGTCAATTTCCTGCTCATGCTGCTGAAACTGCTGATTGGCATTCCGCTGCATTCGATCTCCTTGATTGCGGATGGTATTCACTCGTTATCCGATTTGGCGACGGATATTGTGGTGTTATTCAGCACTCGATTTGCCCGCAGACCAGCGGATCTCAACCACCCGTACGGGCATGGCAAGCTGGAAACGGTGGGAACCCAGGTCATTGCATTTGTGCTCTTACTCAGTGGGGCAGGGATTGCCTGGTCTTCCGGTAAAGCCCTGTTCGATCAGCAGGTGTACCGTCCCGGCATCTGGATTATAATCATTGCACTTATCTCAGTTGTTTCGAAAGAGGTGCTCTTTCAGATGACGCGTTCTGTCGCCAAAGAAACACACAGCAGTTCGCTCTATGCCAACGCCTGGCACCACCGTTCGGATGCTTTCTCCTCGGTCGCTGTTTTATTGGGAGGCGTCGCTGGATTATTCGGCTTCGGATATGGCGATCAAATTGCCGGACTCGTTGTCGCATTCATGATTATGGGCGTTGCCGGAAAGCTGAGCTATGAAAATTTGATGGAGTTAATCGAGCATGCGGCGGATGAAGCTTCAATCGAAAAGATAGAGCGCGTATTGAGCGATTTTAAGGAGATTTATCACTGGCACAAATTGCGGACACGCAGGATTGGATCGGAGCTTTATCTGGATGTTCATATTTTAGTTGAACCGACGATTTCGGTGCTGGAAAGCCATCGCCTGACAGAGCAGATTGAAATGGCAATCGAGGAGCGTTGTATGCGTCCGGTGAATGTGTTAATCCACGTCGAACCACACATCGATGAAATGCATTAAGCCCACTGCTTTTTTACTGCAGCCCGATTTGCAAACCATTGCAGCGCGATGATTGTTTTGGCATCGCAGATTTCGCCTGTCGCCATCATTTGCATCGCTTCCGGGATCGGAACCTCCCTGATTTCCAAATCTTCCCCCTCGATAGCCTCGCCTCCGCCTGAACCAATGCGGTTGCGAGCCTCCACTTCTGCAAAATACAGGGTTATTTTTTCGGAAGATCCGCCTGGCGAGACAAAAAACTCGTATACATATTCCGGATCGCGTATGCGGTATCCAGCTTCTTCCAACGCTTCGCGTTGAATCGACTGCAATGCACTTTCGCCGCGTTCGATCGTGCCGGCGATAATCTCCCAGAGCCATCCTTTTTCATTGTCAACAGCGTAAGACGGATATCGGAATTGGCGACTCAGGATTATTGAATTGCTGTCTGCGTTATAAATGAGGAGTGCGGCTGAATGTCCCCGTACAAAATTTAAACGCGTCAATTCCGCGCTCATTTCACCGTTGAATTTTTCATATTGAAGCGTTGCCCGGTCAACCTTGAAAAGGTCATCGAGGATACGCTCCGTTTTTTTGATTGTGACATTCATAATTTGCCTCAAATTGATATTCAGCAAATCAATTAATTTTAAAACTAAACTCAGGAACTTAAAAGGCGGCAGAACCTGTTGCTGCGAAAATCTTAATATTCAGACGGGTCCGCGGCGATTTTGAAATCTAAATTCGCTCTTGCCTAAATCAGTATACCGAAAATTGGTTATAATGTCAAGCGATATTTCAAAATTAAAATCGCATTTTTTACTTGATTTTTTAAATTTTAGCTTGTATTATATAAAAATCGATGGCAACAAAGAAGCACGGCAAATATCAATTCAATCAATCGGATTTGGCAGGACTGAGCCAGAGTCCATCCATTGCGTGGGAGGAGACATTACATGATTCGGCAGATTGCTGGAATACTTGTCATTATTTTCAGTTTGATGCACCCAATACAACTCGCCGCTACTGCCCCTGCCCCGGATTTGATGGGTCAGGAGCAATTCGATGTCACATTCTATCGGATCGCGCTTGCGATTTTTCCGCCTGAAGAGAAGCTCGCCGGATCGGTTGTCATCCGAGCGAAAAGCACCGTGGATGGCTTGACCGAAATCATACTCGATCTCTACAACACCATGGCGATCTCTTCCATCACCGGAAATGTGGGGTGTTTTTCTCATAATAATGATTTTATCAATGTTGAATTGGACCGGGCATATTACGCCGATGAAGTGTTCGAGATCGAAATACACTACAGCGGCAAACCTGAACGTGTGGAATTATCATCCGGGGGGAATTTCAATCCGTTCCTCTTTGTTCACACACGGCGAGCGGAGACGGTGTGTTCCGAAAGCTGTCCCTACTATGCGCGCGCGTGGTGGCCCTGCAAAGATACCCCTTCCGACAAACCGGATTCGGTCCACCTTGCGATTACGATTCCGGAAGACCTGGACCTGGCTGCCAGCGGAAAATTTATCGGTACAAACGATAATCAGGACGGAACAGCGACCCACTATTGGCATGTTCTCAATCCCATCGCAACTTACCTGATTGCGATCCAAATTACAGATTATGCGCGGCTCTCAGAAAAGTACGTGAGCGCTTCTGGCGATAGCATGGATTTATTATATTACGTATTTCCCGAAGACTGCACGTTGGCGCTGGCAAATCTGAAAAAGATCCGGAAAATGCTCGATGTGCTGTCGCATTATTTTGGAGAGTATCCCTACCTCAACGAAAAATATGCCATGGTTGAGTATCTCGGCGCGTGGGCTGCAATGGAGTATCAAACGCTTTCCTGTTTTAACAGCAGCTTCATCGCCGATGAAATGACTGCGCTGCATGAGCTGGCACATCAGTGGTATGGCGATTGCGTGACGCCACGGGATTTCCGGCACAGTTGGGTGAGTGAAGGCTTTGCCGTTTACGCCGAAGCGCTTTATCTCGAATATGATAAAGGCATAAAGCGATATCACAGCTATATGAATAACAGCAGCAATGCGCTTTCGTTCACAGGTCGCATCTATCGGGATGATATCAGTTCACCGTACACAGTGTACGATCTCATCGTATATGATAAAGGAGCGTGGGTGCTGCACATGCTGCGCCGCGTACTCGGAGATGCTGTTTTTTTTCAGGCGATCAGGGAATATCGCTATCGATTCGAATATGGCAGCGCGACGACCGAAGATCTTCAAACGGTATGCGAGGAAGTGAGCGGCAAGGATCTGCAATATTTTTTCAGACAGTGGATTTATGATTACTGGCACCCGGAATATGTGTTGGGTTGGAACCAGCGGGATATGGGTGATGGCACGTTTCTGGTGACGGGATTCATCGACCAGCAGCAGACCCTGGGACCGCTGTTTTCCATGCCGGTTGATATTACGATTGAAACTGGTGCCGGCGATACCACTTTCACACAATTTGTGGATGAGCAGGGTGAATCATTCGAAATATCGGTTCTGCAACAGCCGCTAAAAGTGATTCTCGACCGGGATGGCTGGATTTTAAAAGAGGTTAGCGAAATAAATAAGCCGGTAATTATTTATGATGGCTATATGATTGACGATTCGAACGGGAACGGGAATTTGCGCCCTGATCCAGGCGAAACCGTCACGATGGCGATAACGTTGAACAATACTGGTTTGCCGCTGGCAGCAATAAATGCGACGCTGAGTACCGGTGATCCAGCCATTACGATAGTGACGGATCATGCCGAATTCGGGCAACTCAATCATCGGCAACCCGGGGATAATCAGGCTAGCCCGTTTCGGTTCTCGGTGGATGCGTCGGCATTAGGGCATCTGGCGGAATTTCAACTTTCAATCAATGGCGATGGCGGCTATGCGGTTGTCCTGCCCGTGGACGTCAAAATCGGCAAAGCCCCGGCTTTGTTCATTGATGATGACCAGGGCAAGGGCTATGAGAACTATTTTGTACCCATCTTTGATAAAATTGGCGTTTATGCGGATGTCTATGTTGTCGCTGCTCCCGGAATAAAAACAGCGGCATTTTCAGAGTACCAAACATTGATATGGGCAACCGGGGACAGCCGCGATAGCACGCTCACCGCGAGCGATATCGACAGCCTCAAGCGCTTCCTGGATCGCGGCGGCAGCTTGATTTTGACCGGTCAGAATATCGGGTACGATTTGATTGAGAATGGCAGCGAGGTGGATTCGCTTTTCTACACCGATTATCTGAAGGCAGAGTATGTTGAAGATAATTCGGGCGCGCTGGTGGCTTATGGTTATGGCGGTCCGATTGCGGATAAGATTTACGCAGACTTCATCGGAGCCGCCGGCGCGAAGAATCAAACATCACCGGATATCATCTCGCCCATCGAGCCGGCAGTTGGATTTATGATTTATTTGCCAGGCAATGCCACGGCAGCCATCTGCCACGCTGATGCTCAAAAAGGCTGTCGGATTGTATATTTTGCATTCGGGCTGGAAGGCGTGGGCGGACCGCAAGCGGATTGCAGCCAGAAAATTCTCGCCAGCGCGGTCGAGTGGATTTATGGCAAAAGCGCTGTCGAAACATGCCAGATGCAGTCCGTCTTGCCCGGATCATACGCGCTCAGCCAGAATTATCCGAACCCGTTCAATCCCGAAACAATCATCGATTATCAAATACCGGTTCCCGATGCGGTATCCCTGAAAATATTCAATTCACTTGGTCAGGAAGTCAGGTCGCTGGTGGATGAAAAAAAAGCTGCGGGCTTTTACAAACTTGAGTGGGATGGAAAAGATGCTTATGGATTGCCGGTCGCCAGCGGCGTTTATTTTCGGAAGTTACAGGCGGGACAATATATTCAGATGAAGAAGATGGTGATGATGCGTTGAGGTTGTGTAAAAAAGATGGATTTGCGATATATTAACCGGCTATACATCTTGATACCGCAATGCACCTATTTCGAAGATGCGTTTTCCACAAAAATTTTCCGCCCAAAATGCGCTGCTTTAAAACGCGCAGACTGCCATTATCAAACAACGCCTTTAATAACAATACAGTAACTAAATTATTTTTGTATTGACTTTTAATTCTATTTTTGTTATTTTTACCTACTCAAAAAATACCCCTCGTACCTGACAGCAGGCAGCGTCTGCGGGGTGGGTGGATTTAAGCAGCGAAAATAATATTCTAGCACTATAAAAAGGAAAAAATATATGTCCGCCAGAAAAGGCTGGCTCGTGGGACTGATCATCGTCGCCGTGATGTTTTTTATGATATTCGTCATCCTGGTGATGATGATGGGGATTTCATTTCAGGGCGATTTCGATATCGCCGGCATGGGAAACAAAATTGCGGTGATCGAGCTGCAGGGAGTGATTTATAATTCGCAGCGTATTGTCACGCAATTTGAGAAGTATCGCAAAGATGAATCGATTGCAGCCATTGTTTTCAGAATTGATAGCCCGGGCGGCGGTGTTGCCGAATCGCAGGAGATATATGAAGCGGTGAAAAAATCCAGGAACGCGGGAAAGAATGTGGTTGTCTCGATGGGATCGGTTGCTGCCTCCGGTGGCTATTATATCGCTTGTGGCGCAGATACAATCGTTGCCAATCCCGGCACAACCACCGGCAGCATCGGTGTAATCGCTGAAATACCCAATACGAAGGCGTTGATGGATAAAATTGGTATTCGCTTCAATATCGTCAAGAGTGGTCGATTCAAAGATACTGGTTCGCCCTTCCGAGATATTACGTCCGAAGAGCGGGCATATCTTCAGGGATGGATCGATGATGCCTACCATCAATTTGTGAATGTCATCAGCGAGGAACGAAAAATGGATGTCGAAGACGTGCTCAAGCTCGCTGACGGTCGAGTCTTCACCGGAAAGCAGGCGGAATCCAATGGATTGATTGATGTGTTGGGCACTTACCAGGATGCCATTCATATCGCGGCTCAAATGGCAGGCTTGAGCGGTGAACCGAATGTGGTGCGCGAAAAAAGAAAAAAAGTGACCCTGTTCGATTTGCTGTTTATGGATATGGATGAGGTTTTCAATATGATTCAGGGTGGACCACGACTGAAATATCAGATGATTTTATAAGCAATGTCTCAGTTATTGGTTATTTTCATGGTTCACAATGCCTTTTGAGTTCCCAAACTGGAGTTTGGGAACCAGCAACCGAGGGATTGCTTTTATAATTTTTTTGCGGTTGGAAATCGATTATGCCGATTTATGAATATCAATGCAATGCGTGTGGTGATGATTTTGAGGAGCTGTTGAGGAGTCAGGCTCAAGAAAATCAAATCGTCTGCCCTTCATGCCATAGCCAGCAAATTGCACGAAGAATGTCAGTCTTCGGCTTTTCCGGCGGCAAAACCAGAGAAGGAACATCATCCAATAGTACTTCCTGTTCGGGTTGTACCTCCAAAAATTGTGCAAGCTGCCATTAATGTGGCAGGGCTTCGAGCCTCTCGCCGGTCGGGGTGAGTTTCGTTCATCAAAGAAAAATTCAGGATGCCAGGGCTTTTCGATTGAATGGTTCGTGGTAGCAGGAGGATGACAGGCATGACCAAAAGCGAAATTATCAACATACTGGCGGAAGGAACCGGCTTGACGAAACTTGAAACGGGCGCGGCTATCGATGGTTTCATTGCAATTATCCAATACGCGCTGGAAAAAGATGAAGCAGTAGAGATCAGGGGATTTGGCAGCTTTCGCGTGACAACCCGCAAACCACGAAACGCGAGAAATCCAAGAACCGGCGAGATGATTGCCATCCCCGAAAAAAGAGTTCCTGTTTTCCGACCTGCGGCTGATTTTAAAAGATATTTGAATGACAAGACTTCATGACTTTATTAAAGATATTCAAAAAAATCGGTACAACAGCAACACACGATAGAAATGCCTATTGGGAATATCAGCGTTCGATTGGTCGGTACTATTGGGAAACGATTTTGCAGCACGTTATTCGTCCTGGCAGAGCCTTGGATATCGGGTGCGGCGAGGGCGGTGTTCTATCCTTTTTTGCAGACCTGGGATTCGAATGCTACGGACTGGATAATAACAAAGAGCGTGTTGAATATGCACAATCATTTCCGAATTCAAAAATACGGTTTATGCATACCGAAATCGAAAATTTCAGAAGCGATGTGAAATTTGATCTTATCCTGATGCTGGACGTGATTGAGCATATCAACGATAAAGAGAAAGCATTATTAAATATTAAAAATTGCTTGAGCGAAAAAGGAATATTCCTTCTGACGTTCCCACCCTTTCATTCACCATTTGGTGGTCATCAGCAGATATTGAGTTCATTTCTGAAGTATATTCCTTATTGGCATGTATTGCCCAGATGTTGTCTCCTCTGGTTATTGAAAAAATTCGAAAAGCAACACATCGATGCCCGACTGGAAATCGTTGACAGAGGGCTGACCATCAAGCAATTTGAAGTACTTGCCAGGAATGCGGGTCTGGTGGCAACTTTGCGTATGGATTATTTGATCCGTCCGCGACAGGCGCTGCGATTCGGAACCAGAATTATCCGAAACCGGTTCCCGCTGCTGAAGGAATGGCTATCAACGGGTTCAACATATATTCTTGCCGAAAATTGAGCCTGATTCAGTTTTAAAATATTAGAATCCACAATCCGATTCATTAACGAATGACTATTTGCTTAAGGAGGTTACGACGATGCCTAGCGGTAAAAAAAGAAAACGACATAAGATTGCTACCCATAAACGGAAAAAACGACTAAAACGCGATCGCCACAAGAAGAAAATTAGATAGTGTGCTGCTTGAATGATACTCATTTTTTCGGCGTTTTTCGATTTTGGTCGAATGGGATTTTAGTCGGTAGTTTAATTTATGCAACTATTCGAAAATTTGATCATCGTTGCTTGCTCATGTGTCCATATAAGACATTAGCAGTCGTGAGTTCGTTTTAATTGCGCGACCGAATAGGTGCGAATTTGATACCTGAATGGTAATAGTTCTCCACCTTTAATTTTTTTGATTTCAGAACAAGGATTAACGATATGCGATTTGCGAAGTATTCATCTCGCAAATCAAAAATCGTTAATCTTTTATCGTAAATTATTTTTTAAGGCATATTCAGGTGGGCTGAACTATTATCCTGAATGAAGCTCGTTTGTGTTGAGTAAGAGAAAATATGCCCGATCTAAATCAATCACTCATATCGCATCACGGATTAAGCAACATGAATGACATAAAAAAAATCTTGCTGATTGACGATGATTCAGGGATGCATGAAATAGCCCGTACGTTTCTGAAGAAAGCGGGCTATGAATTCGTATCTGCTTTCAACGGCACAGAGGGGCTTCAACAGATCTTAAAAGAATCACCCGATCTAATCCTGCTGGATTATATGATGCCCGACTTGAATGGGGATCAAGTCTATCAGGAATTGATTTCCAATCCGCTTTATGCCAGCGAAAAGGAAAAGCCCGTGATCATGCTAACCGCCAGGGAAAGTGATAGCCTCACCAAAACGAGGCTCCTCGAAGGCGGGATAAAGGCATATCTTATAAAACCATTCGGCTTGTGGGAATTGAAAAATGTCCTCGAAAATATTTTCATTACCAACGATATACAGCGAAAAAATTGCCTGCTTCTGAATGAGATTGCAGAAACAAAAGAGCAACTCGAACTGCTGTTCAAAAATGCTCCGATCGGAATTCTCGCTACCAATGCATCAGGTTATATTGAAAATGTCAATTCATTTTTGTGCAATATCATCGAACTGCAGGATGAATGCCAACTCATCGGGATGAATATTCTCGAAAAGCCGCTGTTCGATCAAGCTGACCTTCGGTTCAGTTTCAGGCAGATCCTGGAGCAGGGAATTACATTATCAATCGAAAAGCTCGAATTCAAAAATCTGGAAGGAAATTGGGTTCGGGCGAAATTGAAAGGTGTGCCGATACGAGACCGGGAAGGCGCGATTACCGGTCTCACTTTGATTGTCGCCGATATCACCGAACTCGAGAAAAAAGCCTATGAACTCAGTATTCTCCGGGAAATCGGTGAAGCCATGCAGGGCACGCTGAATTTGGAAGTGCTGCTGCATCTGATCCTCACTTGTATTACTGCCGGCTGCGCATTGGGCTTCAGCCGTTCAATGCTGTTTCTTCTTGACTCATCGGGTGATGTGCTGGAGGGTCAAATGGGCGTTGGTCCTGCAAACGCCGAAGATGCCGGTCGTATCTGGCACAAGCTTTCCGAAGAAAATATGTCATTGAAAGCTTTTCTCGAGGCGTATGGAAAAAAAGTGCCCCGCCCCGGCGATCACTTCAATGAACTTGTCCAGCAAATGAAATTGCCGACGAATCTTGAATATTGTTTTATCGCCCAAACGATTAGAGAAAAAAGACCGGTGAAGGTCGATAGCTACAACAGAAAAAATCTGCATTGCACCGAGCTTTGCCGGCGGGTTGTCGCCGATGAATTTATTGCAGTACCCTTGATCGTCAAGGAAAAGGTGATCGGGGTTATCGTCGCCGACAATATGTACAGCAAACATCCAATCGATAAAAATTTAGTTGAATTGCTCACACCCTTTGCCAGTCAGGCTGCCGTCGCGATCGAGCGCGCTGAGGCATATCAACGGCTGGAGCTTGAGAAGGAGAAGCTGGAAACAGCTTATACAGAATTGAAAACAGCGCAGGAACGGCTGCTCCAGGCTGAACGGCTGGCAACGATTGGTAGAATGGCAGCCAGCGTTGCGCACGAAATCAGGAATCCCCTGGTTACTATCGGCGGATTCGCACGCAATATCGCCAAAACAGTCGCCGGGCATAACAGTGAAGAGCTCAGTTTGAGCGCTAAAATTATTGCTGATGAGGTGAGCCGGCTGGAAAAAATCCTGGCTGACGTGCTCGATTTCACAAAACTCAGCAAATTGAATTATCAGGAACAGGACATCAATCGAATTGTACAAAATGCTTGTCTGATGGTTATTGATGAAATTAACGCCAAAAACATATATCTGGTTAAAAAACTAGATTTTACAATTGGATCGGTTGAATTTGATGGTGGACAGATCAAGCAAGTTCTGATTAATTTGATTCAGAATGCGTTGTATTCGATGCCGCAAGGAGGCAAGCTTGAACTGACAACGTCGAAAACCAATGAAGAAATCATCGTCCAAGTTTCGGATACCGGAGTGGGTATCCCTGAAAATGATTTGCCGAACCTTTTTAACCCGTTTTTCACCACTAAACCCAACGGTACCGGGCTGGGATTGCCAATCACCCAGCAGATAATCTCAGCGCATAAAGGGCGCATCGATGTAATGAGCCAGCCTGGAAAAGGCACAACATTCAAATTTACCATACCATTCAAAAAATAGCAGATAATTCCAATGCTGCAATTCGAATATGAATCCGAACAACGTGAGAGTGAAACCGTAACTGTTTCGGAACTCACGCGAAATATTAAAATGCTGTTGGAAACAACGCTGCCCATCAACTGGGTCGAGGGCGAGATTTCCAATTTTGTAAAGCATTCATCGGGTCATTTCTATTTTTCGCTGAAAGATGACGCTGCTCAAATTGCCTGCGTTATATGGCGCAACCGCACTACCCAACTGTTTTTCACGCCACAAGATGGGATGAAAGTGATCGCGCGTGGACGCGTCACGGTTTACGAAAAGCGCGGGAATTATCAACTGGATGTGCAATCCATGCAACCCGCTGGTGTGGGTGAACTGCAATTGGCTTTTGAAAAATTGAAAAATCGACTGAATGAAGAAGGTCTCTTCGATCCCGGATTTAAGAAAGACATTCCGAAATACCCGAATTCAATCGGCATCATTACCTCGCCTACCGGCGCTGCGATTCGCGATATTGTGCATGTCATTCAAAGACGATTTCCTGCGGTCGAACTCATTCTCCGACCCACCCTCGTTCAGGGTGATGGCGCAGCACCCGACATCGTAAAAGCCATTCAGGAATTCAACACCTATGCCGGCGTAGATGTGATCATCCTCGGGCGCGGCGGCGGATCGCTGGAAGATTTATGGGCATTCAACGAAGAAAGCGTTGCCAGGGCGATTTTCGAGTCTGAGATACCGATTATTTCTGCCGTGGGGCATGAAATTGATTTCAGCATCAGCGATTTTGTCGCCGATTTGAGAGCGCCAACACCCTCGGCAGCCGCCGAAATCGCCGTACCAGAGAGCCGTGAAATAAAGCTGCGCATTCAGGAACTGGCGCTTCGAATGTACCGGAGGATGCTCGAAACTATCCGTAATAACCGTGAAAAATTGAATTATATCCGGCAGGCGTATGGCTTTCGGCGACCGATTGACCTGATCCTGCAATTCAGACAGCGACTCGATGAATTGAATCGTGCAATGGAAACGTCTATGCGACACCGCATACAATTACAGCGAGAATATTTTACTTCGCTCACCCGGCGCCTGGATTCGCTGAGTCCGCAAGCTGTGCTGCAGCGAGGATACAGCATTTGCTATAAAGCTGATACTCAGGAAATTATCAAGGACTCAGGCTCGTTGAATATGCACGACATCATTCGCGTGAAGCTATCCAGGGGACAGGCATGGGGCGATGTTTCGAAACTTCAAAATGAAAATTAGCTGCCAAAGAAAATTCATCGGAAGAAATATAGAAAGTTCATTGAAAACAGGAGCTTGTTATGCCGAAATTTGATTTTGAAAATGCGATGAAACGACTGGAGAATATCGTAAATCAATTGGATAATGGCGAATTGTCGCTCGATGAATCGCTTCAGATATTTCAGGAAGGGCTGGAGCTATCCCAAAAATGTGGCGACAGACTCAATCAGGCTGAAAACCAGTTGAAAACGCTTATCAAAAAAGAAAATGGCGGATTCCAATTGGAATTAGCTGATTTTGAAAATTAATTGTGCACTCATGATTTGATTAAGGACCAGGTGATACGCTATGTACGATGTACTCAATAAAATTCAATCCCCAGCCGATCTCAAACATCTTGATATACCCCAACTTGCGGCGCTGGCAAAAGAACTGCGCGAGTTCGTGATTTCTACCATATCAAAAACAGGTGGGCACCTTGCACCCAGTTTGGGTGTCGTTGAATTGACACTGGCTCTGCATTATATTTTCAATGCCCCGAAAGATAAAATTATCTGGGATGTGGGGCATCAGGCATATATCCATAAAATCCTCACCGGACGAAAATCGCAATTTCATACCATTCGACAATATAAAGGGCTCAGTGGATTCCCCAAAATTGATGAGAGCGACTACGATCATTTTGGAGTGGGTCATGCCAGCACAGCTATTTCTGCCGCGCTCGGAATCGCTTGTGCCCGGGATTTGAATGAAGAAGATTATTCTGTTATTGCGGTGGTTGGCGACGGGGCATTAAGCGGCGGCGTAGCGCTGGAAGGCTTGAATAATGCCGGGGCGCAAATGAAGAACCTTATCGTGGTTCTTAATGACAATACAATGTCCATTTCAAAAAATGTAGGCGCCCTGTCCAAATACCTCACCAATTTGATCACCCATCCGACGTATAATTTGCTAAAAAACGATGTTTGGGATTTAACCGGCAAATTATCCGGATTCGGCGATCGGCTGCGTTCAATTGTCAGTCGAATTGAAAAGGGAGTGAAAGCCATCATTGTGCCCGGTTTGGTTTTTGAACAACTGGGCTATCGATATATCGGACCCATCGACGGACATAATCTGGCTGGATTGGTGCGTGTTTTCAAAGAGATTAAAAAAATGAACGGTCCAATCCTGCTACACATTATGACTGTCAAGGGAAAAGGATACAAGCTGGCAGAAGAAGATGCGTCGAAATTTCACGGGCTTGGTTCATTTGACCGCCAAACCGGTAAAGTGAATAAGACATCCGAGAATCCGACGTATACACGGATTTTCTCAGATACCATCGTTGAGATTGCCGAAAAAAATCCAAAAATAATCGGCATTACTGCCGCTATGTCCATTGGAACAGGTCTGGCAAAATTTATGGAAATCTTCCCCGAACGTTCCTTTGATGTGGGAATCGCTGAACAACATGCTGTGACGTTCGCCGCCGGATTAGCCACCCAGGGATACCACCCCGTCGTGGCAATTTATTCGTCTTTCTTGCAGCGCGCCTACGATCAAATCATCCACGATGTTGCGCTGCAAAATTTGCCGGTCATATTTTGTCTCGATCGCGCCGGACTGGTTGGCGATGATGGTCCTACGCATCACGGCGCCTTTGATTTGAGCTATTTGCGGCATATCCCGAATCTGGTCGCCATGGCGCCCAAAGACGAAGATGAATTGAAAAATATGCTGTGGACGGCGTCTCGATATACAGCCGGTCCGATTGCGATCCGGTATCCACGGGGACAGGGAGAAGGCGTGATCCTGTCGGAGACAGCAAAATCGCTGCCTATCGGAAAGGCTGAAATTCTGCGCAAGGGAAAAGATGTTGCAGTGTTAGCCATCGGTAATATGGTGCATCCTTCGCTCAGAGCCGCCAATCGCCTTAAAGCTGAGGGTATATCCGCTCAAGTGGTGAATATGCGGTTCCTGAAACCTCTCGATGAAGCTCTGCTGGAAAAAATCGGAAAGCAGTTTTCATTCATCGTTACGGTTGAAGATAATGTGCGGAAAGGCGGATTCGGAAGCGGGATCGTTGAATTTTTTGCAGATAAACAAAACAGGAAGTTAGCCTTCCTGCGTCTCGGTCTCCCCGACAAATTCATCGAGCACGGCGAGCGCGATATACTTTATCACGAACTCAACCTGGATGAAGATGGCATTTTTGACGCAATCCTCAAATTTTATCAAACGAACCGAAATGGAAAGAATCTTTCATCGAATAAAGAATATGTCTATGAGAATCTTGAATTGACCGCCGATACGATGCGTTGAATCGGAAGGCGATGATTGTTTCGGCAAACAAGACTGAAAATTATAAGTATTAAAGGTTAATTCCACGGTTGTCTTATCGGTAATTTGTGTTATGAGTCAGGAGGCTAAGTTGCATCATATTGGAATACAGGAGGTGAGTGCACGCTGATACTGAAAACCGGTTCCAGTAATCCTGACCAATATTTCATTTTGATTAACCTGATATGATTTTTGGGATCCTCGGAAATACACAGAAAGAACGGGTTCGTCAACTAGTACCTCAGCTTATGGACTGGCTTCAGGCAAACCAAATACCTTTTATTCTCGCCGATGACCTATACAAGTATCTGGAATTAAATGATTCAGCCATTCGGTGGATGAGCATCGAAAAAGTTGCACAAACTGCCCAGATCATCATCGCGTTCGGGGGTGACGGTACCATCCTGGGAACTGCCCGTTCCATCGGAAAATCTGGCATACCTATCCTTGGCGTCAATCTCGGGCGACTCGGATTCCTGGCAGAGATTTCCCCGGAAGAGCTATTCCAGCGCATTGAAGAAATTCTGAATGATAATTATGGCATTATCGAACGGAGTGTGCTGCAAGCCAGCATAAAATCCGGGAAAGGATATCAAAAAGTCTATGCGCTGAACGATATCGTCGTCGAAAAGGGCTATTATTCCGGGCTCATACAACTTGATGTCTTTATCGATGAGGAGTATCTGAATCGCTACCGCTGCGACGGGGTCATCATATCCAGTCCGACGGGCTCCACAGCCTATTCGTTATCTGCCGGCGGACCAATCCTCGAAAACGCTGTAAAAGCGATGATTATCAATCCCATCTGTCCCCATTCGCTGGGCGCCCGACCCGTTGTTATTTCCGATGAACGAGAGGTCAAGGTGGCGGCTTGTTCGAAAGCTTCAACCATTATGCTCAGTTCCGACGGGCAATTCAGCCGCCCGTTGGCGCCTGGCGACGAGGTAACGATTCGCAAAGCCGAGTACTCACTTAAGTGGGTTAAATGCTTCGGCAAAAGCTTTTACGATGTTTTACGAACCAAACTCAATTGGGGGGATTAGCTTTCATACTTATTCGCCCAATTTACTCGTTTGGGATAAAAAATATAACTGCTTTGTCATTCAGGAGGAATTTTTTTAATATACAGTAACATATTAATATTTAATCCTTTATACATAGCTAAAAAGATATTTCCGGAAATGCAAACCGATTGATGTGTATTACAAAACAATCCAATATCAGTATATGTAATCCATGCCTATCGTGCAATGCATTCACTTATTGCACTTCAAAACTTTAATTAACCCATAATTTATATTGCAAATGGTGAAACCTTCTCATAAAACTCCGTTGATGGAGCAATATTTAGGCATCAAAGCGAAATATAAAGATGCGATCCTGTTTTTTCGCATGGGCGATTTTTACGAGATGTTTTATGAGGATGCGAAAATCGGGGCGGAAACACTGGGCATCACATTGACATCGCGATCGCATGGCAAGGCAGCCGACGTGCCGCTGGCTGGCTTTCCCCATCACGCGCTGGATCATTATTTGACGAAAATGATCAAAGCCGGTTTTCGGGTGGCAATCTGCGAGCAAGTTGAGGATCCGAAAAAAGCCAAGACAATTGTCAAACGAGATGTTCTCGAAGTTGTCACGCCCGGAACCGCCCTCTCCGATGAACTATTGGACACCAAACGCAACAATTACCTGGTTTCTATATTTATCAAACAGGATATTTGCGGATTCGCTGTTGCCGACATTTCCACCGGGGAATTTTTAGCCGCCGAATTCATGCGCGACCAACTCGATGAGCAAGTTCAATCTTTCAATCCATCGGAACTGCTGCTCCCTGATGAACAAGCCGAATTTATCCTGGGCAAACTATCGCGATCAAACCAAATCACCCTGACCAAAAGGGAATCGTGGATTTTCTCACGCGACTATGCGTATGAAATATTAATTGAACATTTTCGAACGTTGTCGTTGAAAGGATTTGGCTGTGAAGATCTGGATGCAGGTATTTCAGCAGCCGGTGCGTTGCTGCATTATTTGAAAGAAAGCAAAAAAAATGAACTCAACCACATCAGCCGGCTCAGCCGGTTTTCCGGTTCGGATTTTATGCTTGTCGATACCAGCACGCGGCGGAACCTCGAACTCATTTCGCCGTTGATGGCAGGAGCGGATCCCCATAATACCCTGATCTATATGATGGATCGCACCAAGACTGCCATGGGCGGCAGAATGCTCGTTAACTGGATGCTCAGACCATTATACCGGATTGAGCCGATAAATGAACGCCTGGATGCGGTACAGGAGTTAGTCGATGCCGTTGATATTCGAAACCGGATCCGCGAGCAGTTGGGTAAAGTGAGCGATCTCGAACGGCTGCTCTCGAAAATTTCCACCGGGCGTGCAAATGCGCGCGATCTCATCGCACTCAAAAATACATTGAAGCGAATTCCCGAATTGCAGCAACTGCTCTTAGAAAAGGAGGCGAAAATCCTGGCAACCATCCGGGATGAGATGCAGCCGCAGATGGAAATCGTCGAAAGGATTGAAACGGCAATTGTTGATGAACCGCCACTGGCGCTTTCCGAAGGCGGGATCATTCGAAAAGGGTATCATCAAAAACTGGATGAACTTCGGGAAATCGCGCACTCGGGCAAGGACTGGATCGCCCGGCTGCAAAAATCTGAACGGGAGCGTACCGGCATTCCTTCCCTGAAAGTCAATTATAACAAAGTATTCGGATATTATATTGAAGTGACCAAACCGCATCTTTCCAGGATTCCCCAGGATTATATCAGAAAGCAAACCCTGGTCAATGCCGAACGCTTTATTACGCCGGAGCTCAAGGAGTACGAGGAGAAGGTACTCGGCGCCGAAGAAAAAAGCATTGCCCTGGAATATGAATTGTTCGATGAGGTTCGTCTTGCAGTGGCAAAGGAGGCGCCGATCATTCAGAAGAATGCGCATTTGCTGGCGGAGCTGGATAGCCTGACAGGATTAGCAGAATTGGCGGATGAAAATGGATACTGCCGCCCGGAAATGAGCGGTGATAGCAGTCTCGAAATCATCGACGGTCGGCATCCGGTAGTCGAAAAATTGCTGCCGCACGGTGAACGATTTGTTCCGAATGACTTGAAAGCCGATAATGAGGCGGAACAAATTCTCATTATCACCGGACCCAATATGGCGGGAAAATCCACCTATCTTCGCCAGGTAGGCTTGATAGTTTTAATGGCTCAAATGGGCAGCTACGTTCCAGCCAGACGTGCTTCAATCGGGCTGGTGGATAAGCTTTTCACGCGGGTCGGTGCGTCGGATAACCTGGCAGCCGGTGAGAGCACCTTCCTCACCGAAATGAATGAAACCGCAAATATTCTGAATAATGCCACGCCAAAAAGCTTGATTCTGTTAGATGAAATTGGCAGAGGAACCAGCACTTTCGATGGGTTGTCGATTGCCTGGTCGGTCGCCGAATATTTGCATAATTATCAAAATGTGGCAGCTAAAACCCTTTTCGCCACCCATTACCACGAACTGACCGAATTGGCGCGAATCATGCCGCGGGTGAAAAATTATAATGTTGCAGTCAAAGAGTGGGGAGAGCAGATTGTCTTTCTGAGAAAAATTGAGGAAGGCGGCTGCGATCATAGTTATGGCATCCATGTCGCCCAACTTGCCGGCTTGCCGCGAGAAGTCATCCAGCGCGCCCGCGAAGTGCTCAGTAACCTCGAAGCGGACGAACTGACCCCGAATAAAATGCCGAAATTAGCGCTTTCGGCAGAATCCAGGGAGAAGAGCAAAAACCAGGATTCTCAACTCGATTTTTTTGCAAGGCAGGAAGAAATGCTGCGAACTCAAATAGCCGCCCTTGATATCAACCAATTGACTCCGCTTGAAGCGTTGAATAAATTGTCCGAGTTGTATCAACTGGCTATCAAAACTTCAGGAAAAAATTAGAGACCTTTCTGATTTCCAGCGTTCGAAGCGTCTGCCGAATCAAATCATTTTCATAACATTTCATAGATTCCCGCCGGGCGGCATTCCGCATAAAACATGGGGAATGAGATGATAAAAGATTTTATTGAAAACGTGTCCCGTAGTGAATCGTTGAATAGTGTTCTCCTCTCAGCAATATACATTTACATATTAAACAAACTGATAATCCGGGAACTCTTTTTTCAATATTTTAGTACTACTCTAGCACATCATCGCAGGTTTCGCCTCGTGAGGATTATATTGCTGCCGTTCGAAACCGTGCTTCCTTGATGTGAGGGATTGAAATATTCTACCTGGAGACAGCATGAAACGGTTATTCTTTTGCCTTGCATCTGTTGGGCTGTGGCTGGTTGTCATTTCGTCGGTATCCATGTCGGGTGATTTGACGGTTGCAAAATATGCCGGGGAATTCATAAGTACCGGTGTGGGCGCACGAGGGCTCGGGATGGGAGGCGCTTATGTGGCTATTTGCACGGATGTTACTGCCGGTTATTGGAATCCAGCCGGGCTGATTGGTTTAAAATATCCGCAAGTGATGTTAATGCATGCCAGCCGCTTCAGCGGTATCGTCAAATACGATTATGCGGCGTTTGCGCTGCCCGCCGGACGCTTTAGCAGCCTCGGGATTAGCATGATCCGACTCGGTGTCGATGACATCCCCATCACAGCATTGGCAAATGCCGACCTGCCGTTGAGTGAAACGAATCGACCCTATATTGAGAAAATGGTCAGTGATGCTGAATATGCATTTTATTTGTCTTACGCGAAAGCGGTGGTGGGCAGATTTTCCTATGGCGCGAATATCAAATTAATTCGAAAAAGCGTGGGTGAAAATTCCGCCTGGGGCATTGGATTTGATTTTGGCGTGCTGCTCAATCCCATTGCAAATCTGCGATTTGGCGCCAACTTACAGGATGGCACAACAACATTACTCGCCTGGGATACGAATCGGAAAGAATTGATATCGCCCACATTGAAAATCGGTTTTGCCTATCCTTTCGCACTCAATATCCTGTCATCGAAAATCACGCCGGCGCTGGATTTCGATACGCGGTTCGAAAATCGACGATCTGCCGCCCAGACCAATCTTGGTCCGATTAGTCTGGATTTTCATCTGGGATTAGAATATCGCGTGTTCAATGCGGTTGCCCTGCGCATCGGATCAGATGTGGGCAGGTTTTCAGCCGGAACCGGTTTGTACTTGCCACAACTTCTCATCGATTATGCTTTTATGAGTCATGACGAATTGGGGGATACGCATCGCGTGTCCTTGAAAGTATCTATCGAAAAATCAAAATTCAAGCGCAGCTATCGCTAAAAAGTTGATACGATCCTGGTCATGGCTCCGGAATCCAATAATTTATCATTCTGCCTTTAAAAGCTCCTGATCCTCAAAGCCGCACACTTTCATTATCATGAGTATCATTTACTCTAGTTTCACACATCTCGCAATGGCTTGAGACGCGTAAAAACAATATTTGATAGGCGACCAATCATTTTTTAAACTATCGCTTAAAACAAACAAAATCGTCCTGAAAAAATATTTTGAAAAAGCGATTTCAGTTACACGGTTT
>JAFGMA010000398.1 GCA_016927835.1 Candidatus Zhuqueibacterota bacterium | reverse complement strand
TATGTTTACAGTAAGTTATGAGATTGCTTCGTCGCTCGTACCTCGCTCCTCGCAATGACAAACTAATATTACTTTTTAATCCTTAATGAATATAGTCAGAGTAAGACATAGAAAAGATGTTTATAAAAGATAATTCTGACAAAACTTAGCTGCAAAACATAACGATTTAAATAAAATAATATTAGCAGCTAACATCGGTTTCAACCTGGCTGCAAGGGCTATGCTTGAATCCAATCGTTCGGATGTCCGCATCAAGTTATTTTCAAGTCCGAAAATCAGGTGCGCCGCAGACTTGCAGCAGGATGAACCAGGGATTAGTTGCAGAAATATACAGCAATCTTCTTTCATTGAAATTTATTATTACGAAATATCTTAAACTATTTTTTATTAGCCCGTGAGGTAACATCATGAGCACACTGCAAAAAATAATACTGGGTTTAATCCTTCTGACCTTCATTTATTCAGGATCTGCATTCAGCCAGACCGATACCGAACAACTGATAGCCGCCAATCTCTATTCCCGAACGCTTAAAGCCCTTCAGAATTATGTCGAGGACGAGATGTCATACTTTGAAGGCTATTTGCTTTGCACGCGCTACCCCGAAAAAATGAAACTGCTTCAAAACATTGATCAGACTGTGGAAATTATTGACACTTTCTCGGACAAGCGGGACATCAAAGAGGATTCACTGATCAACTTTTGGAAATCACAAGCTCATTTTTATCATGGGATTGCGTTGGGATTACTCGGTGAAAAGGTTCTGGCTGATTTCGAATTGAATCTTGCCCAGAAGTATTTCCTGGATAATTCCGAAGGCTGGAACAATCTACTGAATGGCGAAATCAGCGTCGGCGAGGCGAAGAACCGTCTAAAAAACTACGAGGAGCTGTATCTGAACCATGTTGATGATCTGGCTCCTGTTCAAGTCGTCGTCGATGAAACAAAATTTGCTGAAATCGGCAATACGCTGGGCATAAAACAACTCGAACTGGGAACTGTATCGCATACGAATTTAATACCGTATGTCGTTGCATATTCTGAAGAAAAATTGACAAACGCTATTCTCAGTGGCGCCACCACCACGACGCTTTATCTTCCGAAAGGCAAATTTCAAATCTATAACCCTGATAAAGCCAGGCTGCTAAGTGAATTCAACGTAAAAAACGTTAACGAAACCAAAGTTGTCAATCTTCCTCAAACCAGGATAAAATATGGATTTTACTATCTTATTTTAGGATCGGCAATCGTTATCGGTCTGGGACTATGATCATTTCCGGTGATTTCGATTAAAGGATTCGATTACATCATAATTTCTTTCGAACTAATACCCTTTGGCTTTCTTTGATGCAATCAGGTCAATCTGTCTGCAAAATCGAGGAATGTCAATTTATCTAAAACGAGGTTGATAGCTATGAAAAAACTTTTAATGCTCCTCATTGCTCTGGTAAGTAGCTTTCAGCTATACGGACAATCGGGCAATAAATTGCTCAATCGCAAGCAACTAGATTCTGAATATTATTATTTGGAATTCAGAAGCTATTTTGATAAAGAAAATTATTACGAAGCACTGGAAAAAATCGAAAATGCGATTGACGCCGCACCGCTCCACGCCGACATTTCTCCTTATTATTATTACAAAGGGGAAATTTATCGCCGGTTATACGAAGGCTCTCGAAAAGTATCGGACCTGGACAATGCTATCAAAGCATTTCGAGAGAGCCTGCGACTCGACAATCGCCCCAAAACGGCTTTCCGATTGAATTATAGCGATTTTGAAAAAGAGAAGCTTCTGGCGCAACAAACCGGACGCGTTAACAGAGCTGCCCTGGAATCGACACTGGAAGGCATGTGGCAGGCAATTCTCGATTATGAAGAGATCGGTGAGTGGGAAACCGGCTTGTGGGAGTCGTTGAATGAAGAATTTACGATGTTTTTAGAGAAGAGCATCGATGCCGGTCTACTCAGCGAGCAGCCCAATGCCTACCTGTCAAATATTTTCAATGTATGCCGCCGGGGTCAGGGTGTGGACGATCAGGTGTTGGTCAATCAATGGAGTGATATCGAAATGAAAATGCGGCTGGATGGTTATAATTTGCCATGCGCCGGCAATTTTTACCTGGCTCACAAACATGCGGTAAAAGCCATCCGCGAAAACAGCGATATCCTGTTCGATCACGCCGTCACTTATTATAAAACGGCTGCCGATACCGCAAATACGCCCAATGCACGCGCGCTTATCTATAGCGAACTGGCAGATTTTGTCATTTCGCCTCCATTCTATATGCTTTACGATGCGGTGAATTACGCTCAAAAAGCGTATGAGGAAATGCCGCGCGAAGAAAAGTATGTTGAAGCTTACGGTGATTTGCTGCTCGTTGTGACAAATCACATCATCAAAAATGAAATCGCCGGCAAAGAAACTTTCAACGCAAATATTAAGAAAGCGCTAGCCTTTACTGAAAAAGCCGCTAATTTGCGCTGGACGGGTCAGATTCGATCGTTGCTGCTGTGTTCCATTTATTATGAATGGCTACAGGATCCGTGGGACGAACAGCAATTAAAATTATTGAAGTCCCGCGATTATATTATCAGTGCCTTCAATGAGTCGCCGGATAAAACCGACGAAATTATTCTAAATCAGCTTATTAAAGTTCATAAAAAAATGGGTGCAAAAGGCATCCGCGAATTGAGGGCGCTGGCGGAACGAAATCATATCATCATTTCTGAAGATGACCTGGCGGAAGAAAAGGCTTCATCCTCCAATCGAGTCGAAGTGCTCCTTAGCCAATTGAAGGAACTCAAAACACAGCTCTATGAAATAACCCTCGACAACTACAAAAAATTTGTCGAAATACGAACAAACACGGATAAATTGAGCAGCCCCGAACGAACATCTCCGTCCTATAACAAATTAAGCGAGGGCATTCGTTTTATAAAAGATCAGATGGATACCTTGTTCAGCCAAAAAATTGATATCCTCAACCGCATCGGCTACTCAAAGTCGCAGGAAGATGAAATCCGTCAGCTTTCAGAGCAAGTCATTTCAGATGGAATTCTCATGATTTCTGATACTACGCGCGATAAAATAACGCGCATCTCAGGGGCATTTGCGCAGAAATAAAATATGCTTGTGCTGAAGCGTTATACTTTGCACGGGCACAAATTGAACTTTCATGTCATTGCGAGCGAAACGGAGTGCAGCGAAGCAATCCCATGAGGTTAAGCAC
>JAFGMA010000397.1 GCA_016927835.1 Candidatus Zhuqueibacterota bacterium | reverse complement strand
GTGCTTAACCTCATGGGATTGCTTCGCTGCACTCCGTTTCGCTCGCAATGACATGAAAGTTCAATTTGTGCCCGTGCAAAGTATAATGCAATCATTGAAACGGTTGAAGATCGCGAAAACTGGCTCGAGCTTTTCACTACTATGGAGTACAGATCCATTTCAGAGCTTTTCAAAAAAGAAGAGAGCCTGAGTCAACCCAGGATTATGGAATCGTTGCTTGAAATTTTGATCGAAGAAAGCTATGTGAATCCCGAAATCGGACTACAGGAACAAAGCTATATCCTGTGGTTAATGCTCGTGATCGTGGATATGTTCGATCTGCTGAATTAGCCAGGCGATTTCAATCGAAGCAATAAATTAACATCGATGACGTTCCCTCCATATTCTCATCAGAATCATCAACAATCTTCTGCTGAAACAGCAAATTAGTTCGTTAACGAACACGCTGCAATATATATAAATCAAAGTTTTCAAGTCTCATATCGTTTTTTTTAGCGATTTCATACTGCTTTCGCCAGTCAATATTGAAGTCAATGAATCAAATCGCATCGCAGTCCATAGCTCTCAAGCGCACGCCTGGAAAGCCGAGAATTGCTTGCTAAATGAATAATTTTTCGCTAAATTTATATGATAAATTTTTGAAAATCAGCGTTTAGTCCATTTTATAGTTGCTTTTTTAAAATAGCTTTTGTATATTAAGCTGTTTTGTGTACGCCACATTATGACCAGAAATTAACAGGATTCAATGAATTAGTGATGAGCGGATCGACACGATGTTTCAGGATTTAACAGAAAAACTTGAAGGAATTTTCAAGCGACTCAAAGGACACGGCAAACTCACGGAAAAGAATATAGATGCCTCGCTGAAAGAAATCAGGCGAGCGCTTCTCGAAGCCGATGTCAATTACAAAGTAGCAAAGCAATTCATCACTGATGTCAAAGAGAAAGCCCTGGGTGAACAGGTGCTGAGAAGCATTACGCCCGGACAGCAAATCGTTAAAATAATTTTTGATGAACTGGTCGAGTTATTGGGCGAATCGGATGTACCCTTGAAAACAGCCAGCATACCGCCTACGGTAATCATGTTGGTGGGCTTGCAAGGCTCCGGGAAAACAACCTTTGCCGGGAAACTTGCAAAATATTTGAAAAAACAAGGTCATAATCCTGTTCTGGTCGCTGCAGATGTGCGTCGCCCCGCTGCAATCGAGCAATTGAAAATTATCGGCGAATCGGTTGATACACCGGTGGTCGTTGAAAATACGAAAGATGCAGTCAAGAATTGCAGCGCCTCAATCAGTTATTGTCGCAAGAATGGCTTTGATACAGCTATCTTGGATACAGGTGGGCGATTGCATATCGATCATGAATTGATGCAGGAATTGCTGCAAATAAAAGCCAGCACCACACCGAATGAAATTCTATTCATTGCCGATGGCATGACCGGACAGGATGCGGTGAACACAGCCAAAGAATTCGTTGCCCAACTTGAATTCACCGGCTTTGTATTAACAAAGATGGATGGCGATACGCGCGGGGGGGCGGCGATTTCAATTCGGGCGGTAACCGGAACGCCGATCAAATTTATCGGTGTCGGCGAAAAAATGGATGCCATCGAAAAATTTCACCCGGATCGAATGGCGTCTCGAATATTAGGTATGGGTGATGTGGTTTCGCTGGTCGAGAAGGCGCAAGACCTCGTTGATCAGAAAGCGGCTGAGAAATTGGAAAAACGACTTCGTCGACAACAATTTTCCCTCAGCGATTTTTATGAGCAATTGCAGCAAATTAAAAAAATGGGACCGCTAGATCATTTGCTTTCGATGATCCCGGGCATGAGCGGAAAAGCGCTGAAAAATTTTCAGGCTGATGATAAATCGATTGTAAAGGTTGAAGCTATTATAAATTCGATGACCCCGGATGAACGTGAGCGACCGGGTATTATCAATGGGAGCCGCCGCCGCCGAATCGCCGGAGGAAGCGGAACGTCGGTGCAAGACGTCAATCAATTGCTCAAGCAGTTTACGATGATGCAAAAAATGATTAAAAATATGAATCGATTCAAGTTCAAAGGAATGCCGTTCCAGTTTTAATCGTGAATACCAGTTTGTTTTTCTGTATCTTCTAGAATACAATATCGATACAACCAGCAAAAAGAATCGTAGGAGGAAAATTGGCAGTAAAATTACGACTCAAGCGGATGGGAAAGAAAAAGCAACCGTTTTACAGGATCGTTGCCATAGATTCAAGAACGAGCAGAGATGGGAAATACATTGAAAAAGTAGGTCATTATGATCCCATGAGAAATCCTGCCGAAATACAAGTCAATGAAGAAAAAGCACTGTATTGGTTGAAGCAAGGGGCAATCCCTTCGGATACAGTAAAAAGCCTGTTAAGTACCGAAGGCATTTTATTGAAATTTGATCTCATGAAAAAGGGATTCGAACAAGATAAAATCGATGAGGAATTGAAGAAGTGGGAGCTTCTTCAATTGGAGCAGAAAAAGCGAAAAGAAGCGGAAGAAATCCAAAAGCGCAGCTCGATATCTGAAGAAAAAGAAGAAGCCAAAACGGGAGAGGATCACTCAGGAGAAGAAACCGAGAATACAGAAACGATGCCAGAATGAAAACATTCAGGGAGGTGATTTATTTACACCTAATGAGGATTTTCTGTGTCGATCAATCAGTTTCTTATGTTGCTATCGTGTAGACTTTTTAGGATTCGAATATTCGCATAACTACTCAAAAAGAGTGAGGTGAAATAATTGCCTGCGAGGAACCGGAGTCTAACTATGTGATCCGAAAGGAGGGATATGGTGATGAGAGAATTCATCGAGTATATTGCCAAACACCTTGTTGATAAGCCAGATGAAGTTAAGGTTTCTGAAATTGACGGAGAACGTACCGTCGTGTATGAACTCCGGGTCGGTTATGGTGATCTAGGCAAAATAATCGGTAAACGTGGTCAAACTGCGAAGTCATTGCGAATTCTCTTGGCGGCAGCTTCGGCAAAAAAGGGAAAGCGAGCGGTTCTCGAAATTTTGGAGTGATTCTGCGAGACTAAATGCGTTCACTTGTCTTTTTTGAATTCGTTGTACATTAAGCTCAGTGCAATAGAGTGAGAATATTACCGGACTGGATTTCGATTGGCTATATCACTGGTGCTCATGGTATTCAAGGCGATGTACGGGTGGTACTACTTTCTGATCGCCCGGAAAAGTTTGATAAGCTAAAGAAAATTAAACTAGAATCATCGGCAGGAGAAATCGGTTTTTTTAATATCGAAAAGGTGCGAAGGCATGGAAAATTTGTGCTCGTTAAATTTGAAGAGATAGAAACTCGCGATTCTGCTATGTCACTCAAAGGTGCTTCGCTTCAAATTAAACGAGAATCCTGTCCGCGCTTGCCTGCTGATGAATTCTATCATTTCGAGTTGATCGGACTTGTTGCCAGGTCATCTGAAGGATTGGTATTAGGCAAAGTCGTAGATATTCTCGATATGCCTGCCAATGATATTTATGTTATTTCCGACGGAAAACATGAATACCTGATCCCGGCGGTTAAGCAAATGATAAAAAAAATCGATCTTAAAAACGAAGAAATGATCATACAACTGATTGAAGGGTTGATTGATTAGGATCGTATAATGGAAATCCATGTAATCACAGCTTTTCCGGCAATTTTTGAGAGCCCGCTCAACGAATGTATCCTTAAGCTTGGTCAGAAAAAAAAACTCGTCGATATTTTTATTCATGACCTCAGAGATCATACGACTGATAAACATCGCCAGGTTGATGATTACCCCTATGGTGGCGGTCCAGGTATGATTTTAAAACCCGAACCATTTTTTGCCAGCATTGATTTCATCAGGGAAAAGCATCGCATCGAGTCTCCTAAAATAATTTTTTTAACCCCACAGGGAAAAAGATTTACTCAACAAAAGGCGATCGAGCTAGCAAAAGAAGAGTACCTAATAATCCTTTGTGGTCATTATAAAGGAATTGATGAACGAATTCGTGACGTTCTAGTCGATGAAGAAATTTCCATCGGAGATTATGTCTTAAGCGGCGGAGAAATTCCTGCACTGGTTATCATGGATAGCATTGTCCGTTTGATCCCGGGTGTCATGAATGATCTCGATTCTGCAATAACCGATTCGTTCCACATGGCGCTGTTGGATGGTCCATACTACACACGCCCGAAAATATTTGAGGGCTATGAAGTACCAGATATACTCCTGTCGGGGGATCACGCTAAAATTGCTGAATGGCGCAAACAAAAAGCAATTGAGCGCACTCAGCAGCGGCGCAGTGATCTTCTCGAAAGAATGGACCAGGTTAGCACGCATTCCAATGCCGATAAAAGCTGAGCTTTTCAAAGCATACCCAGCCCAGGCAAATCTAAAACGAACTATGTTCTGCTTTGTGCATTCGCTTATGCGCGGGTACTTAATGCACGAGCAAAATAATATCTGAAAATATTCTCTCAGTTACTGGCTCCCTAACTCCAGTTTGGGAATCCACTGGCGCCGTAACTCATGAAAAGAACCAATAACTGAGCCATCTCTATCAGAAAATATTATTAAGATTTACATAAAATTTAATCAGGGAGATTGTACAATGAATAAACTTGATATGGTTACGGTTTCGCAGCTTCAAACGGAGTTGCCCGAATTTGGTCCCGGTGATACAGTTGCCGTGCACTTTAAGGTTATTGAAGGCGATAAAGAACGCGTCCAGGTATTTCAAGGTGCTGTTCTGCAAAAGAGAGGGAGTGGTGTAAATGCTTCAATTACCGTAAGAAAAATTTCCGATGGGATCGGTGTAGAGAGGATATTTCCCTTGCATTCCCCTAAGATCGTTAAAATAGAACGTATGCGCCAGGGAAGAGTGCGCAGGGCAAAGCTGTTTTATTTGCGCAAACTTAAAGGGAAAGCCGCGAAAGTTGCGGAAAAGTCTTGAAGTGCTCCCAACCTCCGGGACACCCTGGAACTGCTGGTCGAAACAACCAGTGTTTTTCCTGCCCTTCATTGAAAATGAAGTATGTCCTACAAAGCTTTTTGCTCCTATGATTGAACCTCTCTGTTCCAGGCAAACAGAGAACAATTTAAACCAATGTGAATACCTGCAACTGTGGTTTGCTAGCTGATGTAATCCCTCTCTTACTGGCTCTTGAACGCCGGTTTCGGAACCCAAATGGTGAAGCAATCATAAAAATAACCAATTATTGAGAGATTACAGATGAATGAAAAGTTGCTTGACTTTTAAACCAGAAAATCATATATTTGGCGTTATATTTTTTTGAAAAAACAGGCTGTAACGTCCGAAATTCCAGTACAGCAAGCGTTGTGAAACCGATTCTAGATCGAAAACAGTGAGTGAAAATATGGAAAAGTCGATTAGCGAACCTCAATGGCAGGTCTTGAAAACACTTCTTGAGTCGGAAGGTGAATTGACCACTCATCAAATAGTTGAGATTTCAGGCATCGACCACCCGATGGTGATGGCTACGCTTACATTTGGTAAAGAGCTGGGTTGGCTGGAAATCTCGGAGCAGTCACGTGAAGAATTGGTTCCCACAGAAGGGGCAAAAGAGCAGATTACCCGGGGTTTGCCTGAAAGACGCATTTTGCCAACGCTTTCTGAAAAAACAAGAATTCCAATGCGAGAAATTGCACAAATCGCAAAGGAGCAGGATATCCCATTGAATGAGATTATCAAATGGGGCTCCATGCGCGGTTGGGTAGCAAAGGACGGGGGGGATCTAAAAATTACAGCCTCCGGGAAAAGCGCGATGGAACAACTGGCTGATGATGAAAAAGCGCTGCAACTGGCTCTGAAGTCGGGTTCGCTATTCATCGACGAATTGGCTGCTTGCGACATTGATCCAGTTAATGTCAAGAAATTCCTGACGAATCGATCAACCATTGTAAAACTGAAGCCCAGAACGGAGCGTACCGCAAAACTGACAAAAACGGGTCGTGAAGTTCTGGCTTGCGGGATTCGCATTATTAAAGAGCGCAATGTCCTGACCTCCGATGATATTACCAGTGGCGATTGGCGACAAATTAAATTACGGCATTATGATGTGACACTGGAAGCGGAACGCGTACATCCAGCCAGAATTCACCTGGTACAAAAAATTATTCAACAAACGCGCAACGCCTTTCTCGAAATGGGATTCACGGAAATCGTTTCGCCACAGGTGGAGTCTGCTTTCTGGGATTTTGATGCGCTGTTTCAACCCCAAGATCATCCCGCCAGGGATATGCAGGATACATTTTATCTCACGCGCCCCGCTGCAGCCCGATTGCCAGGCAAGGAGGTTGTCGAACGGGTAAAACTGACGCACGAGAATGGGTGGGAAACTGGTTCCAGCGGCTGGGGATATCGTTGGAGCCGGGATCGGGCGAGGCAGACTGTATTGCGTACCCATACGACCGCTTCCACGATTCGTGCGTTGGCAGAAAATCCAAATCCACCGCGCAAAGTATTTTGCGTCGGCAAAGTATTCCGAAACGAAGCGATCAGCTATAAACATCTGCCAGAATTTTTTCAGGTTGACGGTATTGTAATCGATGAAGAAGCAAATTTGTCAACCCTGCTTGGCACGCTGCAAGTGTTTTATAAAAAAATGGGATTTGATAAAGTAAAATTCAAACCGGCATTTTTCCCGTATACCGAGCCCAGCGCTGAGGTTTTTGTGTATATGGAATCGAAAAAGACGTGGCTCGAATTAGGCGGGTCCGGTATTTTCCGCCCCGAAGTTACCCAACCATTCGGCTGTAAGGTTCCGGTTCTGGCATGGGGATTGGGATTGGACCGGTTGGCAATGATCAGGTATGGAATTGACGATATCCGAGAACTTTTTTGGTGCGATTTCGATAAACTCAAGGAGGTGTCACTGTGCCAGTAGTTGCGATAAGTGTTAACAGGCTGAACGGACTTCTGGGCAAAAAATATGAAATGTGCATGCTGGTAGATGCCCTGGAGCAGTTGGGTTGTGATGTCGAAGATACCGCCATGTTAGCACTTTATAGATGCCACGCATGCCAGGCACCGAACGAAAAGCTGGAGCAGGAGGATGCGCCGAAACGCTGTGATTTTTGCGGATTCGAGAGTGATGAACCGTTTGAGAAATTTGCATCAGATCCCGTTATTCGGCTTGACCTACTGGCTGATCGTCCGGATCTCTTTGATGTGGGCGGATTGTCGCGGGCTTTGAAAGGCTACATGGGACTTGAGCAGGGATTATCCCAAATTACTGTCACAGATGGTTCTGTCACCGTGGATGTCGACGCTGCCATGTCGAATGAGGACACTTTTCGCCCTTTCATTGTCTGTGCAGTTGTGCAAATGCCACCTCTCGATCATAACAGCTTGCGCGATGTTATGCGACTTCAGGAAAATTTGCACTGGGGAATCGGAAGAGATCGCAAGCTGTCGTCAATCGGCGTCTATGATCTGGATACGATTAAGCCTCCCATTCGCTATAGCACTGTTGATCCGGGGAAATTCAAATTCTGTCCGCTTGGAATGCCCGGAAAAAGAATGACAGCCAAGCAAATCATTGAGGAACATCCTAAAGGGGTGGCGTACGCTCATTTGATGGAGACCTATAAACGTTACCCCATCCTCGTCGATTCGGACCACCAGGTGTTGTCGATGCCGCCGATTATAAATAGTGAAGAGACGAAATGCAAAATCGGAACCTCCCGTTTGTTCATCGATGTCACGGGCATCACAAAGGATGCGGTCGTCAATTCATTGAATACAATCGTCAGCGCCCTGATTGAATTGGGCGGCGATGTGGAAACCGTTAGAATGAATTTTCCCGAGCAAGAGCAGTATACGCCGGATTTAAATCCTCGAAAGATAATCATCGAATATGAAGCCGCAAAGCGCTGGTTAGGATTGGATTTTTCACGTGATGAGTTTGTAAATTATTTGCGCAAAATGCGCCTCAATGTCGAGCCGCAAGGCAATGTTTATGAAGTTAGTTATCCCGCCTTCCGGACGGATATCCGGCACGAAGTAGATGTCTTCGAAGATATTGCCATTGGCTATGGGTATCAAAATATTCCGGCGAAACTGGTATCTTCAATGACAATTGGCAGCGCACGCGCGGAAGAAAAAATCAGCCAAATCGCACGTGATGCAATGATTGGTCTCGGATTCACGGAAATAATGACGCTGCTTTTGCAATCAATAGACCGCCAGTTTACCAAATATCAAATGCAGCCGGATCAAAAACATGTGATTGTCGAAAATCCGAAAACGATCGAACAAAAAGTCGTACGCTCGCATCTTATGACCGGAATCCTTGAAACCTTCCAAAAAAACCGGCGGAAAGCAGTGCCTCAACGCATTTTCGAAATCGGGAATATCGTTTTGATTAATCCCGAGATGGAGACTGGCGTCAATGAGTATCGGCATCTGGCGTTTGGCGTGATTGGACCTGAAGCGGGATACGCCGAAGGTCGCGCGATTCTTGATTCGGTGCTGCGTGAAATTGGCTCCAAAGGCGAATATAAAGCAGCGGCGCATCCTGCTTTCAGCGAAGGTCGACTTGCTGAAGTAACCAATTCAAACGGACTTTGGGCACGAATCGGCGAAATCCATCCGCAAGTGCTCAATAATTTCGGGCTGTCTAGCCCGGTAGCCTATTGCGAATTGCGTTTGATGAGAGTAATATGATACCGCCTGCTTTTGAAGACCAGTCTTTCCAGTCAAGCTCTCGAAATTTTACAGGACACTATCTCGATCGAGCGTAAACCAGCAAATGCAAAATTCCCGCAATTTAGACATCATTGGCGCTCTAAATTCGGAGCGCGTTCTTTTACCTATCACAGCAATCCTTTTTTGCTATCATATCAATTCGCAATCTCATCAGACCTTCTTCAATTTTTTCAAGCTAATCATAAACTTACGGAGATGATTTTATGCTGAATATCGGAGTTATCGGATACGGAGACAGGATCGCGGGCATGGTCCGGGTGTTATCGTCTTTTGACATTCCTTTCAAAATCGCGGCGATTACTGATCCGCGGGCAGTAGAAATTCGGAATTCGGGCAATGAATTCGTTCGTGGGACAGTGTTTTATGATACTGCCGAAGAATTACTGACAATGCAACCATTAGACGGTGTCATGATAGGTACACGTTGCCAGATCCACGCTGAAATGGCATGCAAGGTCGCACCGACAAATATACCGCTATTCCTGGAAAAGCCAGTGGCAACCAGTTTTGAACAAGTGAAAATGCTGCACAAATGTTATGAGGCGGTAAAAACACCCGTTATTGTGTCGTTTCCGCTGCGGGTATCGCCAATCGCCACGACGGTGAAAGAGATCATTGACTCGGGGCATGTTGGCACTATTGAGCACGTTGTCGCATTCAATGACGTACCTTATGGCACGGTATATTTTAATGCCTGGTATCGTGATTTTCAAGAAGTTGGCGGTCTGTTTCTCCAAAAAGCGACTCACGATTTTGATTATATCAATTATCTCCTGGACTCAAAGCCAAAGTGGATTTGCGCCATGAATTCCCAGCGAATTTATGGCGGAGACAAGCCCGTAGACTTGAAATGCAAGGACTGTGATGAGCAACTGGATTGTCCCGAAAGCCCGTTCAACGCATTTTATGTGCAATCCAAAGGAAAAGGCGTAAAACAGAACGACTGGCAGTATTGTGTATTTTCAAAAGGATTGAAAAATGAAGATTCAGGGAGTGCACTGCTGGAATATGAATCAGGCGTTCAGGTCAATTATTCGCAGAACTTTTTTGCCAGACACCAGGCGGCTCGCCGGGGGGCACGCCTTTATGGGTACAAAGGAACGATTGAATTTGACTGGTATAAAAATACAATTCTAATTTACGGGCATCAGCAGCCCAAAGTTGAAACGATCGATTTTTCGGGCGGAATGTCTCATTTCGGCGGCGATATCGAGCTGTGCCATGATTTTCTGTTGCTCATGCAAGGCAAAACGCAATCCAGAACACCAATATCCGCAGGCATTACCAGTGCATTAACCTGCCTCTGGGCGAGAGAATCTGTTGAAAAACGCAAATTCTGTGAAATTGTAATGCCTTGACGGATGGGCGTGTTTAGTTTAGCTCAATATCTAAAAATCATAATCAATGGCTCTGTTGATTTAGGAAACAGATTTAATTAAGTTGGACAGCTATAAACATCCCCCTAAATCCCCCTTCAAAGGGGGACTGACTGTATTCCCCCTTCAAAGGGGGACTGACTGTATTCCCCCTTCAAAGGGGGACTGACTGTATTCCCCCTTCAAAGAGGGACTGACTGGATT
>JAFGMA010000396.1 GCA_016927835.1 Candidatus Zhuqueibacterota bacterium | reverse complement strand
GCTTCGGCTGGGCGCCCCCGGCAAAAAACGCCTCGCAATGACAGAATAAAAATGTAATGTTACTAATTCACCCGTAACAAGTATAATTTAACCGGAGGAGGTATTATGAAAAGCATGTTTTCGAAGACGATTTTAAGCTTTATGACAGTAATCTGCTGGGTTTCACTATGTGTTGCAGAGATCACGCTGACCGAACATCCAATCACCGATTCGTTTATCGGCGCCTGGGCGGTCGATGCGCGCGATATCAACGGAGACGGTTTCATCGATATCGTCGGCGCTTCAAATTCTGACATGATTTGCTGGTGGCAAAATGATGGTTTTCAAGCCTTCACAATGCACCTTGTAGCGCAAAATTTTGTTGGTGTCAGATCGGTGCAGGCAGCGGACATCGATACCGATGGGGATATAGATATTGTAGCCGCTGCGTGGGAAGTCAACGATATCGCCTGGTGGGAAAATGATGGGAATGAAAATTTTACTCAACATGTTATCGATAATAATTTCATCGGTGCGCACACTGTCGAAGCCAAAGATGTGAACCAGGATGGTCATGTCGATATTTTGTGTTCGGGATTCGATTATTATGGCAAGCAGGGCGAGATTGCATGGTGGAAAAATAACGGAAATCAAAATTTCACCAAAATACTCATTTCAGACCGGTTTCAGCAATCACCTTTCATTCATGGTGAAGATATCGACGGCGATGGTGATATCGATATTCTGGCGTGCGGCGAACTGAATAACGAGGTGGTGTGGTGGGAAAATGACGGAAATGAGCAATTTACCGAACATATCATCGACGATGATTTCTCAGCCGCACATACGGTTTTTGCCAGAGATTTTGACCTCGATGGCGATATGGATATTCTGGGCGCTGCCTGCCTGAGCAGCAAACTTGCATGGTGGGAAAATGATGGCGCGCAAAATTTCACAAAGCATGCCATTTACAATTTAAGCGGCGCTCTCTGGATCGACAGGATCGATCTTGATAATGATGCGGATATGGATTTGATCGCAACCGGGCGAACCGGCGTTTGCTGGTGGGAAAATGACGGCGCGCAAAATCTCTCCAGACATGCTGTTAACGGAGCGTTTAGCGATGGCTATTGCGTCATTTCCGTCGATCTTGACCAGGATCATGATCAGGATTTGATTGCTGCCGGGCGAGGCTGCAACAGAATTACCTGGTGGGAAAATGAGCTGTGCAAGTTCCATTTCAAAGCGGAAACGAAAACCGGGCACGCGCCGCTGACCACCAAATTTATCGATTTGTCCACTTCGATCGATTCGATCGTAAGCTGGCAGTGGGATTTCCAGAATGATGGGGTTGTCGATTCAGAGGAAAAACAACCACAATGGACGTATGAAAATCCGGGCAGCTACTCGGTGCGCCTCGATGTGGCGACGAATTTCTTTTCGTTCACAATGGTTTATGAAAATTATATTCAGGTTTTCAATGGCGAAAGTGCGCTCCGCTTCCATGGCAGTGAAAGTAAGGCGATTTGTCCCGCCGCCGATGTCCTGAACCTGACGAACGCGTTCACCTTCGAAGCCATGATTCATCCGGATGGCTGGGGCGAAGTTTCCAATCTCGGATTCGGGAGGATACTCGATAAAAAAAATATCTCCCTCTATATTGTCAACGAATGTGCCGCTTTTAATACGAATTGCCTGCTCCTGCAATTGAAGCACGCCGATGGTTCCGGCAGTATCACCTTCACGCCGGAAAATTCTATCCAACTCCATACGTGGCAACATGTTGCGGCAACCTACGACGGAAGCCTCAATAAAGCCAATCTTTACATCAATGGTGTTTTGCAGCCGCTCACGTTCATGATCGAGCCGCTGGGAACCGTCGCGGATAACGGCGCGGATAATTTAATTATCGGAAATGATGACACTGGCAGCTTTGCTTTCGACGGTGGTCTCGATGAAGTGAGGATCTGGAATATCGCCCGACCCGCTGAAGCAATCCAGGCAGACATGCAGCGCTATCTGAACGGAATCGAGGCGGGATTGATTGCATACTGGAAAATGAACGAAGGCAATGGCGACACATTGACAGATGGTACGCCCAATGAAAACAATGCCACCCTGTCTGCTGTTTCGTGGATTGAGGGCGCGGCACTTGATGCACCCACTTCCGTTAGTCGCGGATCGGTTGAAACCGGTTCTCCGTCAGATTTCAGACTGTATTCGAATTACCCCAATCCATTCAATCCGACGACGCGAATCGCGTTCTACCTGCCGGTATCCGACAACATTTCGATTCGAATTTACAATGTCTCCGGCGAAATGATCCGCACACTCGTGAGCCAAAAAATGGAACAGGGCTATCATAGCGTAATTTGGGACGGAACGGATCATCAGCAGAATTTGGTGAGTTCGGGTCTGTATTTCTATCGAATGGCGACAACTTCATTCAAACAAATTCGAAAAATGATGCTCGTGAAATAAGGAAAATCTTCCTCTCACGTAATCGTATCCAATTTCCCGCGGAAGTCAATCCCGGGGGGAAATTGGATACGCTGTTTGAATATGACATTTTTGAATTTGACATCGCTAGCAGAACGCTGAAATCGCCATTTTTGCAGTCGAGTATGATTTTGAGGAGTCATCGCTATAATACGCAGAGCTTCATTTTTTGATTGCATCGCGCCGATTCAAAGCCTCCTAGAAGATCCTGTACACCATTTCCGATTACCGGGAAACGCCTTTTTCCTTCGACTCTGCTGCCCATGTCGCTGCACCCTGCAAATCCTGAAAATGACTGTGTAATGAATTATGAAAAAAGAGTGCAAACCAGCCTGCTGAAAATAACGAGCGCCTCATACACGGCTTCGCATTCTCAGCCGGATCAAAGCCATTTTTTCTTCTTAAAAAATGCAAGCATCACAATCGCCACCAGTACTAAAAATCCCCAGAAAATGAAATAGCTGTATTTGAAATGAAGTTCGGGCAGGTATTCGAAATTCGTTCCGTAGATGCCGGCAATAAACGTGAGCGGAATGAAGATCGCGGCGAAAATAGTCAGAACTTTCATTACATCATTCATTCGATTACTGATTGTGGAATTGTAAATATTCAACTCGTCGGAAAGCATATCCCGATAAGTATCAATAGCTTCGACTGCCTGTGTGATATGGTCCAGGAGGTCTTTCAAAAACGGCAGCGTATCTTCGTGGATAAGCTCGGAATCGGTTTTCGATAATTGTGCGATGGCTTCCCTTGCGGGTCTGATTAATTTGCGCAGGAAATTCATTTCGCGCTTAAAGTTGTTAATCTTTTCCATAACGGATGATTCGGGATTGTTCAGGACATCTTCCTCAAGGTCTTCAATCTGCTCACCCATTCCTTCAATAATATGAATATAATTATCTACGACGATATCCAACAGAGCATACGCCAGGTAATCTATTCCGGCAGACCTGATCCGTCCCTTTTGTTTTCTTATTCGTTCTCGAACAGGTTCGAAAACATCTCCGGGCTGCTCTTGAAATGTTATCAGAAATGTCTTTCCCAAAACCAGGCTTAATTGCTCGGAAATAATAATCGGTTTTTTTTTATCATGACGGAGCATTTTCAGAACGATGAAAATACAGTCATCAAATTCTTCCAGTTTTGGACGCTGCCCGGTATTCAAAATGTCTTCCATCAGAAGCGGATGGATATCAAAAGAGTCCCCAATCTCTTTCATTACCTTCAGGTCGTGAAGCCCATCGACATTGATCCAGGTTACAGTGTTGGTTTCTTTGAAAACCGTTCCATCTTTGATATTTTTGAGCTCACTTTCATCAAATTTTTTTTGATCATAATCAATGACTCTGATGTGAATATGTTTGGTTTTTTTGGACCCAATAAAGACAAGAGAGCCGGGCGCAAGTCCCTGGCTTTCTTCCCGCTTTTTTAAGAATCTCGCCATAAGTATTTCTCCAACTTTAAACCAAATTTTCACAGGCATTAAACGTGATTTTTCTTGAAATCGCGATTGCAGCCGGAATTCGCTGGATCAGGGATTGCCCCATCAGAAATTTAATGGTCGCTCTGTGCGTCGTGCTGTCGGCTTCACGTACCAATGTGCCGCAGGAAATAGCATGCGCCATGCCGGAATTTTCCGATTATCATCAGGTGATGACCCGAAGAATTAAATAAATAATCACCGCCATCAATGCTGCGCCCGGGATCGTTAAAATCCAGGTCAGGATAATGTGAAAGGCGATTCCCCAACGTACGGCGGACAGGCGCTGCGTTGCGCCGACGCCCATGATAGAAGTTGAAATGACATGAGTGGTGCTGATCGGCGCGCCCATCAAGGTTGAAATCATGATAACCACAGCAGATGAGAACTCCGCAGTGAAACCGTGCGACGGCTTCAGCTTGACCATTTTCATGCCCATGGTTTTTATCACTTTCCACCCACCCACAGACGTACCAATTCCCATAAATACTGCGGAGCCAACGACAACCCATAGAGGCACATGAAATGTATCGATGAATCCGCCTACCAACAGCGCTGCTGTGATAATGCCCATCGCATTTTGCGTGTCGTTGCTGCCATGACTCAAAGACATAAAAGCTGCCGAAGCAATCTGCCCATATCGAAAACCGCGATTGACTTTTGCCGGGCGAGCCCTGCGAAGCAGCCAGAAAATAGCAACCATTAAAATAAATCCGCCTAAAAAGCCAGCCAGAGGTGACAGAAGCATCGCGATGACAATCTTCTGAATACCGGCTAACCGAACGACTCCTATGCCTTTTGCGATGATGGCGCTACCCAAAATTCCACCCACCAGGGCATGGGTGATGCTGATGGGAAAACCCAGAAACGTGCATATCGCACTCCAGCCGCTTGCACCGGCGAGCGCTGCAATCACCACCAACTGATCCATGGAACCGGGATCAACCACGCCCTTTCCCATGGTTTTAGCGACTTCAGTGGTGAGAAATGCTCCTAAAATATTCATCGTTCGCGCGAGAAGAATCGCCTGACGTGGCGTCAGCGCCCTGGTGGAGACAGTAGTAGCGATGGCATTGGCAGCGTCATTCATCCCATTAAAAAAGTCATACGTCCAGGCTAATGTGATGACAATGATCAGGAAAAACACAGGATCGAGTGGATTCATAATGTCAGTCCCCTATTGATTTTTCACACAAATTGCCTCTAATACGTTGGCAACATCCTCACACATATCGGATGCCATTTCAAGATCATCATAAAAATCTTTCATCTTGATAATGGTAATCGGATCGCTGCCATCAGCAAACAACCGTACGAGTCCCTGGTGATAGATATTATCACTCTCATTTTCCAATCGATTGATCTCAACACAATAAGGATTTATTTTTTCAAGATGCTGCAACTGCTTGATTCCCTGCTGAAGCTGTTCAGTTGCGGAAAGAAGAATTTGGGTGAGTCTTTTTGCCTCTTCAGGAAAGGAAATTATTTTAAACATGATGATCCGGTCGGAGGCATCGTCGATGTAATCGATGATGTCATCCAGCGCTTTGCAAAGGTCAAAGATATCTTCCCGGTCGAAAGGGGTCACAAATGTTTGATTCAACTTATTGATGATTTCATGGGTTATTTGATCGCCCTTATGTTCAAGGCTTTTGATTACTTTTGAATTTTCTTCCAGATCGGTTTCATTTTCGACCATGAGATGCAATATTTTAGCAGCTTCGGTTATATTGTCAGCAGCCTCAGCAAGCATGTCGAAAAATTTTTCTTCTTTGGGCAGGAAACGAATCATGCTTTTCTCCTTTTAAAAATTTGAACTTCGAATTTGTTCTTTTCAAGAATCACCGACGCAATGAAGAAGTGCAATTTTTATATTTCTCGTGGAAGTATCAAATCAGCAGCTATTCGCCTCGTTAGGCTCCAAATGCACGACGACATCTATTATATTCGAATTATGGCGCAATAATTCATATTTTACTTTTTGAGAAATCACATGTCCATCCTTGACTGTGATGAATGGATTAACCTGAATATGCAAATCCAGAAATATATCGCTTCCCATTTTTCGCGTACGGATTTTATGAACATCCTCGACGCCTTCAATATTTCGGACGATGCGGTCGATCTCCGTTTGTTCGTCTTTAGAAGCCGCATAATCGGTGAGCTCAACGATCTGGGGGCGGATAATGTCCCAGGATACTTTTAAGATAAACAGCGAAACGATCAACGCGCCAATATGGTCAAAATATGCCCACTCAGGATTGATCGTGGCTGCAACGACCGAGAAAAATGCTGGAATCGAACTCAGGGCATCAGAGCGGTGATGCCAGGCGTTCGCAATGACTGCGGTTGACCTGGATTTCGTTCCAATTTTCTTTGTCCGGCGATAGAGAATCTCCTTAAGAAAGATAGTCAAAAAGGGACCTGAAAGCGCGATCCAGCCCGGTTGAGTCAAATGCTGTTCCCGAAGCGTAACGAGCGCCTTGTAGCCAATTCCGATAGCGACCCCCAAAAGTGCAAAACCAATAACGATGGTAACCAGCGTCTGAATGCGGCGATGACCATAAGGATGACCCTCATCGGCTGGAGCGCCCCAAAAACGGATGCCAATTAATACTGCAAAATCGGTTGCCAAATCAGAGAGGCTATGAAATGCGTCCGCAACCACAGCCTGACTCCGTCCGATTATTCCAACAAAAAATTTTACGAGCGTCAAGACAATGTTAATGAACAAGCCAATCCAGGTAATTCTTTCAATTGAAGATTGATATTCATTGTCTCTTGATGCAGTAGTCTTTGGAGGTCCTGTGTACATTTTCACACTTTTGCCATTATCGGTTTCTTCAAGATGCCTAATGATTTATGCAAAATCTTTTGCCCGGGCTTGCTACCGAACATTTTTTTGAAGAATAGCGCTTTTCGCTAATTTGTCCTGCCCGAACGCTTTTATCGGACATCCACGTTGTTAAAATATAATGGATTCCCACTTAAGACGTGCGGGAACGACATTAAAAAAACTATACTATACTCGTTAAGGGTTAAAAAGTAACATTAGTTTGTCGGCATTGTTATCTAAGTATAGTCTTTTGCTTGACTTTTTGGTTATAATTTTATATATTCCCTTAAAAATGGAGGGAATAATGAAT
>JAFGMA010000395.1 GCA_016927835.1 Candidatus Zhuqueibacterota bacterium | reverse complement strand
GAATTGCGTGCTTTGACCGCCGGTCAGACTCACCGAGCTGACACTCAACGTCGCGCTGCCTTCATTTTTGACCACAAAGGTTTTATCAGACGTATTCCCCTGCTGAACATCACCGTAATTCCACGATGTCGGTGTTACCGAGATATCGGGCGCGGATGCGCCGGATGACAGTTTCAGATCACCATAACTGAACGGCGCCTGACCCCACCAATTAATATCCGGTATGACAACTTTGAGCCGCTCCGATTCCTGGGGCCAGAATGCATCATAGAATTGCTTTGTTTTGTCGTAAGTGTGGAATAGAATGCCGATTACACTACCCGGTGAGGCGTTTAAAGGACTGGTGCTTAAGTCTATGCTGCCTTCGTATTGCACCCTCCCGCCGGAGAAGGCGATGCCGGTACTGACCCCTGAAGGCGTCTGGAAATTCTCCCATCCGAGATTATCGGGCCAATAACCGTGGCGCGGTGCAAATACGCTAAACGCGCTGGATGTAGCGGCATCCCACGCAAACCAGAGATTCCCCTCTCCGCTGGGCGTTGAAGCAGGCCATTCACGGTCCAGGTTTTCATCGAAAAAGATCGCCACCTGGTCGCGATCATCCAGGTGTGTATCCCGCTGGTCATCCACCGCCAGATAAAGTTTGCTGTTGTTATTCATCGCATAGAGCGTCACTGTACCGGTATATCCCGGATAGGTGATATCGACCGCCACCGCATTTGACCATTCACTCGAATTGATGATGCCATCCAGATTCGGCGCTATTGATGCCCATCCGGAGGGGATGGTGAAGCCGTCGCTTTGTGCCTTCCCGGAGGTGGCGTTTGAGTACTCGCTTTCGCCCGCATCATAAACAGCTTTGACCTTATAATAGTAGGTCGTTCCGTTCGAAATCGCAGAGTCACGGTAATACTGGCGGGAAATTTGATTTGCAATTTTCGTATACGTTCCGCCCAATGACGTGCTGCGATACACATTGTAACCTTTGAATGCCGCAGGGCTGTTGGGAGTGGGAATCGCTGAATTTGCGCCGGTCTCAAATTGGCTGCCATCAGCCAGAGCGTCCTGGTACTGCTTCATCAATTCCGGTGGGAATTCAAACGGAAATTTTTCATCCGATTGAGTGGAAACAAAGGGCATCGTTCCCTGCAGCCGGTCTCCCAACACGCTGTTGGATTGGCTGGTTGATGCAAGCGGCAAATTCGTACTGGTAGGTGAATTCCACGCCAGCGGAATGACGCCATTGTACCCATTCAACGCCGTCAAATCCTTGGGCGGAAGCGGTCCGCTGGTTGAGCCGACATAAGTTACCGAGCGCACACCAGAAATTGCATAGAGCCTGGGTGTGGTTTCAAAGCAGGAGAAAATATCGCCCCATACGATAGTCGTGTTCCATGTATCGTAAAAGGCATACTTCCCGGTGGTGCGATCGTATCCGACCAACGGTACCCAATGGTCTCCGCCACCGCTTGCATCACTATCCATCGTGATGAAAATACCAACCCCCACAGAGATTCTGGCGTTGATAAAATCACAGAAATCATTGACATCGATTCCCCAATAACCTCCACCGAGATCGTGCCAGAAGTAGCCGTCATTCATCCAGGCATCGCCATAAGCGCCATAGACTGCCCAGTCGGTGTTACCTGGATCGACGGTTGGTGATGCATGAATGGTGGCTTTAACGGTGTACCCCCTGTTGGTGGCATAAGTCTCCAGTCCCGGTTTGATATCATACGGGGAACCGAAACCATTTGTACCCGTGTTCATCGTGCTGTGCAGCACCCAGGCGGTTTCGATGCCTTCGTTCACGCCCGAGCCAGGGCTGGTTAATAAATTTGACAAGCTGTTTACATGTTGAAAATATGCGAAAATCATAGCGCCGGTTGTGGGACCACAACCTACGAAAGCGCCACCGCGCATATAGCTTCCGGTATTGTATGGGAATACCGGGAATTGGCTGTAGTTTGCAATATAAACAGGTGCAGCATTTAGGGCTTGAAATGCGTATCCCGCAAAAATGCAACCTATCATTAAAATGATTCGGAATTTTTGAAAGAGATTCATGTGAGTTGCCTCCATATTATTGAAAAGTAAAGCGTTAAATTCAATCTTGAAGTAACCATTTTGTTATGTTGAGCTTAAGCTTGTTCCCAAACTCTGTTTGGGAACACAACAACGCTGGAAACTCTGTTTCCCCTGCCTGGATTAGGCGGACTTGCCACGCGTAGTACATTCCAAAGCCGCGTGTTGAAACGAGTATCCTGCCTCTCCCGAAAAAACGGTTACCAGCAGACTATCAAAACACCAGAGCTTTTTTAAACCACCTCCCTGAAAAAATTGTTATCTGCTTGCATTTCATGAGACTTCCTGCAGAACAATTCTATTTGAGCAATATCATTTTCTTCATCTCGTTCAAACCGGCTGCTGTCGATCCGATGGGATCAGCTTCAATTCGGTAAACATACATGCCAGATGCCACACGCTGCCCGGATTCATCCCGACCGTCCCAGCGCACAGCATGCGCGCCCACAGGTTTGATTCCCTTTGTAAGGCGCTTCACAAGATGCCCTTGTAAATCGAATACGTCCAGCTTTACCTCAGAGGCATGCGGCAGGCAATACATTATCGTTGTCTCGGGATTGAAAGGATTGGGATAATTTTGTATGAGTCGATAATCCGCAGGCATATCAGCACCGCTTGCATTCGACACGCCGGCAGCAGTACGTTCCACCTGAAAATCCTGCAGGATCGAAATTCCGTTCATCTGATACGTCTCCGGAGAGCCCGCCTGGAATGCCAATTCAACCGGGTACTCTGATTCCGATTGCTTTTGCCAGATGCGGCAGGTCAATGTTTCACCAATTGAAAGACCATCCGGCGCATGCGTCTGAACATCATCTCCCCAGGCAACGAGCGCTGCATTTCGCCCATCCCAGACAATCGCTCCGCAACACAGCTCATCCGCGTTGAAAATACCAATTTCATCACCTGGCGCCAGCGGCATATCGTCCGAGTACCGGGCAATTTCAGCCGGGATCACGATGATTGCATTCCCGCCGGTTCTGGCACTGAATTTAAAATGTTGTGGTGACACTGGTCGGGATATTTCCACGGCAGGTTTGCTGTTCACTGGACGATTCAAACCACCGGACGCGGGATATATCAGGATTCCCGGGGAATTCAGATAAGCGAAATACGCCTGACCGGGCAGCATTTGCCCGATGCTGTTTATCCCGAATTGCGGAAAATAGACGCGTCCCCAATTATCTTTGATGAGTTTCAATTCAGCATTCAGGCTCACCAATGCCACCGCCGGATCGAGTGCTTCCTGCGGAAAATAGCTGATAATGCTCCAGCCGGATGACAGCGAAACCGGGGTATCAGCGGCGATGGGCTGCCCGGTCACATCCAGCGTCGCCGAAGCATTCATGTAAGCCAGGTATCCTTCGTGCGGATTCAAGTCGCCAATGGTATTGATGCCGTAGCCCGGAATGAAATTCAGCCCGGCATTATTTTTCACTAATTTTAAGCTGCCCAGAACTGGATTCATGAGTACGTTCATTTCAAGATCGGGGGGCACGACATTCATCGAAAACATGTTCCAGCCCTGGCTTAAATTCAGGCTTATGGTTCGCGCATCGAACGCATCGAATTTGCTGAGAACCAGGAATCCGTTCACCGAATACTGCCCGTTGCCGCTCGAATACGCCACATCTACCGCTGACCATTCTTTGGAAATGCTCGCGCGGTAGACGCGATAGCGGATTTCCTCGCCTGTGCGGAATCCGTCGATTGCGGAAGTCTGATCATCATCGCCCCAGGCGGTGATTGACAGATTTTGCGCGCTCTGCCATTGTGAAACACCGCAACAAAGCGCGTCGGGCGTGAAGACGCCCACAAAGTCACTATCCATCAGCGGCGTGCCATCGATATTGGGATTAGCCGACAAAGGCAAAATGATGGTGGCGCTGCTGCCGGTTTTATCCGCAAAACTCCAGTGGGTTGGCAGATTTTGTGCAGAGATGAGCACGGTAACATCCTGGTTTCCGCCATTCGAGGTGACACTCAAAATACCGGAGTCGCTGCTCCCGCTCAATTGGCTGCGATCAACCGTCACGATGACGGTCTCATCGTTCGTACCGAATTCTGGGCTGACCGATGCGATCCAGGGTTTATCCGTTGGTTTTGAAATATTCCAGTTCAACACACCGTCCCCGGCATTTTGAATCTGCAGGCTCAGGCTGGTTACTCCCGGATTTGAGCCGAAATCGAGCAGCGTCGGACTGACGCTTAAAATCGGCGTGGGCGCTGAGGCTGAACCGAGAACGATGATTGAAAATGCCTGCGAACCACCGTAGAGCGCCCCTTTGTGGTTGACCGTAATGGTGTAGCTGCCAGCAGCAGGATATTCGATGAAAACCTGTTCCGTGTTATCTACGACATTATCGCTGCGCGTTGCTGGAGATGCAGGCGAATCCGGATTTAGCTTCCAGGGATAAAATATCTGCCCATCGCTGTTGCGAGAAATGCGCAAATCCAGATCGTTCACCAGCCTCGGGATTCTCGGGTTCAATTGAGCCGGCAGTTCTGTGCCCGGGGGATCGGTCCAGGAAATCGTTGCTTTGAGCGCTTCCGAGCCATCGGAATTCACGGTCATGGTGAATGAGGAATATTGATTCAATGTCAGTTCCTGAATCACGGTCGCATCGGTCTGATCATGGCTAATAAATTCCGCCGCTGCTCGGGTATTCAACAATCCCCAGCCGAAAGCGTAATCGGGGCCGGATGCGAAGCCGGCTTCGTCGGCTGTGTGCAAAACCAGCGCTTTAAGGGTCGCTGCACGCATGGCTTGCCCGCTATGGGTATTTTTATAATGCTCCTGCAATAATGCCAGCGATCCGGTCACGTTGGGGGAAGACATCGACGTGCCGCTTTTATAGACGTAATCCGAGTTATTCCCGGAGTCAGTCGAATACAGGGAAACGCCATTGCCCACGATGTCCGGTTTGATCCTGCCGTCGTCAGCGGGTCCCCATGAACTGAAGCTGCTCATTTGGACATTCGCGGGCGAAGAATAGCCGCCAGGAATATCATCTACGGCACCAACAGTCAGAATATTTTTTGCAATCGCTGAACCGGGAATGCAGTCGTACCCATCGGCGCCGCCATCCGGTTGACGCGTCACTGTGCTTAGTTCCCAGCCATAGTTGCCCCAAATCCAATATTGCTCGCCCGGCGCAGGACCGTCATCATTCCGATCATTTCCGGCAGACCTGACGGGCAGGTAATATGGCGCATTGTACGCAATCAAATCCCACTCAGCGGCATTCTCCCCATAAAAGCCGAAATAATAGGCTTCAGTCGCGGAAATTCCCGGATCCCCATACCACGCCCATTTGCCATCACCCCTGGAATCATAATCCCAGCCGGTGACAAACCCGTAGGAATGATTGGAAACGAGCAATCCTGAGGCGGCGGCAGAAGCTATTTCCGATTCATCGTCAGTCCAATCGTACGCGTGCAAATTCGCCTGGTACGCCATACCTTTGGCATCGCTATTCACACCGCCGGCTATCATGGTTCCCGCGACATGCGTGGCATGACTGCTGAGTGATGACGGGCTGTCCTTTTGAGTCACCCGTCCCCCGAACTCCTGATGCGTGGTTCGCACACCGCCACCGTCCCACTCACCGATAATTATTCCGTAGCCGGCGAGATTTAGCCCGGCGCTGCCACCGCTCCAAACGTCATCCGTCGAAACCGTTCTGGCGGCATTTAAATTGGTGGTTTTATAATACAGGGGACGACCGTTGATGATTTTCTGAAGCTCGTAGATTGTGCCATCCGGTAGTGTCATTCGCACAGGCAAATTCCTTTCCTTTGCCCAGGCTTCGGCTATGGTTCGTTCTTCGAGATATTGTGTGTGATAAGATTCGGATAATTGGTTTAGAATCGCGATATTGGTTTCGGCGAGTACTTTCGGTTGCCCCCAGGCTGAGAGTGGCACCAACAATGAGACGATTAAAATTGCGATGAGTAACATGTTGTTTTTCATTGCGGGATTCCTTTTGCTCTTTTAAAAATTGCTCGCATGATGGCGGATAAGAAATTAAAAATTTAAAATGTGTCTTTAATGAGTTATCGAACCAGGAATAATTGAATTCGCTCACTTAAATGCCGCTGAAGTCAGGAGTGCATCGCCTTTTATGTGATGCATTGCAGACGTCCTTCCAAAAACCATTACAAATATCAAACTGCTCAAACACCAGATGATTCGTTTACGAGCACTCTGCTTCATAAAAATCAGAGAGTCAGATCATAAAAATACCGGAAATTCATGGGCTTGCCTGACACATAAACGCTCTGCCACCAACAAGGGCTTAGCTTCCGAAATCCGGTATCAAAATCAATTTCAAGTCCGTCCGAAGAGCCTGTATTTCTTCACCTTCAGCAGAGTCGAAAGGTGCCAATATCTTGTTGATTAATCATGTTTCAACCGCTGCGATGGACCGCTCCGTTCCTCACCAGGAATCTTGTTTTCGGGCGGACTCCGTTAGGTACAACTCGAATTGATCCACCTGTCGCACTGGCTGAGACATCCGCATTTGCCTTGAAAATTGCCTGTACTGCCGCCCCGATTAGTGCCGTGCGATTACAGATACCACATTAATCTTGAAACAGCTTTTCGTTCTACCTTATATGTCGAACTAAAATGCTGCAATTTTGAATTAATTTTAAAAAAAAGCAAAATCATTTCGAGAACCGATTTTGGCGCTTCAGGTAACTTGCTCTCAGGCGGGAGTGTGCGCCTGTTTGATCAAAACCAGAATTATCCGGATATGATGGACTAAAAGCTTCGCCGGAGATTTTCCCGATTCAAAGCGCGATCTTTAGCCGGAAATTTTTAGCCGCCTGATTGGCTGAATTTTAGAATACTATCCCAACTGCAAGCTATGGGATTCTTTCAAACGCAAACGAAACGGATGCATAGGCGGCTTTGAGGTTCGCTGCCCTTTCCCTATTAATATGATGTTTGCCTCATTTATCAAAAAGCTGCTCACGGATTCAAAATCCATTTAACGAGCAGCACCACATCCAGCACATTGATGACGCCGTCCTCATTGCAATCGGCAGCCCAGGTTTCATCCTCGGTGGGTGCTTTTTTGTTGAGAATGATTTCAACTATCAGCATCACGTCCTGGATGTCAAGAGCGCCATCGTTGTTTACATCGCCGCGCAAACGTTCCGGCAAGTGCGCAACCAGTGATTTCATTACTAAAAAACCATTAGCCTGAAACGTCTCTGTATCACCGCTCTCAAACGTAACTTCAGCTTCGCATTCGATATCCGTGCTTTGTTGCCATACACGAAAATGAAGCTGTTCACCGGCACGGAAGCCGTCGATGGGCGTCGTCTCCTGATTATCCCCCCAAATCGTCAATGCGCCACTTTTTTCCTGCCAAACAACAGCGCCGCAGCAAAGGCTGTCCGGTGTAAAAACGCCAATTTCATCACCTGTAGCCAGGGGTTGCCCGTCCGAATAAGCGGGATCGATACTGAGGGGTATAACCGTCGTCGCATTGCTGCCTGTCGAGGCAGCGAATGAAAAATGCACAGGCTGCAGTTGAGCGAAACCAAAGGATGCAATGGCTAAGATGAATATTGGTATCAGGAATAAACTTGACCAGCTTTTCATCTTATTTCCCTCCAATTTCATTAATAAATATTAAATTTAAATAAGGCAGAATTTTTTAACAGGCGTCACAGCATGACCGGAATCAAATCGTATCCCGAACGAGAAGGCTTAACAGGCGGAATATTTAATCGCAAAAAGAACGCTAAATTTCCTTTACTTTGAAGATGCAGTTGAGATCAAGAAAAAATATTAACACAGCGATAGAGCTATTTGTATATGCAAATATTAGTTGCTTGTGATCTCAAACCAGTCTTTTCTTTAGAACCTATCCAAAAACCTATTTTAAAAATGAATTCGATTAGGCAAAAACCATCATTCCCGCATGTTTCAGGCGGGGTGCCGCCCACGGGTATCCACCATCCCTGTTTATAAATGGATTCCCGTGGTCGGCATCCCGCTCAACGGACTTCGGGAATGACAAGGAGGGTTTTCGGATAGGCTCTTAGCAGCTTATAAAAATCCGGCTATTCATTTGAACCTATTTTCTCAACAAATGTCTTCATTTTAATCATTTGTTAAATTAAGAAAATAATTTTCTTAATTGGTGACCCGGCTCAATAAAATCACATTTATTAGCCTACAGAAATTTTTTAAGTTCATCAACACCTTTTTCAGAAAATTACTATCCCATGTGAAGTTAGCAGCACCCATCAATCAGGCACGCATTCCGAATAACTGGCTCAAATCACCTGCTATTTTGGCTGACTGATACGCCAATAATCCGGGCATATCGTTATTACAAAAACATCAAAAATGTATCATGATATTGCAAAAAAAAACGGATAAAGTCAAGGAAAAATTTAAAAGACCTGTATAAAAATGAATTAAATTTTATATCGCTTTCAAAGTCTATATTAATGAAAAAATATGTCATTCAAGTTACAAAAGCAACATCTACAAAGCAAAACAACGGAGGAGCCAATATATGAAAAAAAAGCAATATCTGAGCTATTGCCCTTACTCCCAAAATTTATCTTGATTTTTTCAATGCAAATTTGTAGGTTGCGGAACGAATTCCATGCCTGGATTCCGGAGAGTTCTGTCAATTCAGCCTGGATGCAATTTCAGGCGTTTCACTGTTTAAAAAGTGCTGGCGCACCCATCTGTCTTCCTGTGAGTTAAAGCCGATACATCTTTGAACGAACCTGAAATCACACAAGCTTTCGCTGCAGCTTAGTTAAACCAGGCTGGACTGGTTTGCTTCGCATTATCCTTACTCGCAAATTTAAATCGAAAGGACGCCAAATGCTAAAGCGGAACACCTGGCGCACAATCTGCGGTTGGCTATGTGCTGTCATCAGCTTCAGCAGCGCACACCCGTCTCCCAAAATGCTCTGTTATTCTGCCCGTCCCAATGCGTATTTCAATGACCACGCGCAACAGATTGCCAAAATTTACGATGGCTTCTATTTCACGATTGGCTCGTGGGACACTGGCGTACGCCATTTCATAGGTATCAATGATTCCCTACCCGAGGACAATCAGTGGCAAAAGCTGGCTCGGGAAAATATCGCTGCCTTGAAAGAGGCTGGCGTCACCGAGAACTTTCTCACCGTCCATTTTGGCTCGAATGACGCCTGGCCCTCAGCCGAAACGCTGCTGTCCGAAGATTATACCGCCAAAATGATCGCTCATTTCAGCGCAATCGGCAATGCAGCCAAAAACCTGGGTTTCCGCGGCGTGTGCATCGATACCGAGTATCCCTACCCGCGATATGAAGTCAACCATGAAATTTACACTTATGACAATTATACCGCTGAAGATTTGATTAATGCGGCGCAAATCCAGGGCAAAGCCATCATGACCGCGATTCTCGATCAGTTTCCCGAAGCAGTGATCATGAATCTGCCAGGCGTTTTGCGGACGCGATCCATTGAGCGCACCTTTCTGCTCGGATTTCTCGACGTGATGGCAGAACGCCAGGCGCCGGGCGGATTTCATTTGGGAACCGAATACACCTATTGCATGCATGATCCGGTGACGGTATTAGCCACCTCACGCTTTGAGGATACCGGCATCGAACTGCTGCCGGATGAAAAATCTGTCGCGTACTGGCGGAAAACCTGCACCATCGCCCCGGGTGTCTGGCCGCTGCATCTGGTTGAAACCGGCGGAAAAAATTACCCCATTCAGGCATGGCAGGATGAAATCAAAGAGCTGCAGCAGGAAATGATGATTTTACGCGCAGCCACGAAGCGCTATATCTGGTCATATTCCGGGAATCCGGTCTGGTATCTGCATACCGATAAGCTCGAAAAAAAATACGGACTGAAAAAGCCGAACCTGAAGCAGGCAGATATCGATATCAACGATTGGCATTCAGTTTTGAAAAACAAAATATCATTGACCGATCCCGGATTGCTGCGGCTCAGGGAAAAAATCGAGCAATTTGACCGCGGGGAACTATCGGCTGAGCAGCTCTGCGATGCGTTCGGTACGCCCGGGCGTTGGTGGGTTTTAGGCATGTTCACGAATCCGCACTTACAACCGGAGTTTGCAGCAAGCGGTTCGAACCTGTCAGCCATAGATTTGAAAATGCCCCATTTCGGACGCGGGAATGTGGTGCGCTGGTTCGCCTTCGATAACCTCGATCCACGGGGCGTCACCAGCCTCCGGTGCATTTTTGACTGGTTTCATACCGACTCGGCATCCGCCCAGCTTGTATCTTTCATCCATTCGGAAGCAGATCACGAGGCTCTGCTGCACATCGGTTGGGACGACGGCATCATCGTTTGCCTCGATGACGAAATTGTCTTCGATGAGCGGGATTACCCCAAGCGCGGCAAAGGCATGCTGTTCCGCGATCGCTATCAGTTCGAAAAACAGGTGCCGATTTCGATTAAAAAAGGACGCACGCGGCTATCAGTGGTTTCGCTTAATTCGCATGGAAACTGGGTATTGTCCCTGCGAATTACCGATAAAAGCGACTTGCCGTTTCCCGATATTCGCTTCCGGCTGAATTGATTTTGTCCCGGCAGCAAGGCAAATCAAACATTGGCTCGCAAGGGATTCAAGCCGGCTTGCACGGCTTTCTATGAAAATCCCTTGCGGAATAAATGACAAAGGGATTGATTCCCGACAGCCAAACTGGCAGGTTGTATAATCGGGGGAATGCAATTCCTGTTTCATTGGTTGCGCAGGGGATTGCCAGGCGGGCTGAGCAGCTGGGCTTCAAATCCCCCGCGAGCGACCAATTATTCCGGCAGCAAATCACGGAACTGCCTGATCGTAGCCTATTCAAACTGGAGGAGAACGTGAAGATTAGAAAACGACTGTTCCTGCTACCCGGCTTTTTCTGCCTGTTTGCATTTCTCTTTGACGTTTCGACAGCCATGCCCCGGAATGATCTCTGGTGTCACATTTCACTCGGCAGGCAAATTATACCTGACGGCATCGAATTGGTACAAAACCCGGACGGTTTGTGGCGGGTGACCGAGCTTGGCGGGCAATCCTGCATCGAAATGGCTCCCAATCCTATGTCGAAAGCAGCGTATCTCTATTTTGCGGTTGATGACAACTATATTTTCAATAACGCATCGGATGTCTTCATCAGCTTTGACTATTTTGATCGCGGCTTGGGCTATATTTCCGTCGAATTCGATGACGGCGTCACCCCCACCCGGCATGCAGCCACAATCGTGCTCACCAACAAAAACAAATGGATCAAACACAGTTTGAATTTGCAGCAGATCGGATTCACCAATCAACAGCCGAATGGCGCGGATTTTCGCATTGCCAGCTCGGACACATCAATTGCCTTGCTGGCGCTGAAAAACGTATACGTCTGGCGGGCGCCGGGAGCGTACGTCGCACCGCTGCACCAGGATTTCACCGGCGAGACATTCACTGAAAATGATTATCTGGTGTGCACCTACTTTTTTTATTGGTATGATATTTATTCCGGCGCCCACATCTGGGACGATGCGCAGCAGACGGATGATGCGCTTCAGGATCACCCGTACACGCTCGAAGATTTCAGCTTCAAATCGGTGGCGTGGCACAAGTGCGAGTTGCTGGATATGACGGCGGCTCAAATCGATGTGGTGCTGCCTGTGTATTGGGGATCAGCGCGGGAGATGGAAGCATGGTCGGTGGAAGGGCTTCAGAATCTGGTGCTCGCTGAAAAGGAGTTGATCGCCGAAGGCAAAGCACCTCCGAAGATCGGGATGTTTTTCGATACGTCAACCTTGCAATACGGAGAATATGTGCTCAGGGCGGAATCAACCCCCACAGATCTCAATACGGCTTTTGGCAGAGCTTTCTTTTTCAAACACATCCGTGATTTTTATTCACTGATTCCGCCGGAGCTGTGGGCGCGAATTGACGGGCAGCCCGTAGTCTGGCTTTATGCCGCAGCATTCGCGGCAAATGCCAATGCGACCCTGGTGAATTACGTCAACAATCATTTCGCCGCATCCTTTCCGACATTGCAGCCCTACATCGTTCGCGAAACATCATGGAATTTGACAACTGCCAATGAGTACGCCTGGGGTGCTGCCCTGAACGGCGCCCAGATATCGGGCGTGGCAGCAGTCGGTCCGGGTTACAATGATTCGGCGGTTCCCGGACGGACAACGCCGGTGAGGGATCGCGAAGACGGGGATTTTTATGATCGAAATTGCCAGAAGGTGCTGGGCTCGGATTGCCACCTGGCGGTCATCGAAACCTGGAATGAACTCCACGAGGGAACTGATATTTGTCATAGCCGCGAATACGGACGGCAATATATCGATATGACAACCTACTTTGCCCAGGAATTCAAAAAATCAACCAAATTCTTCTCGTTCCAGCCTCAAACCTGGACTGGCGCATTGCAGCCCGCATGCAGTCTGTTGGTTCAGGACAGACAAGTCGGGATTACGCCGGCGACGGTTGCCTGCGCATGCTCTGAAAATAGCGGTGAAACCTGGCATGACTGTGAGGCGACGTGCAGCGGAAGCGCGGGAACAAAAGCGGTTGAAAAAATTACAGCTCAACAAATTCCGTTCAGCCAGGGCGCCTTGATGTCGGGCTCAACGAACTTTGTCCGTTTTTCCATTGCAAACACTGCCGGGGATACCGTAGTCAGTCCGGCATTCGCTGTTTTCAACGGACACCCGCCTGACTATGCAGCGAGCATCACCCTGGGCGCCAATCCCCAGGCGAACGGCATCAGGCAAAGCTTCCACATCAATGATGATGGTTGGAGCGACGCGGCTGTTGTGGGAGGATCGCCTTGCGCGTATAATCTGCTGGCAAATCCGAGTCCGTATCCGGGCAGGTATCTCTATTTCAACATCGCCGATACCCTCGTTTACGCCGGCAGCCACCCCGATGCCTGGATCACCATCAACTACTATGACACCTCAGCCACCGGCAGAATCGAATTGCAATACGACAGCGAAGGCGATGCATTGTCACAGAAATACAAATCCGGGGGATCGGTAATGCCTGCTAACTCGCGTCAGTGGAAACAAGCTGAATGTCACGTCAAAAACGTATTTTTCGCAAATCGCCAGAACGGAATGTCGGACTTTCGATTTTATACCAGCGGTGTGATGTTCCTGCGGCTGGTCAGCGTTCGAAGCACTGAAACCGCGGGTATTGAAAAAAAAAGCAATGACCAGGGCGCTGTGTTACCGCAACAGCATCGCCTGTTTCAGAATTATCCCAATCCGTTCAATCCGGGAACGGAAATTCGCTACAGTCTGCCGCAAGCCGGACGGGTGAATATAAAAATTTTCGATCTTCAGGGGCGCGAAGTGATCACGTTGTGCAACCAGCAGCAGCCTGCCGGAATCTACAGCCAGCGCTGGCAAGGTGTAGATCGTTTAGGCGCGGCGGTCACCTCCGGGCTGTATCTTTGCCGGCTCCGAATTAACGCGCAAACCTTTACCAGGAAAATGTTGTTAATGCGATGATTCAGTTGACGTGCCGGTTTTTCAAAAATTTGATATCCTGCTTTCAGCAGTAGATGAATTGTTTTTGTCTTTTTGCATCGGCACAGTCGATGCACCCCGAAGGAAATATTGAAATGACGCGTGAGTTGATATTTTCAATTTAAAATTTCAGGTAATACGCTTAAATTACGATTGATATAACGATGGAGACTGCACCATGTTGCCAAGAGAACGCGTGATCGACGTCATCGAGCACCGGAAACCAGATCGAATTCCCATCTACGGTTGGGTCAAGGCGAATCTAGAAAAACCGATTTCTGATGCATTCGGCTCGGTTGCTGAATTTGAAGACAAATATGAATTCGATTTTGCGCACCTATTCGGCGGACCCTCGCCCTATCCGCAAGCGGCGCTGGATGACTTGCGCAATCAAGCAGACGGCAAAATCGATCCACCTGTGCTGCTGGAGATCGCGCTCAACGATCCGAATGACTCCGCAGCGTATGATGACATCCGAACTGACTTGCGGCATCACAAAGAACAACGCGCGCGATTCGCCTACGTCCAGACGCCCGGCATATTCGAGTGCCTGAATGGCGTTTTCGGGATTGAAGATCATTTGATGTACCTTGCGCTTTTCGAGACTGAATTGCAGGCGATATACCAGCGACAGGCAGAATGGAATCGAATGTTCGCCAATAATTGTCTCGATCTGGGCGTGGACATGGTTCATGTTTCAGATGATTGGGGATCACAAAACGCGCTCATGTTCAGCCCCCAGACCTGGTGGCGCCTGATTTACCCGTATCATAAAATCACCTGTGACGCGGTGAAAAAAAGGAACGCGTATTTGAGCCTGCATAGCGACGGAAATATTTCGCAGGTGATTGATGGCGTCATTGATCTTGGATATAACGTGGTACATCCGTACCAGGAATCAGCGGGCATGGATCTCGTCAAATTTAAAAATGAGTATTCGGATTCATTTGTCGTGATGGGCGGATTGGATGTGCAAACCACAATCGGATTCGGAGATTTCGACAAATTGAAATCGGAAATTATTCGGGTGCTCAATATGTTCTCAGATGGCGGATTATTATTCTGCACGACGCATTATATCCAGGATCACTGCACTATCGAAGAGCTTACGTTCGCTTACGATCTAATCTACGAATTCATCCGCAAACCCAAGTAAATGCAGTCCGAAAGGAGAACGCAATTGAAATATCTGCCCGGCAAAAAAGAAACGATTGAAGTGCAAGAACATCCGGCATTTCTCTGGACACCACTTTCCGAAACAACCGCGAATGACGTTCCCTGGGTGTGGTACGCGCCCGTCATCTGGCAAAAGCGACCTGATGACTCAATGAACTGGACATTCAAAAAATTCCTTGACGCGGGTATCGCTGTTGCCGGCATAGACATTGGAGAGTCGCATGGCAGTCCACAGGGCAGGCGCATTTATTCCGCGTTCTATAGAGACCTCGTGCAGCAGCGGGACTTCTCTCCGAAAGCCTGTCTCCTCCCCCGGAGTCGCGGCGGATTGATGCTCTACAACTGGGCGGCTGAAAATGCCGAATGCGTTGCGTGCGTTGCAGGCATTTACCCGGTGTGCGATTTAATGACATACCCGGGACTTAAAGTCGCCGGCGAAGTCTATGGGATAGCCGAGGATGACCTGGCGCAGCAGCTTGCTCAACACAATCCGATCTACAGGATAGAGCCGCTTGCAAAAGCCGGTGTGCCGATATTCCATATTCATGGCGATGAGGACGACCTGGTGCCGTTGGAACAAAATTCTGCAGAACTCGCCCGTCGCTATCGCAAATTCGGAGGCGAGATGCAAGTCCTCATTGCAAAAAAACAGGGGCATAGCATGTGGCGCGGATTTTTCGAGTGCGGCGAGCTTGTCGATTTTGTTCTGACTCATGCAAGAAGCTTATGAAACGATTCGGTGTGGTTTGTTTTGTGCAATTCGGCAGCAAAAAATTATCGCATTCATTTCATCAGTGACATTTCCTGAAATTAAACTGATGTAGGTGGCAACGCAATTCAATGCTAAAATTGGTTTAAAAAATTGAAAGTAAAAGGGAGGTATCAGCTATGCACACGAAATCAACACGCTTTATTCAATTGATCGTTCTTCTCGCAACAAGCCTTTTTATTTTAAATTCCACACTATTTGCCCAGCCGGCGGTGTTATGGAAAAGCGGCGTTGTATCCGGCGAATATGACTCGTCCCCGGCAATCGGTGATGTAGACGGAGACGGTATTACGGATATCATTGCAGTATCGACAAAGGGTGATATCGTCGCCATGGATCTGAATGGCAATACTATCTGGCGCATTGAAACCGGGGAACTCATCAGCAATCCGCCGACGCTGGCGGATGTCACCGGCACAAAGGGATTTGAAGTGCTGGTGATATGCGAATCCGGCAAGCTCTTTTGCATCGATGCAAGCAATGCCCAAAATATCTGGACGTACAAACTACCCGGCGGTGTATCGTACGGCATTACCGCCGTGCCTGCTGTCGATTTAAATAGCGACGGACGACTGGAAATCCTGGCTGCCGACAACCAGGGACATCTCGTCTGTCTTAGCGGCGCTGGCAAACCGTTGTGGACTTATACTGATGCAGCAGAAATTAATTCAGCACCGGCGGTTGCCGATCTGGATGGCGACGGCACTTATGAGATTGTTTACAGCAGTCGGGCGAATCCGCTCGTATGCGTATCAAACAAAGGAAAACGCCTGTGGCGGCTGAACGTACCATTTCCTGATAAACCGCCTTCAAGCCGATTCGCCGGAACCAGTCCGCTCATTATAGATTTGGACGGAAACGGTGTTCCGGAAATTCTCGTCGCCATTCGGGAAAAAATCAGCGCCGTATCAGCGAAGGGAACGCTGCTGTGGCAATATCCCCTGAAAACCGATATTCACGATGGCTTTTCCGCCGGAGATATCGATGGCGACGGAAATGCGGAGGTTGTCGTCGCAGATCTCCAGGGATATGTTGCATGTCTGTCTTCAAAAGGCGAAGAGAAATGGACGGCAAAAGTCAACGACCGCGTGCGCCGTTCTCCCACGATGGGTGATATCGATGGCGATGGTGTCGCCGAAATTCTCATCGCCGGCTATAGCGGCGGAATCGATGTCTTTGAACCCGATGGCGCGCTATTGCAGCATGTGCCGGTCTTCAAAGACATTAACACATCGCCGGCAATCGTCGATTTTTCAGGAGACGGACGCCTGGTTGTCATCTGTGCAGCAGAGCATAATGTGCGCGCCTTGACCTGGATGGAAGAACCGCCTGAGATCGCACCCGTAGTGCTCTTCCCCGAATACCGGTGTAATTCCACCCGCACGGGTTCGTTCCTCAAGCCAGTGGAGAAAAAAGGAGCCCGAATCACCGGGGTTGATTATGGTGACCTCTTCGCCGGTACGAACCTGTTCTGCGCCTGCGTCCATAATCCGAATCAAGAAACCCTCACACTGCGGATAAACGTCAAGGACAATTCACAAACAATCGGCGAAATCACCCAGACATCCCGAGATGATTCATTCAAGGCTGAATTATCCTATTGGCTTTTCGAAACACATCCGGCAGAGCTGCACTTCTCATGCACGTTAAGCAATAAAAAACAAGTGATATCGCGCGAAGAACACCAGGTGCACTTCGAACCGTTCGCGAACGAAATAAACCATCTTGGATCAACACTTGAGGAAATCGCGTTTTATTCTGACGAGGAATCGCTGCCGCCGCAATTTGAAGGGCACCTGATCGCCCTTCATTCGGATTTGGAACACTTCAAGCAACAGGTGAACCAGGCGTCTGTTTTCTCGGCAATCGAACGCCGGGAGCTGCGCGCCAAATTTCGGAAGGACATCGCCGATGCTGACCGCATTTTGAAGCTGATGCAAATCAAAACCAGTTCTGCCTCGCCTTTAATCATCAGCACCGCCAATCCCTGGGCGTCCTTTGGCGACATGGATGAAATCACTGAAAGTCGTGTCACGCAGGATCCACTCTCCATCGAAGCCTTTCAGGACGAAGTTGAATCGGCGGCGCTGAACCTGTTCAATTTGAGGGAAGCGCCGATGGTCCTTCGCGTCGAACCCGGAACTGCATATTCGGAAGATAGCGCATCCACCGCTTCGCCGAAAACATTCCTCTCATTTCGCGAAGCGCTGATGGTGCCAACCGAAATGATGAATCTCTCTGCCGATGCGCTCCCGGCGCTGGGTCAGGCAGGAACGCTGATCATACCCGGCTGGCATGGCAGGCAATTATGGATTAGCGTCAACACTGCTGCCCTGACGCCCGGCAATTGGACAGTGCCGATTCGGTTGCGGTCCCTGGACCTCGAATCCGAAGAGCAGACGGTCACGCTCACCATCCGGGTTTGGGATTCAAAATTGCCCACAGAACAGCCTCTGAGATTATGTCACTGGGGTTATGTACAAAGCTCCATACTCAAAGATATTCCGGAAGCTGCCTTGAAAGACCAGGTGTCCCACGGCACCAACGTCTTCGTGGCGACCAATGAATATGCGCCCGCAGCACGTTTCAACGAAGCCGGAGAACTGGTTGGATCGATCGATTTTGCAGCGCACGATGACTATATGCGCCGACATGCGCCCCACGGAATCGTCCTGTTCTTCAGTTACCAGGGAAAGCTGAGCGGTCCTGCAGAGCACTTTACGCAGCCCTGGAAGAAAGCGTATCAAAGCTGGATTCAAGCCTGGGCAGAACATCTTTTAGAAATGGGCATCGGATATAGCGGCTGGGCGCTGTACCCCATCGATGAACCCGGTTTGTATGACGGGTTGATCGAAAAATATGTCGGCTATGCCAAACCGGTCCGCGAAATCAATCCGCAGATTCAGATGTATACCGATCCGGTATTGGGCGCCAAAATGGCTGCGGTCAAGCAACTGGCGCCTTACGTGGATATCTGGTGCCCGAACCGCAATTCCTTCCTCATCGATAAAAATACGGAAGAATTCGCCTTCATCAAATCCACTGGCAAAACTATCTGGACGTATGAATGCGAGGGCAATGCCAAGCATCAATCGCCCCTCGGTTACTACCGCGCTCAGGCATGGCTCGCGAAGTATCGCGGAATTACGGGCATCGGCTTCTGGTCGTATTGCACCTCACGCGACGATCCCTGGTATGTACCCGAAGGCGGCAAGGACTATCTGCTGATTTACCAGGGCGATGGAGTGGTTCCCAGCAAGCGTTGGGAAGCGATCCGCGACGGCATTGAAGATTTCAGTATGCTACGGCAACTCGAAGCAGGGATTCAGGCGGCGGCTTTGGAGCCCGGCAAGAAAGCCGCGGTTCAACGGGCACAACAGCTATTGCGCGATGATGTCCGCGAAATAGCCAGCTTCTGCGGGCTCGATAAGGATGGCAACATCCCCGGTGCAAGGGAATTAACGCAGCATCGAGTGATTGCTGATAAACGGTGGCATAAAATTATCTACGTTCGCCGGAAGTTGGCAGAATTGTTGGCAGCGCTCGGCGGGGATTGAACTCGACACAAATACAGATATTCGATAACAAAGCGCCGGCTTCAATCGACTGAAGTTGGCGCTTTGCTTTTTATGTCAATAGTATTACTTTCCCACATTCCATGCTTCCTGGCTCGCCATGAAGTCAGGTCTGCTTGCCTGGCTTTTAATGAAATCTCTTGCGGAAAAAATGACTCAGGGATTGAATCCCGGCGATTATACTGACCGGTTGCAGAATTGGAGGAATGCAATTCCTGCTTCATTGGTTGCACGCGTGGGCTTCAAATCGCCCGCGAGCGGGAGAAAAGGGATTTGGTTTATTCGGGGCGGAGAAATTAATAATTTTGATATAATCCTTGCATTTAACCTATCGGCAAGGAACGGACACGGATACGGGTTTGTTCAAATACGACGACACTTCCTTCTTCCAGTGCTTCCCGTATCGCCGGAAGATTTTTATGCAAAAGAGTAAGCTGCCTTTCGGGGCGCCGTTCGGAGCCGTGTCGAAACAGAATCACAGAAGGTTTTCGTTCTTTGCGCAATGCCAAAATCGTTCCAAAATCGGTATCGGCTGAAATAACAATCCGGTTTTCCGAAGCAGCCATGATAAATATCTCTTCATCATCCCCAGATCGCATGCCGCAATCGCGCACATGAATAGCATCATGACCCGCCTGTTTCAATCCTTCTGATACCTGCGGTGATAAAGCATTGTCGACCAAAAATCTCATCAGGCAGCTACCAGAGGTAATTCACGCTCTCGGACGGCTTCGGCAGCATATTGAAGCGCCTCACGAATATCCTCAGCCTCAAGGTCAGGGAATGCCTTCAGGATTTCTTCCGAGTTCATCCCGTCAGCAACCATTCCGACAACAGTTGAAACCGGAATGCGCAAACCGCGAATACATGGCACGCCATCCATCTGATTCGGATTAACAGTAATACGATTAAATTTCATATTTTCCGCATAGCATTTTTCAGGATTAAAAGCATGTTTATTCGTTATTATAAAACTAAAATAGTGAATATATTATAATAAATCAAGGAAATTTTGATTGCAGAGATCAGAAGATGGTTTGTTAATGAAAGTGCACCAAAATTCATTTTAGAAGATGAAAACAAAAATTAGAATAGTCAAAATCGAGAAGAATATTATCGAGTTAGAATCAAAAAATTCCGCAGTCACAATCCGCCTGCGGAATTAAAAATGTAAAATGTAAAATGTAAAATTAAAAATTGAAAACAGCCAAACCAATAAGTCGTTGTCTTTCATTTTTAATTCTTCATTTTTAATTGTCCGTCCGTCGCAATCCTGTATTAACCCAGGCAATGATTCTGACCCCTTTAAGATGGAACTTAAGACTAAAAAGTCGAAAGTGCGTCGCAATCCTGTATTAACCCAGGCAATGATTCTGACTCTGGTTGTTATCTGCGGTGTTGATACAGTAACAGTAGAGTCGCAATCCTGTATTAACCCAGGCAATGATTCTGACAATACATAATTATTCACCATACTGAGCGGAACAACGAGTCGCAATCCTGTATTAACCCAGGCAATGATTCTGACTTTTACCTGCTGGTATTGGTGCAGGAGACATAGTTGAGTCGCAATCCTGTATTAACCCAGGCAATGATTCTGACCGACCCTGTTTTTCGCCTTTAAAAAACAATAAATTAGATCGGCGTTTACGATAACCTCACTTTTTTGTGTATATTTTAGCATTAAAATCATAACAAAATTGACCTAACTTTTTTGTAAAAATTAGAATAACTTAAATATAACTCTCGAACTAACGCTTGTTACGATAACCTATTTACGTAAAAATATTATATAACTATCTTCTAAAATAGTTTGTTATACCTTATATTTGCTTTACTTTTGTGCGCAGAGTTTCCACTTATCGTAACTTGAGATAGTTAATATTAAATATTAAACTTATGTTAAAATAGCAATTTTTTCTATCTTTGTCAAGCAAAAAGAATAAATTTTCAAAATCATGCCAAACACAGGTATTTCAGTATTAGATTACAATGCTTTCTTCATCCTCCCAACCTTTCTTTATGCCAAATGATTCTATCTGGCTTGAACATGCCTGGCAAATCCGATATAACCTGAGGCTATCTTTTTCAAGGTCACTCGCTCGCAAGGGATCTAGGCCCACCTGCTTGTTTTTCCAAGAAATCCCTTGCGGAATAAATGACTCAGGGATTGAATCCCGGCGACTAGACTGACCGGTTGCACAAAATTGGCGGAATGCATTTCCTGCTTCATTGCTTGCGCGGGGGATTGCCCGGCGGGCTGAGCGGCATAGCCGTCAAGTTAAGGGTGCATCATTTTGAAAAATATGTTGTTACAAAGGAACAATCTATATGCATTGAAGTGATTTACGAACAGAGATTAACGATTTTTGATTTACGATGTAAACAGACCAAAACTCGTGTT
>JAFGMA010000394.1 GCA_016927835.1 Candidatus Zhuqueibacterota bacterium | reverse complement strand
CAATTCCTAAAAATTTCTTAATCGGGTGCAATCCAAGAATTACGGAGCTAATAAGGCATCGTCTTTTATATTCAGGCGTGATCCTTTAACCCATCCCCCGCCCCTTCCCTTAAAACAAGGGAAGGGGCAGGGGTGGTGCGGCATGCCGATGGGTAAGAATGAAGCGCACCTATTCTGCGGCAACGTTCTCAATATTGATTTGTGAAATGCTCAATTTGAAACGCTTTTAATTTATAAATAATAATTTCTTAAGTCATTCCTATAATTACCGAAATTATGGGATTGCACACTTCCTAATCCTGCCAGGCAGGCTGATACTTGGAAATGAGTGACACTTTCAATCAGGTTGATGCATTACCGCTCGTTATTCATATTAATTGATCTATTTACCGGAGGCTAACATGTCAAAACGGATACTGGGCGCATTGTTATTGCTGTGCATGCCGATGGGCATCGATGCGCTATGGGCAAACCTTCCCGATAATTCTTTCATCATATCAACTCCGATCGCGCTGCCGGCTGAATGGTTGTTCGCGCCAGGTGAATTACAAGTTCAACAGCCCAACGCGCATACGGAGCAGCCTCAGCGTTTTCTGATTCAGTCAAAAGCCGGCTGCGATGTTGAAATCCTTGATTTTTACCTGGAAAGCAATACCGATCATGCGGATACAATAAACCTGTGCGTTGAATTCGCAAATAGCGGGATTGATACCATAGTTGGGCTTCAACTGGATTTTTTTACCGAGAGGGTGGAAGCACCCTGCAAATCGCACACGTTCGGTATGCTGGTTCCGGCTCAGATTGTTGAATATCGACAAAGCTGGGAGGTCGTCGACGGCACAGTTACATTATTCGCGATTCTGGATGCGGAGAACCAAATCACCGAGTTGGATGAAACGAACAATGTCGATTCGCTGCAACTTTCACTGATCGCGGGCGTGCCTTATGTTTGGCAGGAAGTTAATGGCTACTGTCATTACGCCTCATTGACGATGCTTTTCAATTATCTCGGCTATTCCCATTCGGTTACGCAGACAGTCGAACTCTGTTCGGCACCGCATTCATACATGTATGCTGGTGAATTATTCGCCGGCGTGAGCGGTATTTTCATTTCACAGAAGCCTTCAGATCTGCGGCGAGCGGGACGCATCCGTAACCTGTCTGACCACTACGCAGCGTTTTTCTTTTGGGAGCCGTACTGGTTGTACCTGATGCAAAACGCAAAAGCCGGAATTCCGGTCGAAGTGGGCGTAGATCCGTATTATCTTCCGCAACCCGATTATGATATTTGCCGCCAGTACGACCTGCACAGCGGGCATGCAGTGGTTGTTGTCGGCATGACGTATGATCAAATCGTCTTGCACGATCCCGGGGTGGGATTGCAATTCGGCGAGGAACCGCCGCTTCCCGATCCCCCGCTGCGAGGCAAATACGTGGTTCTCGATAAGTCGCAATTCAAGGTGGCGGTAGAAAATCATCCCAGCCCCTATCTGGCTATCGCGTATACTTCTTCCGGGGAGGTGGTTTCCGATTCGGATTTGTTCCAGCAGAGTGTTGAATTCGCCCTCCATCGACTGGATGGTGATGTAGCCTTTTATGATCCTTCCCTGCAAATGATCAGCGAAATGGAGATTACCTTTGGTTTGCCGGCGTTGAGGAATTTGCGCGACGACTTGATCTTTGATAATTTCAAACCGGTTTTTGATTCAACGTTACAAAGATATGAAGGCGATCTGATTCAGGCGCTGACCAGCATCCTTCAACAGGCGACGTATTTTTTTCCCTTTAATAGTGTCGCCTGGCAGGCATCCTCCGAATTTTATCGCTCTCAGGAGGTCGAAGGTGCCGAACGTATCGCCGTGCTCTCTGATTCATTGGCAGATTTGAGCGATGACATATTTGATAAGCTGATTCGTTTATGCGAAGTTTTGTACATTGCAAATGGCGATTTGAATTACAGCAAAAATTGGCTGATCAAAATCCAGGAGTTGTTATCGGAGAGCGTGTGCCTTCAGGAGGAAATCCGGACAGAACTGCCGAAACTGATTTCCCCATCTTCGGCGGAAATAAACCTGGCGCGAACCATCCATCCCGAAGCATGTACGATCGTGGGCAACTATCCGAATCCATTCAATTCCCAAACGACGGTACGCTGGATTCAACCCGCATCGGGGAACGTCAGTCTGCACATTTTCAATGCATTGGGTCAGAAGATTCGGCGCTATGAACCAAAACTATTTTCCGCAGGAACGCACAGCATCCGTTGGGATGGGGGAGATGCTGCCATGAAAGACGCAGCGAGCGGGCTTTATATATGCAGGCTGAAATTTGAAAATAAATGGGTGGCTGAGAAAAAGATGATTTTGCTACGATGAGCGGTTTGAGCAATTGAATAGATGCCACAGATTGGCACTGGTGAAACACTGATTTTTTATACGGCTGTTGCTGCATCCGTGTTCATCGGTGCAAATCTGTGGCTTTTTTTTGCTCAGGTTTTTGTCGGTATATTTATGGTTCCTGGCTTATGCAATGGCAAAGGCTATTGCATGAGCATCACTTTCTTCACGCCGAACCAGATCTGGTTTTTGCTCGCTTCAGATTTTGCGGTAAAATGAATCAGGTACACTCCGCTTGACACACGTTGACCGAACTCGTCGCGGCTGTCCCAATTGATGCTATGAATTCCGGCATGTTTCGGCTCATCCACAAGGGTGACGATATGTTGACCCAATACATTGTAGATGGCGATGGTTACGTGAAATGTGTTTTCAGTTTCAGCCGCTAGCGTGATCGAAGGAACTTCATATTTTATCGTTGTTTCTGCGTTAAACGGGTTGGGGTAATTTTGATGAAGTGCGAATGCCTTTGGACCCGAAACCGTCACCTGAACCAGCGACGACAGAGTGAACTGCCCGTCGGTATCGATTTGTCTCAGGCGATACTGGTAGCTGCCCGCTTTTATATCGGAATCGCAGAACGAGTAAAATTGCGGCTCACTCGTGGTGCCCGCCCCTTCAACAAATCCGATTCTTTCAAAAGAGTCGTTTTCAAATTGCCGTTGGACTTCGAAGCCATAATTATTGGATTCCGAAGCGGTGCGCCAACGTAATTCCACATATTCCGGCATCACCTTCGCCTCGAAAGCCACCAGTTCCACCGGCGTTGTCGTGCGTGAAACGACTGGTGAAAATTCCGAATAATTGCCTGCATCATCCTTTGTGCGCAAGCAAAAATAATATTTGGTTTCTTTTGATAATCCGGCAACCTGTTTGGATTGCGATTCAAAAGGCGCCCCCGGAACCGGGAGATCTGATACCTCAGCAGCCGTTTCCCACCAGGTTTGAATGCTTTGCTGATCCGAGCCGTCAGCTCCATTCACATCAAAGCGCATTTCGTAGAGGGCAGCAGGTCCGCCGGAAGAGCCATTGTCTCCTGGTGCCAGCCAGCGCCAGGTAAGCGAATTATCCGCAGCGCTGGTGAATATGAGATATGTTTTTGACGGCGGCGTGATATCGATGAACTGCCGCATTGTCTGGTATTTCATGGGGTGACCAAAGTCTTCGGCAAGTTGAGCCGCGAACGTTTTATCTACCGGATCCCGAAAGAAGAACAAATTAGCTGCAAGCTGCAATTTTCCCTGGATATTGCCCAGCAAATGCAAGCCGATATCGCCCCATGAACCATCCTCGCCGGTATCATCGGTATTGATATTAATATGATCGAAACGCGGATCATAGTCATCTGTATCCTGGGTACGTTCACAATAATACAGACGTTGTCTATCACCGATGGCATTGCTCAGGTAAAGCAACTGGATGATTGAGCCCTGGACGCTGCCGGTATTTTTCGTCACCAACGACCAAAAAACACCGGGGATGTCAACATTTTTTTGCACGACTTCATCCGCATAGCGGTTTAAGGTCAGCCCATCATTGTATTGATTGTAGAACTTGCTGCCCGAGAAGTTCGAATGAATATCAATCGATTGCCTGAGCAGTTTGCAGCCCATTGCTGCGTCGAGATCGCCCTGTCCGCTAACGACTTCCATCGAATATTGGTAGAATCGTTTGGTCAATCCGGCGGGAACTTCAATCGTCGACCCAAAAAGCGAAATTTCGATAATCCAGTCGATTTGTTGAACGATGCGTATTGGACCGTCCAAATATGACGTGGCTTTTTTGACGAGATCATTTTCTGTTTTATTGTATTCGATAGTGAATGTTAAATATTTCGCTTCACCCACAAGCCGCGCTTTTTGACGATCGATGATTCGGGTTCCGCGCACGCCTCTCTGGGATGGAAAACTGAGGTGATCCATAATTGCGCTGCTGTTGTGCCCAACAGTGTAAACATCGGTGTGAATATCATCTGCGATGTGTCCGATGTAGTCGGTGGTTACCGTATCCTGGTAGGTTGATGAGCGGTAAATGTAGAGCCAGCCCTTTTCACCGGTAGCGGTATCCTCTACCATGATTTCATACCGCGGGTGATTTTGGGCATCCGAATCATTGAGCCATTCGCCCACGCTCACGCGGTCTCCCAGGTCTTTCACCATCACTGAAATTTCATCCTGGTTATAGAGCAATTGATCGCGCCCGGAGAACAGATATTTGCCCCCTTCTTTTTCGTCGATTTGAAATGGGATCTGCACCCATTCCTGGGTATCCGCGTGATAGGCAAGCGCGAATAGCTCACTGAAGGGTGCGCCGACGAAATGATCAACATCGGGCAGTGAATACGCGTTTATCTGGATCGGCTCGTAATTCCGGTCGATTGTTTTGGTTTCCAATACTTCTGCATAGCCGAAGCCCGGCAGCAGCAGGGCTATTATCGAAAGAATTATAAATGTACGTATTATCGTTTTCATGGAGCCCCTTTCATTTTAGTAATGAATGAATTAGTTGGTTTTCAGGTTACAGATGAGCTTCCGGTTGTCAACTACGTCAGCCCATCGCTACTGTTGCCTGCTTTTTGTTTTGTCTGGCAGGTCCTGCCGATTAAAATCCTGATTTTATTCTATGCCTTCCGCTCCTATTTTTAGTGATAATGCGCCTTTTCGCGGCGCCCTGAATTTCAGCGGCTTTCCATCCAGGAACAGTTCCAATCCGCGGGGATTGCCCATGCGAATCACAAAATGGTTTTTCGAATACCAGGCTTTCTTTAAATCGGGGTAGAATGTATATTCATGGCTCGCGCTGTCATCCACCGATATCGAAAACCAGCTTTCCTGGCTGGCGTGCACAATTAATTCAATCAATTTCGCCGGCGGTGTACTGACTTTGGCTGTATCGCGGCTAAGGGTGTGCAGGCTGTCCGTTGTGGAATATGCCGGATTTTCGAGGGTATCCCGGAAAATTTCGTCTCCGCGCTGGAGATAAGTATAAAGGATGATTGCTGTAATCGCTGCCAGAACAACCAAAAACAGGGCTTCATTTCTATGTCGCTTTAAATAATTCAGCGCCCCGCCGTCCGAAGCTGGTTGCGTTGGAGTTTTTGGCTCAGCCGGTTGAGATTCTGGTTCGGCTTGCGCTGAAAAACGCGAAAGCGAATGTTCCTTTTCGATCAGGATGCGATCATATTTGCGAAGGAGTTGTTCACAGTCTAATCCAACCTCTTTTGCGTACGTTTTGATGAATGCCCGTACATACGGCTGTGGCAGGAAGTCCCAGTCCCCTTTTTCTATCAGACGCAGAAATTTTATATTTATTTTAGTAATGTCAGACAGAGAAGATAGCGTCATCGAACAAGCCTCTCTCGCCTTTTTCAATTGTTGTCCCAATTCTTCAGTCATGGCGAGCTCCGTGAAAATTATCCAAAAACGGGTTCAAAATTTTAAACAGCCGGGCAACCGGCAATCCCATCACATTATAAAAACATCCTTGTATGCTTTCAACGAATAATGCTGCTTCATTTTGAATACCATAGGCACCGGCTTTGTCAAATGGATTTCCGATTTGAATATAGCGATTGATTTCCCATGGGCTTAAATTTTTAAATCTGACAGTCGTTGCTTCAAAATCATCGACGCGCTGTTTTTCAGGCAGCAGCAGAACCGATAAGCCAGTGAAAACCTGGTGTTGGCGACCGCTCAGTTGCTGCAGCATCGCTCGCGCTTCTTCGGGTGAGCCAGGTTTGCCCAGGATGTCACGTCCCAACACAACTATCGAATCGGCGCCGATGAGTATTCCATCGGAATATCGTTCGGATACTTTTTCGACCTTGCGACGCGCCAGCTCGATTACGATTTCCCGGGGTTCGGTTGACGAGACCGCGCTTTCATCAATGTTGCTCTCAACGGTTGCGAAGTGCTCGTGTATCAATTTGAATAATTCAATCCTTCTCGGGGAAGCCGTTGCCAAAATAATCTGTCTCGAAACTGCATCAAGTAGTGCCATTATGCATCCACTATATCAGCTATTTTTAAACGAAAAATTAATCGGTGCTCATTGTTTATCCGACAAGTTCACCTTTGCTGCGAACCATGACTGTTACGGGACCGTCGTTATGAATCTCAACCAGCATCATTGCACCGAATTCACCCGTTGCAACATTGAATCCCAGGTTGCGCAAATAGGTGACAAATTTATGATAAAGCGGCTCAGCTATCTCGGGTGGCGCGGCATCCGAAAAACTGGGACGGCGACCTTTTCGGGTATCGCCGAAAAGCGTAAATTGGGAGACAACGAGAAATGCGCCGCCAACATCTGTAACTGATCGATTGAATTTGCTGTTTTCATCCTCAAAAATCCGCAGGTTCGCGCACTTATTCGCCAGGTAGGGGATGTCATCTTCGCTGTCACCAGTTCGGATGCCCAGCAAAACGACGAGACCTCTGTTGATCTGTCCGACCACCTTTCCGTCGATTGAAACCGCTGCTTTTTTTACTCGTTGCAGAACCGCCAGCATAATATCCTGCTCTTTTTGAATTACGTTCCCAAATAAATCGCCAGCAATCCAACCAACATATCCGCCTTGAGAATGGTGCTGATTTTTCCCAGGTGTGCGGGAACCGGAGCGCGCCACATTGAAATCAGGCATGCGAGTATCACCAGGTCAACCCCGATGACGACTACCAGGAAATATGCTGGTCCATAAATTCCGTAAAAATAAGGCAAAAATGTTGCAATTATCAGAACGGTGTAGATGGCTGTTGTCAGTTGCATCGATATGCGTTTGCCGAAGCGAATTGCAAATGTGACGATCCGGTTGGCTTCATCGCCTTCGACATCCTGAATATCTTTAATAATCTCCCTGCCAAAATGGAAAAGGAAAGAGAATCCCGCCGGAATGAGCGCCTGCTGAAAGCGATCGACAGCCACACCGCCATAAATAAATGCCATCCCGGTGACCAGACTTACCGCTAAGTTGCCATAAAGCACCGATGCCTTCAACCGGGCGCTATAGAGATACAACAGCGCCGATGAAAGCGCAGCAATCACCAGCGCGCCTGTATTCACGAATCCGCCGCAGATGATTCCTGCCATGAATAGCACCATTGAAAATGCGAATATTTCTTGCCGGCTCACCTTTCCGGCAGGTAATGGTCGGTGCGGCTTGTTTATGAGGTCGATTTCGAGATCAAAATAATCATTGATGGCGTTGGCAGCACCCTGGATTAACGCTCCCGACAGGCACGCCAATAGCACCTTTTCAATTGGCTGAATGGTTCCGGTGATGAAAGCGCCCATGAATATCGATAAAAATCCGATGACCACATTTATTGGTCGAATTACAGCCAAATAGGCGAGTAATTTAGTCATGTTTGATTTGCTATTTATAACAAAAACTTGAAAATAGAAATTTGTTAAAATATAACAATAGCGAGATCAAAAGTCAAGCGAATTTTAAAACCGAGTATAATGGCTCAGTTTGGGAATCAGGAATTAAGGGATTGCGTTTAGTCGGGAACGGAAAAAAGGCTTTGCAAGGATGAATCACTTCTAGTGGTTCCGGAATGGGTTCAAAAAGCAAGATTTTATTGACTTTCAAAAATATGATGAGATGGTGTCATCGCGGCGATTGCAGAGGCTATGCAGAGCATTTTGGTGTCACTTCAGCGCGTGACAGAGGATTGAAAATGCAATCACGTTTTTTTTCATCTAATTCGATCTGCGGATGCAGTTGCAGAATCCGTGATAGTTCGCGCAGACGCCACCGAAAATGGAAAACAAGCCCCAGAAGAGCGGGCGTCCGATAATATGGGAAAATATCGGCTTGGACACCGGAAGGAGATAAAGCCCCCATGTCACGAGAAAGCACCCGACAACAATACACGTATGACCGAAAACCAGGGTTGCGATTCTGTTTTTCGAAAATCCGACATAGCACAATGCTCCCCCGATGAGCAACGGCACAAGTCCGCCCATGGACTTGTAAACCATCAAAATTAAGAAACCGAACAATAGTAGCAGTAGCCCGAGTCCAAAACCAATCCAACTTTTAGGTCGCATAATTACCTCAAAAATAAGCATGCATTCGTATTTGATTTATTTTTATACTAAAGACTTGAAAATAATTTTGTCAAAATATAGCGATTGGGAGCTCAAAAGTCAAGGGGATTTCGAAATCCGGGCGACTCAATCAAAATTGGGAAGGAATTGAAAAAAATGCTGCGGATGTTTGATTGACATCTGCTAAAATTCATTCACCAGCCCGACGTGCACCAGTCCGCCTAGCAAACCGGAGCCTTCACCCAGACCGTAATCCACGCCCAATATTCCCAGCGTTGTTTGCAGCCTGATGCCGAAGCCGTAGCCAGATTTGATACCATCCACTTGCTTACCCGTTTTTTCTTTCCGGGAGAAATAGCCGCTATCCACAAACAGGAACACGCGCGATCTGCGGGCGAGTATATAGCGATATTCGAGATTGATCCAGGCGACACGAGTGCCGCGAAATTGTTCTTCCCGATAGCCGCGGAGCGTTCGTGCGCCGCCGAGTCTGAAATGCTCCGGGATGGGAATAATCGCCTCTTCGCTGGTCACCTGGCGTCCGTGCAAACTAATGCTCAAAACCTGACTGCGAAAAACCGGAAGAAACCAATCAAAATCCACACTTACTTTTTTCTGCTCGAAACTGCCCTGTTGATCGATGGTTGAGAGCAACTCCAGCTTTTTCCGCCCGTATTCAAGGGCGGTTTGATAACACACGCCGTGTCTGGGATTCACCGGATCATCTGTGGCATCGTAAACCAGACCTAGCGTGATATTTTGCATATCGCTCCTTGGGATGCTGAAAAGCGCGCTGCCCAGCGAGTCCGGGCGCACCTGCCGCAATCCGATTTTCGAGAATGCGGTGAAATTTTCTGTCAATGGCAACTGGATTTCCAATGCCCAATCGCGCTGAATATACGTGGTATCCTGAATTTTTTGCCGGAAATCAACGCCGCAGTGAATGGGCAATCCCAGCGTCCATGGTTCCAGGTAATAAAATCCCAGTTCCTGAGAGTCGCGATCTTTCTTCTGCCAGCGTGCATCCACTTTTCGTCCGGTTCCCAATAGATTTCCCAGTGTCAAATTGAGTAATCCGGTAAAGTATCCTTTTTGCCTTTCGGTTCCCGGGGTATAACCGATGACACCGTCAAATTTATTGGGATTTCCTTCCTCGACTTTGATCTTCAATCCGAAGCCACCCGAATCCGTTCGAAACAAGTCGGGCATATCGGCTGATTTAAAATAGCCCAATCTCATTAACTGTCGGGGGATCGCAGATATTTTGCGCTGCTGATAGATCTGACCCTGTTTCAGGCGCAATTCCCGCAAAATGACCTGTTTCCGGGTGATGCTATTGCCGACGATTAAAAATTCATCCAATTCCACCCGCGGTCCGGGAGAAATGTGGAGGATAATGTCGATCTCAGTATTTTCGTCCGTTCGGTTTGAAATATCGATTTTTTGAATCTTGATTTGACAAAAGGGATAGCCCGAATTTTCAGCAAAAATCAGGGCTTGCTCGATATCGTCCTGCAGCAATTGCGCATTGAATTGCCTGCCCGGTCTGGTTTCAAATCGCTCGCGCCACTGCTCGGTTTTTGACGAATCGATGCCAGTCAACTGGAGTATACCGATTCTGGCGGCAGCTCCTTCGTCAATTTCAAGTTTTAGATTCGCTTCATCACGCGTGGTATCGATCTCGAAGGCAATTACGTTGGATTCAGCAAAGAAAAATCCGTGCGCCTGGTAGGTATTCATCAAGTCGGTCAATGCCTGTTCGAGCTTTTCTTCGGAAACCACAGCACCGGATTGAATGCCCATAATGAGCTGTATCTCATCTTCCGTGAAGTAGCGATTTCCGGTGATATCGATGCGCGCAAGGCGTGTTTTAACCGAATCGATTGCGGAAACGCACGTTGATGCAAGTCCCAGCAGCAGCAAAATTGTAACTAGCTTCGGATTTATCATTTAGAAAAAAGCCTGCATTTCGGCGCGTCCCAGATGGATGATATCGGGACGGTAAGGTTCATTGCGCCCGGTATAGCTGAAAGATGTTTGAATATTCCGGGACAGCCTGTAATTGAATGTAATACTCCAGCGCCACGATTGTCCCACCTGATTTCCACCCGCCATTTCATACGGCAAAACAGCGTTTGCATCGTCTTCAGAAGTTTTCACCAGGGACCAATCAAGCTCTGCCAACAACCGACCTTTCCCTCGAAATGAGCAATTCACCCGCGGCAGCAGCGCAAACAGGTATGCGATCAGCGGCGTTTCGGGAAAGCGGTCAACATCCCGTCCCACACGGCTTTTGAGCGCCAATTCCAGCGCAGATTTAGGGCGATATGACTGGTCGAGGGTGACCTCGTTCGAAAGCACATCGCGGTTTTTGCGACCCGGGAAATGGAATTCCCGGCGATTTTGCAGATTAATCAAATTGATTTGGGTGCTGAGTCGATCTGATAATTTCCAATTTATGCGCGCCGTACGGTCGAGTCGATAAAGCGATTGCCCGCCTTCGAGGTACTGATTATTCATTTCGTCCTGGCGTTGCAGCCGGAGCCGCAAGGAGAAGCGTTGATCTTCCGATATAAAGTGGATATCCTGGCGCAAATAATTTGCACCATAAATTGTCTTTTCGTAATTTTGAAATTTGCTTATTTGCAGCCCGTAGATCGCGCTGACATCATCTTCCTGGGTCTTTTCTTCCAGCCGGATCATGGTTTCACCGGAAATATTATCGAGAAGATTTTGCCAAAATCCGGCTGACTCAACGGATCGCGACTTCTTTTTTCCGAATAAATTCGCAGGCTTGATGCGCCAGGTGGTGCTGGCTTTCAATTCGATGATCGGAATGAAAATGTCCGTATTCATCACAAATAAAACATAATCTCCCAGCGGATCGGGAACAAATTCATTCAGTTCGGGATCATATCGATAATTGCCTTCGCCTTCTTCAACCTTTCTGGGAACGCGCTCCCTTTTCGATGTCTGGGTATTCGAAATCTGGTAATGCCATTGAGAAGAGACTGCTTTCGCAAAAACAGCGTATCCGGCATTAAGCTCCGCCAGATCGGTTCGCTGATCCGGTTCCTGCGACGCGACGAAATGCTTGTTCCGATGAGTATAAGTCATGTCGCCGGAGAAGCTGCCGAGATGATTCACCGAAAGTTTATATTGCTGGGTGGTTGCGGTCGATTTCGCTGCGAAACCGGATGCCTGCACTTCGTCATCAGCGCGTTTTTTGCCGAATGCGGAGAGATTCAATTTTTCCCAGGGTGAAAAGGCGAGTCCGCCGCCGATTTCCTGAAATCTGAATCCTGTCTTGAACGTATCCGCGAAGACATCCTGCTTTATTTCGCTTTCGAAGAGCAATTCAGGGCGCAACTTCCAGAATTCATAATTGCCCCCGGCTTTTTGACGCTCCCAATTGCCGCTGCGACTCGATGCCGGATTTTCGCTGTTAATTTTTTCCAGACGATACGTTGCCCCGGGCAGCTTAGGTGAATTGAGCGCGGTTTGAAAATCCCATCGGCGGGAGTGAAAGGCGTTTTGTTTATCGATGCGTCCGAAGCCGCTTTTTAGCGTCAGCGATTCCCAGGGCGCATACCCCAGGCGCAGTTCCTGAACCTGTTCCTGATTCGTGGTGCTGGTTTCCAAATCCCAGCGCCGGTTGTATTCGACTTCGGTGGTTCTATCGATTTGTTGAAAGCGGGGATTGACATAGCGAAATTTGCCGTCCAACTCGAATTTTCCCAGGTAACGAATTCGCTGAGGTTTTATGCCGAGATTCAAGTTGTAAGCGAAACCCTGATTATCGGCGTCATCCATTGAAGAGTATGTATTGAGATCGAGTCGGCTGAGCGCGATTTCGCTTTCGACGGCAAACGCCGGTGTGGGTGAAAAGCCAATTCCGAAATCGATTAGATCGTTGCTGCGCGCCGGTGTCAGCAATATTTTGGCAATATAACTGCCATTGCCGGAGCCGACAAAGGTGTATTTGCCGATTTCAACAAGTTTATAGTCACCTTTCCCATAGCCGACATACGAAAAGCTCACTGCATAGTCGCCTTTGTTCTGTCCGGCATATTGATAGAATTGGATGCCCAGCGAATCTTTTTGAATGTAGTTCCCCTGATTTTCGCCGACGAAGCGGGCGCTGCTCACATACGCCGAATCCATTGAATCACCGGCTTCACGGAGCTGTTCTTGCGTAGCATCCGATAGAATGAAATCAAGCGGATTATCTTTATCGTCGGCTTCATGCAGCATTATCACCTGCATGCTGAGTTTATCGGACCAGAGTAGGGCTTTTGAGCGGGCGCTGTACAGATTGCGCCTGAATTTTTGATCGGAATACTGGAAATCAACTGTGATTCGTGAATCAGAGGTTATCAGACGCTGACGCGTAAACGTGATCTGTCCGTTAGAATATTCGATGGTGTAATCGTTATTTTCGCCGCGAGTCATCAATTCGCCATCGATCCAAATTCTTTCCGTGCCCGCAATAACGATGATATCGGTTTGACCGCGTTCGCCTCTCAGTTGATACGGTCCCTGGTTGCCTTCCTGACCCATGAATTGATTGGTAAAATACTGACCCCGGGAAACCGCGCCTGAAACGGTGGTCTCGAAATCTCCCAGGGCAGCGGTCGCCATGGCGCCCTGGAGTTTCCGGTCATAGCGCCCGAATTCGGTTCCGTCGAATCTGAGTTGATAATCTCCGAGCGTGGCATTGAAGCGTTCGCTCTTGATCTGCACAAACACTTTATCGATTTCCTGCAATGTCTGGGTATTCCCCTCCGGTTGAATCGGCGTGTTTTGATCGGTGAGTGCAGCGATAATTTCCAATTTGTCTGCAACTCGCCCGGAGACCTGCATCCGTAACCCTGAATCCAGCTTCAGCCCCTGGTTGGTACCGATGGAAATACCGCGAATAATGCTCCCGCTTTTTTGCAGGTTCGCGCCTTCACTGCGCTGTTCCCTGGTTGAAGGTGGATTTTCAGGCGATGAGGCTGTCGATTGACTCAATCGCGTAGTATCGGACCGCATCCTGATGTTTTGAATCTGTTGATGAAAATAGCAGCGTTTTAAAGTCAAGCCTAATCGATAATATTTAATGAGGATAGTCGCGTTTTTGGATGGTGTGGAATAAAAGCGAATATAGCCATCGAAAAACGAAATATCATAATCCTTTCCCGGATATTGATAAACGCTGTCCTTCCAGACAGAATCCGAATGTGCGAAAATGAAGCTATCTGGCAACGCGAAAACGGTTTGGTTGCCATCAGCCTTGAATGTGATGCGCCGCTCAAGCTGATTCAGTGCAGTATTTGCCGGAAAAGCCAAAACTATATGGTGACCAGAAAATACAACTATGAGGTGCACAAGGGAGATTTTCACTGCCGATTTAATCATATTCGCTGAGAATTTCGAGGGGAATTTGTAACCGTCGAGTTTCGTTTTCAACGGTAAAATGTTATCATTTATTGATATTTTTCTTCTTGCCTGATGCAAGAATTCCGGGACGATTGGTTATTTCCGCGAAGGCTGAAGGAAAACCAGGTCGCTCTAGTTCCGGCTGCTGCGCCGAATCTCGATGATGTGAATGATCGCCGTTTCCTGGTCGAGTACGTAGAGCATATTATTGAAAACGACCACGTCAACCGGTTCGATGAAAGGCTGTGGGGCGTTAATATATTTATCGCAAATAGCAATTAATTCGCCGGAGGTTTGAAAAATAACAATCTGGTTTTTAGCAATATCCGCGACAAAAAGCAGCCCGCTGTCGTGAAATAGTCCATGCGGTTTACTTAGAATTTTTTCACCGAAGGACTTTATGAAGTTTCCGAAATAGTCATAAACATAAATCATTCCGGCTGATTTATCCGAAACGAAGACCTGGTTGTTCTGGTCAACTTCAATCTGTATCGGTTGTTTCAACCTGCCTTGCCCGGCATCGAAATCGCCAAAATAGAGCTCAGGTTCACCGAATGAATCGAATTTAATGATTCGGCAGTTCTCATCATCAACAATGAAAAGCTCCCGTTTATTTGAGAAGCCAATGCCCAGGGGCAATCCGAATTGCAGTTTTTCTTGCCAGGTTTGGTGTGATTTCAATGATGAGATATAATTTAGTTCGCGGTCATAGCGTTGCACGCGCTGATTCTGATAGTCGGCGATGAAAATATCCAATCCGGATCGCGCATGGATATCTGTCGGCTGATAGAATTGTTCTTTTTCCCAACCAAATCCGCCGATTTCGACAATAAATTCACCGCGATGAGAGAATTTTTGAATTCGATGATTGCCCGTGTCACAGACGTAAATGCACCCTTCCGGATCTACTGAAAGTGCCTGGGGTTGCCGGAATTGAGCCGCTGAAGTGCCTTTCGAACCGATACCAACCACCCATTTGAAATCAAACTCAGGTTTGAGATCGGGAGGCATATTCTGTGCAGATAAAACAGTAACTAGCAAAATGGTGATGGACGGAATTGCTTTCGCCAGGTGCGTGCGTCTCATGAATTTCTCTTTGCTTTGTGATTGAAATTAACTGCTGGCACAATTTTTGTAAATTCATATTAAAAATTGATGAACGTTTTACTTCGTGAAGACGGTAATTGTTTCTGCAAAGATAAGCAATTGTTTTTCAACTAAAACTAATTGAACCAGAAATTAACTCTCGGACATTCAGAAAGTTAAATATAGAGAATCCGGCAATCGCAGTGATGGGTTAATATGAGCTTAATCATTTTGAGCGCTTACCTGATCGATTGTCGACCATACATTGGAAATTTTTATCCCCCAGCAACCATAAACTAATTAACCGTTAGCTGCACACCAGAGGAAACGAATACAAGCTAGAGAGGACGTATGCTAAACTATAAGAACCTGGCTGAGCGACGAATCGTTCCGATGAACATCGCTAGTGACCCAACGCTGTCGAAAATGCAAGCAATCGCTCTTGAATTGGATGAGATTAAAAAAGTATTGAGCCGGCTCGAACAAAAGGAAAATCATTCGGTAAAAATCGATGATTTGGATGAGATTGAAAAACGGTTGGATGCACTTGAGGTCGAATTATTCTATGATTCTTTGAATTAATCTTTCGATTGACGATTGAAACGCTGTTGAATGACAGGATGTCCATATAACATCAACAAGCTCAGCGATATAAATTGCTTTCAATTAAAGAATGACTAAAATGACAAACCCTCATCTTCATATCTGAAGGTGGGGGTTTTTCTTTCAGTTATCAGCCGGATTAATATCCCGCTGCAGAAATTTATCAAATTGCTATTTCAGAGTGCATTGATTTTTAAGAAGAGGCGATTTTTCAAATTGAAATGATGGGTAATGCTCAATTTCAGATCAGGTTTACGTATCGTTTTGTGATATTTGAAATGGATCGATTTTTTTGCCGATATAATAACGCATTTCGAGATGAGAATTGCCGATGCGCTTTAATCCTACTTGATGATTATCTTCTCATTATCCAATTTGATACCGTATTTTTTGCGATAGCGTCCCACCGGAGAAATGACATAGAATTCCGCACGTCCTTCATTCTGAAGCGCGATTTTTATTTTTCGTTTGATGCGGGAAAAATATTGACACGCTTTCTCAAAAGGCAGCGGACCCTTCTTTAACGAATCTTTATAAGCGCCGAGTTGATATTCCGAGACATATTCCTGATAAATTTGCATTATCCTGTCGGTTCCCCGCTGGGATAAAAAGAATCCATCCGCTCCTTCGAAATATTGCTCGTAATTTCGTGCAGGAATCGATTTCGGTCTTAACTTGTTTCGTTCGAGGTAATAGCGATAAATAGAAAATTCGATTGGCGTTAGCATGATGCTTTTATTGCCAATCACAAGCTTTCTCTGCTGCCGATCGACAATCATCACGGGCAAATTTGGCGCGCGCTCCAGTTCTTCATGGGTGAGCCTGACCATTTCTCCGAAACTTAGATTGCTGGTGCCGAATAAATATTCGATCCGCGTTCTTAGCCTGACGTAATAGATTTCCGATAATGCGATTTCAATCTGTGTTGTGGAAAACCGATTTCCATCTTCGGTGGGCAGATCGTATGCGACAGGCGGGGGATATGGGAAATCGCGTCTGCTTTCAAATTGAGGCGGCTTGATTGAAAGTTGATACAGCTTGTCAACGGCTCTGCCAAAAAATTGGAGTGCGAATGCGAAATATACATTCAGTAATCTGTCGGTCGTAGATAGCACACAGTGAAGTGCGATATCATCCCGGTTCGTTTTTTCCTTTAAAAAGCGGAATAATCCTTCGATGAAATCTTTTTCCTGGCAGCTATTTGTGCCCGTTGGGATCCCCTTTACAATATCCGCCCCTTCAAGAATCGTGTCCAGCCTGAAATCAATAGAGCTTGCATTGATGTTGTAGTCCCGATAAAAGCAGTCGAGATAGCCTTTGCCGGGCTTCATCAGGCGTGTCCATAATACCGTCTTATCCTGGCTTGTAGTCAAAATCCAGATTTCAGAAATTGGAACCTTCTGTTTTGCGTGCAGGGCAAACAACGTTTTGGTGAGATTTTGAGGGTGCCTGTCTAAAAGGGAAATTAAAATATGCTTTGATTGGGACATTTTAGATCCTGGAATTCGCAAATGATTGGATGAGAACGATTGGATGTCTCAATAAAAAGACGATTCTGTTTACAAAACAATCCAGACATTATTAAATAATTTATCAATATAATCAAATAGTAAAAATGTATGCTATTCGGTCGGAATTATTTAATACCATTATAATATACGGTAAATTAAAGAGATACGATAGATGATATTTTAAACAAGGTGTGAGTTTGACATCAGAATTCAAAATAAGACTTGGAAGGCTATCAAATAAAATAGCAGTGATTCGGATTCCGGGATTCTATTTCTGCAAGAATTCCGAATGCGTTCAAGTGCTAATCCGGCTCAGATACAGATTAATTCTTCTTGCGGATCGGATAAAAATTCGACGCCATGATCGGTGACAACGACAATTTCTTCCATTGTAGCGACGCCATAACCCTCACAAGTGACTCGCGGTTCAATGGTATACACCTGTCCGGGCTCCACTTTGAGGTATGGCAGGTTTTTATAGCGATCCCATTCGGGGCATAATATTCCGGCGCCATCGTGCGCCTGGCGACCCACCTGATGCCCCAGTGCATGGGGATATTCTTCGAATCCCTGTGATACGATATAGCCGCGCGCCACCTTATCCACTTCATATCCCATGACTCCCGGTTTCAGGAAATCCGCACTCAATCTGATCGCATTCCGAACGGTTTCAAATGCCTTTACAACCTCGGCAGGTGCGTACTGTTCGCCATCCCGCAGAAAATACCAGGTTCGCTGTAAGTCCGAAACATAGTCATTAAGCTTGACACCGAAATCGATATTCATGATGTGACCGCGCTCGATTTTGCGATCAGTTGGTCCGTAATGCGCACCGGCAGTATCAGGACCCGTGAAAACCGACGGACAGGTCGCACGGTCCCACGACAATCCTACCCCTTGTTCCTCCACCGCGTTCAGCATGAATTCCGCGATTTCCTTTTCGGTTTTTCCCGGCTTTGCAAATCGAGTTACTCCATCGAAAATTTCAAGCGTGAGTGAGCAGGCGGCTTTGATTCGTTCGACTTCTGTCGGCGATTTACGCCCCCGAACTGCCGAAACAATGCTCTCAGAGGAAATGAAGCGCTTTCGATAGGGGGTGTATTTCAGATAGTCGAGGAGCAACTGGTACATTCCGTAAGTCAGTCCGTCGGACATATAATCATTTTTCGAGAAATTGAGGGCAATTGTTTGCGGATCAAGTCGCTTGAACATCCTTCGCAGCGAATCACCAATGCCTGTTTTAAAGGTTATCACTTCGTTGAAATTTCCTGAATCCCGGAATGCAGGTCCATCCAGGTTGCCCACGATTGCAATACTCTCCCCGCCGGCAGTGATGATGAATGCCGATTCCCAGGTGCAATGCGCCCCAACAATCAGCGACATGCACGGATCTGCCATACTATGACTCTCGCGAACGAACGTCAACCAGACATCTACCTGTTTTTCTTTCAGAATTTCAATTGCCTGAGCAATCTTTTCTTTGACCATCAATCCTCCTTTTTTTGCCATAACGAATGCAATGCACCGGATTAATTTTCGATTCCAGCATTTTTAGAACAAATTTTATATACAAAGAATGATGTGAAAAGTCAATCATTTTTTTAATCAAACAGCATCCGTGAAGATTGATTCAAGGATTAAGGTTTTGCGGCTGCTGTGCTTAAAATTGATCAGCAAATTCAACACGGATGGCAGACCTAATCACTCAGTCTTCGCGATTTCGATTTCGCGTGTTTTATGGTGGTTTTGTTTATTGGCAGAAAATTTCTTGAGACAGTCAAGGGGAAAACTTTAGTCAATATCGCTTCAGGGCGTCTGCAAGATAAATTCGAAAATCAGAATGGCTGAAAATTAGGAGATTTATCTTTAATTTTTTTTGCATGTTTTCATTTAAATCAGGCTACATTAATTTGTTGGTTGCGAGGGCATAAGTTATTAATTTTAAAAGCATTCTTTCTGTATACATGAATAATTTTTCATTTTGAGCTTGTTCTAGTATATACTCAGCCAATATACCGAGTTTTTTGTATGTTAAATTGCGGTGATGTTGAGTCATTGCTTTATATGGTGTTATGTCTATCTGATTTTCGTCTACGTCAATATCATTTTTATTGATCCTGGATTATTCATATAAATTGCTAAAATCAGAATTTTCCGGGATGATGCGACATTCAGACCAAAAAGCAAACAAATAAGATTTAGCCACGGATCTTCAATGATTTAACACGGATAAAAGCAACAGAGTATAATAAATCCGCTTTTCATCCGTGCCAATCAGTGGCTAAAAAATGAATATGGCTGAGTTAATAACGATCCCTTGCGAGCGCACCGGATCGGCTTTTAGGAGGTGGGATAAAAGAAGCTACCCAATCAAATGGTTTAAGTGGCTATTAATCAAAATTATTATTAAGCAAAATGTCCAGGTTGTTTTATCCCACCTCCTAAACTGAGGCACTCTCATATCGTGACGCTCTTTGAATCTTTCATTTAAATTCAGGCTTAAACCTGAATTCAATTTGCGTCATTCGAATAATCTTCTGTTTTTTTGTTACATACAAATTAGAATCAGTTCTTTATAAATAATTCAAGTGATGTTGATTTTATCTATTGCGACAAAAGGAAATGCTTCGGTGTGATGACCTGCCGCAGCAATTGCTAATGCAGCATCTTCGATATCTGACTCGGAATTTCCCAAATGGATAGCGTATTTTGCCTGGCATATAAACATTGAGTTGTCGCGTCCGCAAAATTATCATCTTTTCATTTTTTTATCAATATCCTTCCACTTGGCTTTTTTTTAACTTTTCGAATGAGTATTGGCATAGTTCCTTTTTGATATCATCTATAACTTGATCGATGTAAGTTCTCAGCCAATCTTCTTATTCGTATATTCGCTCTGGAACTAAGGCATTACTTCGCCACACATAATTTTCTTTGAAAAATCGGTTTTGTTTCATATCTTTAAAACATTTTATTCAAACCAGGTATTCATCTAGCTGAGTCGAAACGATATGATAAGAAAGACATTTACCCGGACCATGCTTTCGGAATTCTCACGTGGCATCCATCGAACCTGTCCGGATCTGGCAATGGTGGTACTGAAAAACATTTTTCATGCGCCGGATATCGTTTTAGGGATAATCTCAACCTTTCCGTTTATCGGTTTCGCGTCTACGCTTTTTTTCGTGCCCCTCGCGGATAATTATGGACGCCGAATTCACTGGATTTCAGGTCTGGAGCTTTTTTCTCGCATTTGTTTATTGGCGTTGTTCTTTCAGGATGATTTGCTGCTATTTTCGCTATTTATGGCATTTTCAATAGGCGCCAACTCGCTCGCAGTGCCGCTGCTGACCGGCGTTTGGGGAAATAATTTTCCAGCAGAGAAACGCGGTCGGCTGGTGAGTTGGTTAGCCATGATTTCGATGACGGGATCGATCATCGGGAGCTATGTTTTTGGTTCGTTTTTGAAAACCGCGCCTGATAGCTATTCCATGATATTCTTTATTTTCGGAATCGTCGGCATTATGGCAACGATCATTTTTTCTAAAGTGCCATCGGAGCGGGCTATCAATGGTGGAAGCAGGAAATTCCGGCAGTCCCTTCTCGATAATGTAAAAATTTTGATTGAGGATCGGCTGTTTCTCTCAATTTTAATCATCTGGTTCCTGGTTGGCTTTTCGAATTTGTGGTTGATTCCGGTCAGGATTATCTACTTGATGGATGCCGAATACGGGGTGCAATTGCAGCCGAATCTGGTGCTGTTGATGACGGTCATCATTCCGATGGCAGCGCAATATGCGGGACTATTTGTTGCCGGAAAACTTATCGATCACATAAATTTCGGCTGGTATCGAATTGTGACGCAAACAATTCTGTCTGTCGGGTGTATCGCATTTTTTATCACCAAAAATTTGTGGGTGATCGGTTTCGGCTCGGCGCTTCTCGGTTTCGCCCTGGGATTCGGTGGATTGTCGTGGGGGATTTATGTTACGTTTATCGCTCCCCCAGAAAAAATTCAAGCGTACATGTCGCTGCACACCACATTCTGCGGGATCCGGGGAATTTTGGGACCGATTGTGAGTGTATTAATGCTTGGATTTGGTTTTTCGCCACTGACCCTGGCATTCATTTCATTTACGTTAATTACTTTTGCATCTGTCGGCATGTTTCGCCTGGTCGATGAATTGGGTACTCGACAGGCGATGTATCACCAATGATTTTATGAAAATTGAGAGCAGCCCGCATGGTGTCAGAAATCAGAGCTTTAAGGAAGGCATCGGACTGAGAGTGAGCGGAGAAAATTCGTTTTTGAGTACATGGAAATAACCTGCGCGTGCAATCATTGCGGCATTATCCGTACACAGAATCGGTTCGGGGATAAACAAATTCAGCGAGTTTTCATCGGAGGTACGCGCGAGCTTTTTTCGTAAAAGGCTGTTTCTGGCAACTCCGCCGACGACGGCGATCGTATCAATCTTATGATGAGCTAATGCTCTCAATGTTTGCTGAATCAATGCGTCGGTTGCTGCGTCCTGAAAGCAGGCGGCAATGTCGGCGCGGTGCGCTTGCAATTGTTCCGGTGCAAGTGATTTTATATGGTAAAGAACCGCAGTTTTCAATCCGCTGAAGCTAAAATCGAAGCTTTCGTCTTTGAGCCTGGTTCGTGGAAATTCGATATACGTTGAGTCTCCCTCATTTGCCGCTTTATCAATCGCCGGTCCCCCGGGGTATCCAAGCTCCAGCATTTTTGAGACCTTGTCGAAGGCTTCGCCGGCAGCATCATCTTTGGTTGAACCCAGAATTTGATACTGCCCCGGCTCTTGAACGAGGACTAATTGCGTATGTCCGCCCGACACAATCAGCGTGATGAAAGGCGAGGGTGGACCGGAGCCATGGACGAAATTTGCGAATATGTGCCCTTCAATATGATTAATACCGATGAAATGAATGTTTAAGGAAAGCGCCATGGCTTTGGCAAAATTCAATCCCACCAGTATCGATCCGACCAATCCCGGTCCGTAAGTGACTGCAACTGCATCTAATTGGGAAAAATCGATCCGGGCACCAGCGAGAGCCGCCTTCACCACGGGCACAATTAATTCGATATGTGCCCGGGAAGCCAACTCAGGAACGACACCGCCGTATTTCACATGCACAAGTTGCGATGATATTTCGTTTGAAAGCAGACCGCTGTCGCTCATCACAGCCGCGGAGGTTTCATCGCACGATGTTTCGATTCCGAGTACAATCATAGCATACCATATTTTATTCTAATCGAACGAAGCGCCCAGATCCCGGGCAATGTCACTGCGTATATTCCCGTCCCTTCCCGCATAGAAGTGCTTTTATGTTGAACGGCACGGCTCTTCGCAGCGGATGAAGCATAATTGATTAGCACCTTCGACTCGGCTCAGAGTGAAGAAATAGAAATTTCCGGGCGGACTCAAAATTAATCTATTCACGTTCGAGAATGAGCTTGAATTTTTGTGGTGCGACGTCTCTCGTTCGGATTCCTGGCGGTGTTTCAATATATGCCGGATGCCCTGTCTCGCTCGAGTTCCGTTTTCGCTTATAGTCGATATAGGCGTTGATATCTTTTTCGGTAACGTTGGCCAGTACATCGACTCCTCCTTCGAGGGTTAAACTCAAATGGGATGGTATCACAATGACATTCATATTTGCCGGTGCATTCCGAACCTGAACCGGTACGCCGGTTATGCGTTTTTCCAGCAGCTTTTGAATGTCAACATAAAAGCGGATGTAATTTTGTTTCAGTGTAACATTTTTATGTCGCGGTACCGCCAGGTCGATAATTTCAGAGACCTTTTTTCTGGTTTTCTTTAATTCGAATTTTTTGGTTGAAATAAAGTCGATATTCGCTACTTCAGTTTCGGCGCCGGTGATCCAGATTGAATCGGGTTCAAGGATTATCCTGCCGACCTGAGTATAGCCTTGAAGCGGCTTAACGATGATATTATGTCGCACAGGGACGTGTTTTCGGATGAGGTTACCCAGCACAAATGTAACAGAATCGGGCGAATTGATGCTTAAAATGCTAACCTGGCTAAGTCTTGGTATCGCCACGCTTTCTTTTTTAATAGATTCTTTTAATCGGTTGGTTGTACCTTGCAAATTAATAAGGATTTCAATATCACTTTCGAGCAGCAAACTAAGCAAGTGTCTTCCGCTGCCCTTGAGCGTTACACTCGCGGATTTTGCATAATCGTTAATAATGACCTTTCCGGTGCGGACGTTGATTGGTTGAATGGGAACTTCTATTGTATAGTTGTAGGTTTTTTCGGTAATTACGTAAAACCACAATAAAATTGCCAGAACCAAAACGATTGCTTTTATCCTAAAATTTTGGTTGAGCCATCGAAATAATTTTTGTTCCATGATGCGCGATATCATTTCAAAATAAGACAGGGTAAAAGGTATTTTCCCACCCCTTTACCCTGTGCAGGATTCATTTGTAAATCTACGTATGAAATCGTAAGGTGTATTCAAAATCATTAAGTCATTCTTAGCAGGTATTTCGGATTGCATATTGCAAGCCCTGCATTATACAAACGGAAGCTTGCATCAAACTTGCACAGATAGTGCCTGAATGAAAAGTCCTTATTTCATCACCCTTAGCGGAGTCGGAGGGTGGCGATACGTCCCTGTCTAGACGTTATCTTAGGCTCTGTCCGATATGAAGAAGCTTGGTTTTATTCAGACGCTGAATAAAAAACTCATATAGATACCACATGGAGTTATTTTTGGGATTGGCTTATGACTTTTCCGATACTCAATTCACCGTTGTCAATCCGCAGGTTGAATCCACATTCAGGATTTGTACAAACCCATGCTTTATAGAGAATCGAAGCCCCTTCCCGTCCGTAATCCGATAGAGGGACCAGCACTCCCGTATTGCATTTTTGACATTCTGGGTACATATTTTCCATGTCTGCAACCTCTCCGGGCTTAAATTTTATGTGTTTAAATTCAGTTTGTCGCGTTTTAACCAGCGCTTCATATAAGCAGTATCAGCAATTATAATATGGGATGCGAGACAAGAGCGCATATTCAAATAATAGTGAAGTCGATTAAACCTGATAAGCTGCTCCCACGAAGTGGATAAGTAACGCAGTAACCGCAACAACCAGAAAATTGGTGAAAATATTTTCGTGAGAGCCATTCTTCTTGTAACCCATCAGGTAACGAACCAATACCGCCGGCAGAAAAGCGAAAGGAACTGCGATAAAGAAATATCCGCCTGCCATCATCGCTGAGAATAAAATGCTTCGTTCAACGTAACCCGGGATTCTCTCACGAAATGCAGGGAATTGAATTGAAGTCTGGTTGGCATTAGAATGTTTCTTTCTGGTTCGCCATATTTTAATATAATGATTTATGATGGTTCCCCCGAATACGCTGAAAATCAAACCGGAAATAATGATGTGGCAATGCGAATTCAGGAAGAAATCCGATAAAACAAACAAATTTGAGCTTCCATCCTCGATCCGGATCACCTTATATGCTACAATCCATATTAGCATGATATGAGTGCACTGATCGATTAGAAAAAACAGCAGGCTGTCCTTGAAATATTTTTTCGTGAGACAAGTTTTCAGCCAGTCAATGATTCCATGGCCAGTTGTCAGCAAGATCAAGCCTTTCCAGAAGGCGGCTGTTTTAATGAATGGCAGCGCCAGCGCAATGGAAAAAATGAAGAAGATGGCTACATGGGGCAATGCTCCCCAAACATATTTTTCCTTCAATGCATAAATCCGGTCCGTTTGGAGCGGAAAATCTGCAATCAGATGTGCTATCAAAATAAGCCAAAATAAATCAGGCACGTTATTTATCCTTTGGTGATTGATTGGTGGAAATTTGATCCTAAAGTTGATCAAAAACAACGATAAATGCTGTGATATTGATCACGCCATTAAATGGTAACCTCAATTCTGAGATTATATTTATATTCAAAAATTTCCGCCAGGGAGACGATAACACCAAAGTTAATATTTGTTCAAATTCTAAAACGATATCGGCGAGGATCTTTCGGCATCAGGTTTCGGAGGTTTGGGAGCTACTTAACAAATCATGTTCGAAAGATTTATTCTTTAACAACCCATACCTTAATCTTCGCCTCGACTTCTGAATGCAGCTTTATCGGAACTGAATAAATTCCCAGTGCTTTAATAGGCTCTTCGAGTACAATTTTACGTTTATCAATATCGAAGCCTTTTTCTTTCAGTAAATCTGCGATTGTTTGGCTTGTTACCGAGCCGAAAAGCTTATCATCCTCCCCGACAGCGACGGAAGCAGTGCAAGATACTTTATTCAGTTCATTTGCCAGGGTTTCAGCATCGCGAACGTGCTTTGTCTCACGATACGCCTTCAATTTTTTTTGTTCCTCGAACAGGCGAATATTTCCTGATGTCGCGGATAGTGCCAGCCCATGTGGAAATAAAAAGTTCCGTGCATACCCATCCTTAACATTGACGATTTCTCCGGCATCCCCGAGTTTGTCATCATTTTTCAGAAGAATTATTTTCATTATCGAATATCCCTTTTATTACCGTGTCATTTCTGAGATGTAAGGAATTAGAGCCAGATGTCGCGCTCTCTTTATCGCTTTAACTAATTGTCTTTGATGCTTGGCGCATGTTCCTGAAGTACGTCGTGGAATAATTTTGCCTTGCTCGGTAGTGAAGCGATACAGCTTCTTTTCGTCTTTATAATCGATAAAGGGATCTCCTTCTTCACAGAACCGACAAATGCGTTTACGTTTCATCATTTTCATTTTGCTCCTTTTAAAAAATGCATTTTTTAAAATTTAAGATTCTCATAGCCGAAACTGAAATCAGAATCGCTTTTCTTATCTTCCGGTTTCTCTTCGGTTTTGTTTTGTTCAGCCTCTGCTTCCATGTCATCGTTGAAATTATTGGAATACTGATACGATGCCTGATCATTCTCTTCGATTCCGTAACTATCGGATTCCTGGCTTGAATCGGACTCGCTGATGCTGAAATCGTCACCTCTTGAAAATTCCTGGGAATAGCGCCGATTCAAAAATTGAATCCTTCGCGCTTTTATTTCAACTACATTCCTGCTGGTTCCGTCTTCATTCCTCCAACTCCTGCTTTGCAATTCACCATCCACGATAATTGCGTTGCCCCGCTTTAGATTTTCATAGCAGCTTTCAGCAAGTTTATACCAGGCTACTACACCGACATAGCACACATTTTCCCGCCATTGCCCGGTGTTGTCTTTGAATTTCCTGTTTGATGCGATATAAAAATTTGCTACCGGAGTGCCATTAGTTGTTTTCCGAAACGAAGGATCGCAGGTTAAATTGCCGGCGATTAATACGGTGTTGATGTCCGGCATCTTCAAATCGAACATTTTACTCCTCCCTTTAAATTCATAATCTCTCAAAAGCATTCACAACATTGAATCAATTAAATATAGTCCAGTCACGCATGAATCCAGGTGCAAAATTCATTGAGGAGTCCTTCAAACGATAACGAATGAACGCTTCATCTGCTGTTGGTTCAACGGATTGTCGCCAAAAGAAAATGCGAGTCTCGTTTTTGTTTCATCCCAATGGGACACGGATGGAATCGACGAATCATTCATTTTTTTCTACCGCAGCATCCTCGACTTCGACAGCCTGGGCTGAGTCTTCGGATGGGATCGTCTCCACGTTAGTATCGGTTTCAGAATTCTCATCATCTGCTTTTTTGGTTGCGTGCTCTGCTTTCGCTAAATTCCGCTTTTCCGCTTTTGGACTTTCAGCTTCAGGTTTGTGCGTTTCGTGCGGTTTTTCCTCTTGTCGGTCAAGTACGACGATCAGGTACCTTAGAATATTTTCATCGAGCTTATATTCTCTTTCCAGATTCTTGTTTAAATGGGGGGGCGCTTTAAATTCGATCTTTACGTAATAACCATATTGTCGTTTGCGAATTTCATAAGCCAGGCGTTTTTTGCCCCAGCGATCTGTGTTTAAAACTTCGCCACCATTATTGGTGATAAACTTTTCCACTTTTAAAATGAGGTTTTCCACTTCCTCATTCTTTATCAGCGAGTCGATCACAAAAGTTGTTTCATATTCTTTCAATTTCTCACCTTCCTTTTTTGCATATTGGGATTTTATTGTTCCTTATGCTGCCAGTTGCCATACATAATATGTAAATTGTGCAAATTTTAGACATGCTTTTTATTTCGCGGCTCAGAGCCATTAAATCTGAAACCGACTTCGAATTTTCAGCTTTTTGCAGCGACGTATGCTATGAGACTATGTCCGAAAATCGGCATTATAGCCTGAATCTACATGAAAAAAATCCGTTTTGCCATGAGTGTTGCAGAATGCTTTATTCGACGCCTTGCAGTCTGAATTATGAAAGATCAGCGAATAAAGGCGCCAACACCAGCGAAATCACACACATCAATTTGATCAAGATATTAATGGACGGACCGACGGTATCCTTTAGCGGATCACCAACGGTATCACCGATAACAGCGGCTTTATGTGTCTCCGAACCTTTGCCGCCGAATTTGCCGCCTTCGATGTATTTTTTTGCATTATCCATTGCTCCACCGGAATTCGCCATTTGGATACCCAGCATCAATCCTGAAGCGAGTGCCCCAACGAGCAATCCGGCGAGTGCCCTTTTATCGAGCAAACCGACGATTACCGGCACAACGATTGCCATTGAACCGGGAAGCAGCATTCCATGAATGGCGCTTTTGGTGCTGATGTCTACACATTTCGCCGAATCTGGCATTACCTTGCCTTCCATCAAGCCTTTGATTTCGCGGAACTGGCGACGGACTTCGTCGATCATTTTGAATGCGGCTTTGCTCACTGCTTTGAAAAGCATTGAAGAAAAAAGATAGGGCAACATGGCGCCTGCTAATATGCCAGCCAATACATTCGGTTTGCTGATTGCCACGTCCACGTCCTCGATCCCGACAACTTTGATGTAAGCCACCAGCAATCCCATCGCTGCAAATGCGGCAGAGCCTATGGCAAAGCCTTTTCCGATTGCAGCGGTAGTGTTGCCCACAGCGTCCAGGTTATCAGTGATTTCACGCACTTCGGGTCGCAATTCAGCCATTTCAGCGATACCGCCGGCGTTATCGGCGATGGGACCATACGAATCGACTGCGACGACCATGCCTGTTGTAGCGAGCATACCCAGTGCCGCCATTGCCACGCCATAAATTCCGGAGAGGGAATAGGCAAGAATGACAGAAATCGCCAGCACGAGCACCGGAATCGCTGTGGATGCCATTCCGATAGAAATACCGCCTGTGACCGTAATTGCGGGACCACTTTGCGATTCTTCAGCCAGCATCCGAACCGGTTTGTATTTGCCCGAAGTGAAGTATTCGCTGATGAATCCTATGATTACGCCAGAGACGACGCCAAGAATGGTTGCCCAGAATGGTCCCAATTGGCTATAGCCTTCGAAGCCTTCGGGAGGCACTATCGCTTTGACGATGAAGAAGCTGGCAATGGCGGTCAGGATCGCCGCCAGGTATGTGCCGCCCATTAAAGCGCCTTGAGGATTATTTTTGCCGATTATCTTCACGAACATCACTCCGAGAATCGAGGCAACGATGCCAGCAGAGGCAATGAGCAACGGCAGGTATCCCAGATCGCCTTTCAATGCTCCGGATATATTCAGAGTTGAAGCGATCGCCATCGTTGCGATCATCGATTCCACGTACGATTCCAACAAATCTGCGCCCAGTCCGGCAACATCACCGACATTATCGCCAACATTATCGGCGATAACGGCGGGATTTCTCGGATCATCTTCGGGGATTCCTGCTTCTACTTTGCCGACGAGGTCAGCGCCCATATCCGCCCCTTTGGTGAATATGCCTCCACCGCTTCGGGCAAATAGTGCAACGAGACTGGCTCCCATAGCGTAGCCGTTTATCGTGGCGACATTGTCAATTTTAAAAATAGCTACCAGGATGATCAAGCCCAACAGCGCCAAGCCGACGACGCTGAATCCCATGACCGCGCCGCCTGAGACCGCGACGCTCAAGGCGCCTTTCAATCCCAGTTTATCGGCTGCGTATGTGGTTCGACTATTCGCCCTGGTTGCGATACTCATGCCGATATATCCTGCAAGAGCTGACATCAGCGAACCTGCTATAAATGCAACCGACGTTTGCCAGCCCAGGTCCATCTTTTTGGCAGTGAGCATTGGCGCGATTGCAATAATTGCCGCAATAACAATCACAAAACTGAATATGTAAATATACTCGCGTTTCAGGAAAGCCTTTGCGCCTTCTTGAACCGCCTTCGAAATTTGTTTCATTCGTTCATTGCCCTGACTCAGTTTTAATATGTTCAAACTGAGGTATAGCACGTAGAGCAATGCCATTAGAGAAGCTGAAAATGCAGCTATGATTGGTAGAGTGAGCAAATTTCCTCCTTGTTGATTGAAAATCTTATTAATTATACGCATTCATCGTGCTAATGGCACCTTCTTTGAGAAAACACAAAGATGCATCGGCAGCTTTTATAATAATTGAATCAAGCACTTCGAATTCTTCCTTGCTGAAAGGCGCGAGGACATATTCTACCAACTCGTCCCGTTCGCATTTCGAACCGATCCCAATTTTTAATCTTGGAAATTCTTGCGTTTGAAGGTAATCGATGATTGAGGCTATTCCCTTATTCCCCGCATCACTTCCCCTTATTCTCAAACGAAGCTTACCAAAGGGCAGGTATAAATCGTCATGGATAATTAATAACTGTGAATTATCAACATCAAAGCGCTGCTTGGCAGAGGCGACTGCGATTCCGCTCAAATTCATAAAGGTCAATGGTTTTATTAAGATCACATGTTTTTGAAAATACTCACATTCGGAAAACACGAATGAATCTGCTTTGCTTTTCACTACTCTGGCAAATCTTTTCGCGATTTCATCTATTACCATGAATCCGATATTGTGTCTGGATTTCGCATACTTTTTTCCAGGATTTCCCAGTCCGACAAGTAGGAAGCGATCCCTCATAGCACTTCAGTCAGCAATATTTAGTTATTCATCATCTTCCTGTTGCTCGGTAGCTTCAGTTTCTGCCGCTTCTTCTGTTGCCGGAACTTCTTCTTCCAGTTTGGCGGCTTTCAAGGTTCTGACACTGGCGACAATTCGCTCCGAATCGGAGACAATGGTGACGTTCGGTATCGAGAGATCGCGCACAAAAAGCGAATCATCGGTATGTAGGTGCGACACTTCGAGTTCGATGCTTTGCGGCAAATCCGCCGGCAAACATTCCACTTCAATTTCACGCATATCCTGATGCAACACCGCCCCTTCGGCTTTGACTCCAATCGGTGTACCTGTCAGATGTACCGGGACGGTTGCAGTAATTTTCTCTTTGGCAGAGACACCCATAAAATCGACATGCAAAACATTTCCGGTAATTGGATCGAATTGGATTTCGCGAATCAAGCATTTATGAGTTTTTTTACCCACCAGCAAGTCAATAATAGCGTGTTCTGAACTGATTAGTTTTCTGAAAGCTTGTTCCTCTACTTGAAGCAAGATATTTTTTTGTCCGTGAATGTAGAAAATCCCCGGAATTTTGCCTTGTCGGCGTAGTTTCTTTATGGATTTCCCGGTTTCCTTTCGCATCGTTGCAGCCAATTGTGAATCTTGCATAGAAATTCTCCTATCTGATAACCTGTATTACACTCGTACAAAGTGACGCATATTCGGAAGTGCTGAACTTAAATGCGCCATGTATGTAAAAGCTCAAGTTTGTTATTCGTGCGACCATCTTTTTTGTTTGTTGCTTCTGGTTATGAACAAAGCCTTTTTGCGAAAATCAAGCGATTAATAAAAATGACGAAAACCTATCCGATTTTCGTCATTTCAAAGTTGATGAACTGTAAAACTTGATAGTCAAAGCTGGGGTGGGAGGATTCGAACCTCCGATCCAGGATCCAAAGTCCCGTGCCTTGCCACTTGGCCACACCCCAGTATTAGAGGAAAAATATTGCGTATCGGCAGAACTCTATTTATTAGGAATACGCCCTGTGATATTCTGATTTCAGCATGCCCGAAAAAAGCCTTTGCTAATACACGGCTTCTTGTGATTTGTACGTTCTCTTATTATCCTCCAACACCAATTGATATTGGGTTAAAATAGCCTTCTCAAGTTTTTGACGAAATTCACTTGTTATTGGGTGAGCAATATCTTTGAAAGAACCATCAGGCATTCTTCTGCTGGGCATAGCGATAAAATAGCCCGTTGGTCCCTTAATAATTTTCATACCGCGAATGACAAACTCATCATTAAGGGTAATATTGACGAAGGCTCTCAGCTTTTCTTCCTCTCTCAGGCTAATGGAGATTTCTGTAATTTCCATTTCTCCCTCCTGCTCAATAATTCTAAAAAAAGTTCAGGTACTCGAAAGAACAGAATTTTTGCCAGCCGTCCATATCACCACCTATGAAATCGACGGGAAGCGAATGACTCGATTCCTCTCCCACATAGCAGACTTGGTATTGCTCTTGTGCTTTCAAACTGCCAGAATATATTTAAATCCGCCAAAGCCTTCGGTCCATCGAATGAAATGGGGTTTCACATTCCTTATTCTTTCGCAAATGCAGTTCGCAGCCCATATTATAATTCAATCATATTCCTTCGTCAAACAGGATAAGTTAAAAAAGTATGAAATAGTGAATCAAATTCTCCTTTCGCTTTTTGTGCTTCAGTCTCTGAGTCAAACAAACCGTAAACAGTCGATCCGCTGCCTGACATCAAAGCAAATTCCGCATTGTAATGAAATAATTGCTGTTTAATTTTGCCCAAAACGGGGTAATGCCTGAAGGCGATCCCTTCCAAATCATTATGAAAAACATCTCTAAATTCTCGTAGTTTAATGCTTTTCAGAAAAGACCCGCCTAATTTAACATTTTTTTTCGTCTTTGTCAAGAACAAATTATAATTTTTATAGCTCCATTTAGTAGAAATTTCTATGTTTGGGTAAACAAGAAGACAGATAAAATTCGGAAATGATTTTACTTTTGTAATGATTTCTCCTCTACCATGAGCCAGTGCAACACCGCCTTCAAGAAAAAATGGAACATCGGAACCAAGTTGCAGCGCCAGTGCGTTTAATTCGATTTTTGGTATTGCCAGATTCCATATTGCACTCAATCCTTTCAAAACCACTGCGGCGTTGCTGCTTCCGCCGCCAAGACCAGCGCCGAAGGGAATTCGTTTTTCAATGAATATTTGAATACCGGATGACACCGAATATGTTTTTTTCACCAGTGCTGCGGCTTTATATGCTAGGTTTCGTTCGTCAGTCGGGAGATCCGGATGGCTACAGGTGATTTCGATGCCGTCCATGGCTGGCGTCATGGAAATTGTGTCATGCAAATCGACTTCCTGAAATACCGTTTCAATATCATGATATCCATCCGGGCGTTTGCCCAGAATTCGAAGACCAATATTTATTTTGGCGTTCGATGAATATATTTTCGTATTTGATTCCATAGTGACGGCGTATCAATCCCGGGGGCTTTTTATTCCGGTTAAATTTTGATTGAACAAAATATCACGTAAAGCGTTTCATTGGTTTGTGAACTCCCGGGTACCGATCGATTTCATAAATAGCTGTTAATTTACTGCATGAGTGAATTCCTTTTGCCGCGTCAAAATTCAAAAGACATACAAAAATGAAAACTTCCAGCGAGCTGTATGCAACAAGGTCGAAAGGTGGATTGGGAGCGAAAATTGTTAAAATAGCAATTCTTTTCATTATTGTCAATACTTTTTTGTGTGGATACATCCAATGTCAGCTTATGGTTCCCGGGCGAATGCTTAAGAACCTTTGTATGTTTTAAGGATGTGGGATCAAATAAGCTGGACATTTTACTAAAAAATAATTTTGATAAATAGCCACTTAAGAAATTAAATGGGTAGCTTATTGTACCCCACCTCCTAAATTACTTTTGTAAGGTATATTACTCTATAATTTCTATCGGATTAAAATTCAGCGCGATTCTTTGGTTGCGTTTGATGCTTTCTGGCGGGACATGAAAAATTACTATTTTATCTCGGATGCACATTTTGGCGCGCATAATCAGAAACTTGAATTTAAAAAATTAAACCGTTTGTTTTCCTTTTTTGAACATATTCAGAAAGCGGAGAGTCATCTTTTCATTCTCGGAGATTTTTTTGACGTCTGGTTTGAATACAAGAATGCTGTTCCAAACAGGCACTTTCGCTTGCTAAATGAGCTATTTAAGCTAATTGAAAATGGTATCAAGGTCGATTTCGTCGCCGGCAATCACGATTATTGGCTGCATGATTTTCTTGAGCGCGAGATCGGACTGAGAATTCATCAACGACCGATTGATATAAATCTGGATGGCAATCGATTTTTCATCGCCCATGGCGACGGATTAATTAAGAGCCAAAGAACGAGTAGGCTTTTAAGCTATATAACAAAGCATCCGATAAATATTTATCTATACCGGTTGCTTCCTCCCGACCTGGCGATCCCGTTGGCAGCTTTTTGCTCGAAATTGAGTCGTGGCGACACTGCCAAGTCGCCCAAAAAGCATCGCCAGCACGGGAACTTTGAAAAATTTGCATTGAATAAACTGGTAAACGGTTTTGATGGTGTAATTCTTGGTCATACACATAAGCCAGCGCTACTGCATTTTAATGATAAATCATATTTGAATACTGGTGATTGGGTGTATCATTTTTCCTATGGCATGCTTAAAAACGGCAAGCTCAGTCTGAACTACTGGAACAACGAGCTTGCGGAATAAATCAGGTTCAACTTAACGGAGAAATCATGAAACGTTATACAAGAGGAGCTTCCGGCAATCAAAATCATAATGCCTCCGAACGTACTTCAGTTCCATTTTTATCCAAATCAGGATTAATTTATATTTCGATTACAGCGTTGTTAATTGTGTTTATAATTTTTGGTATTGCTTATCTGGGACAGGAATTACCTTCGCTTAAGCAGTTGGAAATGATTGAACCGGAGCTTGCCTCAAAATTATTTTCCCAGGATGGCAAGGTTATAAAAGAGCTATTCATCAAAAAGAGAACCTATACGCCGCTTGATAGTATTCCCGATATCCTGAAACACGCAGTCATATCAACGGAAGATCGTCAATTTTATTCGCATTGGGGCTTCAATTCAAAACGATTTATAAAGGCATTACTGATCGATATCATCTCAATGCGCTATAAGCAGGGAGCAAGCACGTTATCCCAGCAGCTCGCTCGAAGTCTGTTTTTAACACCGGAAAAAAAGATTATTCGCAAGGTAAAGGAACTGCTAACTTCAATCCAAATTGAGCGGACGTATACGAAAAATGAAATCCTTGAGATGTATTTGAACCAAATGTATTATGGTCATGGCGCTTATGGTGTGCAGGCTGCGGCACATCGGTACTTTAAGAAACGATTATTCGAATTGACGCCGGCTGATGCTGCGCTGATTGTTGCTCAATTGCAAAGACCCAGTTATTATTCACCATACAGGAATCCGAAAGCTGCATTGCATCGCCGAAATGTTATACTGAATAATATGCGTGTGTGCGGATATTTGAGTGAGGATGGCTATGAGTTCGAAAAGAATAGACCCTTGACGCTCTCGCCATTTACTCAGGAAGAGGAGTTTGGGATTGCACCCTATTTTACCGAATGGGTAAGACAGGAGCTTCAGAAGAAATATGGCTACAATGTATACACCGACGGCTTGTCTGTCTATACGACTCTTGATTCCCGACTACAAGCTGCGGCTGAGGCAGCGATTAAAACTCATTTGCCAGAAGTACAAGCCAGTGTTACAAAACGTTTGAAGGTTGGGGACCGGCTGAAAAGATTTATTGCACCGGAGCTTTTGGCGGAAAAGAGCTTCAGAGAACTGAAGTCGGACACAGCGTTTATCGATTCAGTCATCAGCGCAAATGCTGCGGTTCAAGTTGCGCTTGTCTCGATCGATCCGAGAACCGGTTACATTCTGGCGATGGTAGGCGGACGTGATTTTGCTGAATCAAAATTTAATCGTGCGATTCAAGCTCTGCGTCAACCCGGCTCAGCATTCAAGCCTATTGCCTATGCGGCTGCGATTGATAATGGGTATTCGCCGTCTACTGAGCTTCTGAATCAACCGGTTGTTGTGATCATGCCTGACGGAAAGCGCTGGCAGCCTCAAAATTATGATCGCTCCGAAGGCGGTCCGACAACTCTTCGCAAGGGATTACAGCATTCTCTTAATCTTATCGCGGCACGCCTGGTACAGGAATTGGTGCCCCCGCGCCAGGTTGTCGATTTTGCCCATAAGCTGGGGATTACGAATGACCTTCAGGCAGTTGATGCGATTGCGCTTGGCGCGTGTGAGGTGATCCCCATCGAAATAACCTCTGCCTTTGGCGTCTTCGCAAACAAGGGACTATTGGCACAACCAATTGCTATCACTAAAGTCGTTGATAAATACGGTAATGTGCTCGAGCAGAATCAACCTGTTGTGCGTGAAGCGCTGCGCAAGGAAGTCGCATATATCATGGCAGATATGCTTAAATCGGTTATTTTACACGGAACGGGTGTACGTGCAAGATTCAAATATCAGTTTATGCGCCCGGCAGGCGGCAAAACAGGAACTACGAATGATTACGGAGATGGGTGGTTCATAGGCTTTACGCCGCAAATTGTGACCGGCGTTTGGGTGGGATGCGACAATCTGGAAGTGACTCTTGGGCAGGGTGCAGAAGGCGCAAAGGTGGCGCTTCCCATCTGGGCGCCTTATATGAAGACTGCTCACGATACGCTGAAGCTGCATGAGGAAGATTTTGAGATGCCCATCGGCGTTGTCAAGCGTGAAATATGTGCCGATAGCAAACAACTCGCTACGGATAGCTGTCCGAATATTGTTGAAGAAGTATTTCTCGTGTCCTCTGCGCCCACGAAATATTGTGAAATGCATTCAATGATTCGAAAATCAGGAAGGCAGCAAAGAGACAGACGGTGGATTCATTAGTATCGGAAATCTGCTTAAGCGAAACTTGAATTCGATTGAAAATATTCGGGGGAAGCGGCAATTTCATTCCCCCAATATTTGCAATTTTATAACACTAAAATCCGGGCAACCTTCCCCTCGCAACGATCACCGCTATATTTTTCCTCACTCAAATTTTTCATCAGGCTCTTTTCTGCTTGCAATTCGAGCAAGGCAAATCGCCGTGTAGTTAAAGCGAAACCTTCATGACAGGATTAGCGCTGCCCCACCAGCCATCCTGGTTTCGTTGGGAGGCGGATGGCGCAGGTGTATAGGGATTCTCGTGTGCTGTCTGATCTACTGGTCACTCACCACCGGCATTTTTCTGCTTCGACGTGCGAGAGAACGCATTTTCAAAAACCTTGTCTAATTCCTGAACCAGGATAAACTGCAATTGATCGCGAGCACTGGGCGGCACATCCTCTAAATCTTTTTCATTATGCACCGGCATAATAATCGTTTTGATACCTGCCCGGTGTGCTGCGAGTACTTTTTCTTTTATACCTCCTACAGGCATCACTTTTCCGCGAAGTGTTATCTCACCTGTCATGGCGATATCGTTTTTGACCGACTGGTTTTTTAGCAATGAAAGCAGAGACGTTGCCATTGTTACCCCGGCGGATGGACCGTCTTTGGGAATTGCACCAGAGGGAATGTGTATGTGGATATCCATATTATCGAAGAAATGCTCATCAATGCCGAAGAGCGCGGCTTTAGAGCGAATATACGATAGCGCCGCCTGAGCCGATTCCTTCATTACGTCGCCCAATTGACCGGTTAAAATCAGGTTTTTATTGCCCGACATTTTGGTAGATTCAACGAAAAGAATCTCGCCGCCAACAGGTGTCCAGGCAAGACCGGTAGCCACACCGGTTTGCCTTGTGCGTTCGGCAATTTCGGAATGGAATTTTTTTGCACCGAGGTATGTATGGACGGTGCGCTTTGAGATTCGAATCCGTCGCTTGCGCCGTTTTTTTGAATCAATGTCCTCAATAGTTGTGCGTGCAACTTTTCGGCAGATGGCGGCGATTTCGCGTTCAAGATTGCGCAATCCGGCTTCACGCGTGTAATCCGAGATGATTTTTCGAATGGCGTTTTCGTCGAATGCGATATAGCTGCTTTTCAAACCGTGTTCTTTCACCTGCTTTGGTATCAGATATCGAAAAGCGATTTGAAGCTTTTCTTCATCAGTATATCCTGGCAGTTCCAAAACCTCCATCCGATCTCGCAGCGCGGAAGGGATTGGATCTAAATAGTTGGCAGTAGTGATAAACATGACCTTGCTCAAATCAAAGGGAACATCCAGGTAGTGATCCGAAAATGAGTTATTCTGTTCGGGATCCAGCACTTCCAGCAGCGCGGAAGATGGATCACCGCGGAAATCCTGTCCGATTTTATCGATTTCATCGAGCATAAAAATCGGATTATTTGATCCCGCGTTTTTCAATCCTTGAATGATCCGACCCGGCAAGGCACCGATGTAGGTTCGCCGATGACCGCGAATTTCCGCTTCATCCCTGACGCCACCAAGTGATATTCGCACAAATTTCCGCCCCATTGCCCGGGCGATAGATTTCCCCAAAGATGTTTTGCCAACTCCAGGCGGACCCACGAAGCAAAGGATAGGACCTTTCATCTCCTGGCGCAGACGTCGGACCGCAAGATATTCAAGAATTCTTTCCTTCACCTTCTTCAAATTGTAGTGATCTTCGTCGAGGACCTGGGTGGCGACATTAATATCCAACATATCCTTTGTGGATATTGACCACGGCAGAGAAATGAGCCAGTCGATGTAGGTTCTAGCGACGGTGTATTCAGCGGCTCCGGGAGGCATTTTTGCCAGGCGATCGATCTCTCTGTTAGCTTCCTTCATCGCTTCGTCGGACATTTTGGCTGCTTTAATTTTCTCTGAGAGCTCGTTGATTTCTATTGTTCTCTCATCGGTCATCCCCAGTTCTTTTTGGATTGCCTTCAACTGCTCGCGCAGGTAAAATTCGCGCTGATTTTTTCCCAATTCTGATTGGACTTTCGTTTGTATTTTAGAGCCCATTTCGAGCACCTCGATCTCCCTGTTGAGCAGCACGGTCAGCTTTTCGAGCCTGGTTTTGATGCTCAAGGATTCGAGAATTTCCTGCTTAGCATCCAGAGCAAAACTAAGGTTTGCGGCGACAAAATCAGCGAGTTTGCCCATGTCATGTATATTCATAATTGCGATTTGCAATTCTTCCGGCAGATGGGGGATCAGCGAAACAATGCGCTGAAATTGAATCGAAACGTTGCGGGACAAAGCATCCAGTTCAATCCCTTCTTCATACGTCTCTTTGAGTTCCTTGATCCTGGCAACCAAATATGGTTCACTTTGTATGAATTTTTTATTTTCAATTCTCGTAATGCCCTGAACCAATACTCGAAGGCTGCCATCGGGGAATTTCAGCATTTTTAGTACATTTGCCGCCACACCAATATTGAATAAATCATTTTGATCCGGATCTTCTAATTGGGCATCCTTTTGAGCAATTAGTGCAATGATGCGCTTTCCTAAAATGGCGTCATCAATCAATTTAATTGATTTTTTTCGGGCAATAATCAAAGGCGAAACGATGTAAGGGAATATCACGGTATCACGCAACGGCAAAACAGGCAATTCATCCGGTATTTCAAGTTCGTCTATCGCTTCATGGTTTTTTATATTCAGCAAATCATCTTCATCCATTTCCTGGTTTCCCTTTCCCATATAATAGTCCTGACTTTCGTCGATGAATTGTGGGGATATTTTCCTTAGCTGGTTTCTGATTTAGGAATTGTAATTTCCAAAAAACCAGCGCTAAATTTGGATTTGAAGCTTTTTTCGTCCAAACCTTCCGGCAGCAGAATTGTGCGTTCAAATAATCCGTAGCTGATTTCCATCTGATGGTAATACACCCTCCCCCTCGGACCAACATCTTCTCGCTTCCCCCGAATTATAAGACTATGGTTTGAAAGGATTAATGAAATATCCTCCTTTTTTACTCCGGGCAATTCGAGCCGAATGACGAACTCCGTCCTGGTTTCAAAGATGTCTGTGTTCGGACACCATCCATTCCTTGACATAATGCGAGAAGTGAAGAACAATTCACTCAGCATGTTTTCGGTTGTTTTTAAGGGATTGTGTTGGTCCATTATTTTCTCCAAAAGCTCAAAAGCGTAATCAAAGTATCATGTTTGATTTACTCATTATTTCCAAATCCAAAGAATTGGCTTGTTGAATATATGAATATTTGAAGCTTATTTCAACAAAAAATTAAGGTTTATATGTAGATTTTTAGAGATTAAGGTTACTTTTTTTTAATATTTAAAAAAAATTAAGGCTATATCCAGTCATTACCCGTATCGTCTTGAAACAATGCTTCCCGATAATACAAAGCTAATGGCATATTTATGATACAATCTATGTATTTGCATTTTATCCCAATGGCACTATATTTGCAAATATCTTAATGATTTCTAATATGTTAACAGATTCAAATTTTAATCATACAGGTAAGCCTGGAACCCTTCATTAGCAGGATTTTGATAAATTGCTTTGGGTGTCATCGTCATTCAGGCATTGAGCGGAATCTTTTAAATTCAAAAATCGTAATATCCAACAGGATTGCTTTACACCGCATGGAATCGTACTGCCTTGAAATATGTGTTTAAAAATAAGGCAGAATGGTTAGTTTTTTGCAGGTGGATTATAATTCTGGGATGTAAGGCATCCGGCAGCAAGCTTGACGGGTGTGTTTTATTAGCCTCTTGTTATGAAATGCCTAAATTGCAGCTTATTTCCCGAACGAGATGCAAAATGACGGGATTAACTTTCGATATGCGGTATTCTTTCATCTGAACATCGCTTTAAGGCTACCCCAGGTGTGCTTCACACCGGAAACGGATGGCTTAATCGAAAGCGTTTCGCCATACAATGTGGAATTTCCATTCTCGTCGACGATGCGAAGTCGATAATAAAATGTATGGCTTATTTGCTTGAATACCGAGTTATCGATATATTCATAGTTTGAAGGACCTTTAGCATCAATTTTTGCGATTCGATTGAAAATTTTATTATCGAGGCTGCGCTCGATCTCGTAGCGTGCAAGTGACAGTTCGATGGTTGAGGTCCATCTCAAAACGACTTTGTTGCCACCATCTTTGCATTCAAATTTTTTTATAATCGCTCCGCCATGTAATGCAGAAGCTGAGGCGAAATATATTAATAATACAAACAATGAAAGGAGCAAATTTCTATACATTTTCATCACCAAAATTTTTATAGCCATCGACGTTTAAATGCTACAATGTAAGATAACTATTTATACAAAAAAATCAAGTGTTTTTTTATTTTTTTTGATTAAGCAGAGTTTGGTTCAAGTAAAACAGACGGCATGAGGATAATAAAAGATAATAATAACTATAATTAATTAAGTAAATTAGCAGCATTGAATTAATCCAGGATTCGCTTGAATAAAATATTAATTGAAAGAAAATTATGTTGACAAATAAAGAAAAATTTAGTATATTTGCAGATTGCCAGAGCTGGTATCAGCCAGACTCACAAACCTACGAAGGAGAGTTAATGGTTACATCTGCCAAGAACTCCCAAACCCGAGCGGATCATTCATTAGACACATACCTCCAGGAAATTGGAGAAGAACCACTCCTGACCACTGCTGAAGAAATTGCGCTGGCACGAAGAATAAAGCACGGCGATCGGCGTGCGCTGGAAAAATTAACAAAAGCTAATCTTAGATTCGTAGTCAGCGTTGCCAAGCAGTACCAAAACCAGGGCTTATCACTTGGCGATCTGATAAACGAAGGGAATCTTGGCTTGATTAAAGCTGCCAGCCGTTTCGATGAAACCAGGGGCTTCAAATTTATTTCCTATGCGGTTTGGTGGATTCGACAGGCGATTCTTCAGGCTCTGGCAGAGCAATCCAGGATTGTGAGGCTTCCCCTGAATCGGGTCGGCACCTATAACAAAATCGGCAAAGTTCTTTGCGAACTGGAGCAGGAGTTCGAAAGGGAACCTTCTACTTGGGAAATTGCGAATGAACTGGATATGAGCATTTTTGAAGTTTCCGATGCGTTGGCAATTTCGAACAGGCATTTATCCCTCGATGCACCTTTTTCTCAGGATGAAGAAAGCCGTCTTTTAGATGTAATCGAAAACGATGAACTGCCCTCGCCAGATAACACGCTGATCAAAGATTCTTTGAAGATTGAAGTGGAAGGAGCGCTCGCTACGTTGAATAAGCGAGAGGCAGAAGTTGTCAGGCTCTATTTTGGGATTGGATATGAACACCCGCTCACGCTGGAAGAAATTGGTGAAAAATTCAGACTAACACGGGAAAGAGTGCGACAAATAAAGGAAAAAGCACTGCGTCGGCTGAGGCACACATCGCGGAGCAAAGCCCTCAGAGCCTTCCTGGGATAGTATGCAAAATTTATAAAATATCGCTAATCGGATATCAAAGAGGTTTGAGTTATAAACCTCTTTTTTTTATCCCGTTATAAGTTTCCCTTCTACCACGTTTGGGTGTTGTCAAGTGTGCCCTGGACTACTATTTTATATTCGCCGGTTTCGCGATTCAGGCTTTCGACGATTGCAAAGTATTTTTTCGAACTTTCAAGCATGTCATTCAATTGGCGTTTTATCGTCGTCGATGATATGTTCTCATTTTTAATATTAAACAAATCATAGATATTCAAATTTTTCATAGATTGTACCTCTACCAAAAAATATTAAATTGCATTCAGGACAGGCACGTCGGCAAGCAAATTATGAATCTAATAAAGGCTGTTGTTTGAGTGTGCCCTGCAATACAACGCTATAGGTTCCCCTATCTTTGTCTATAGTCGTGATGATTGCGTTCCAGTCACTGGAACCTTCCAATATATTCCAGATCTTCCGGCGAAAGATGTCCGAGGAACCCGGAACGTGCTCAATTAGATCAAATTCTCTCGTGTTATACTTTTCCATATCTGCGTTCTGCTCCATTTTACATTCAACAGCGCATTAAATGCATTTAAAAAAAAATTCATGAATTTTCCTGAAAAGGTCGGATTTCGCAACGATTATCTGCAGTATTTGATACGTAATTTACAGCTTTAAATTGAGGATTGCAAGTGTTTTTACAATAATTTAATTTACATAAAAGTAATAGTTTAGTTTAGAT
>JAFGMA010000393.1 GCA_016927835.1 Candidatus Zhuqueibacterota bacterium | reverse complement strand
AATCTCAGCCGTTTTATTAGGGGATTGCTTCGGCAAAAAACGCCTCGCAATGACAATTTTTCGAGTTTTCGGACGGACACTAAATAACCTGGATATTTTGCTTAACCATATTTTTGAAAAATAGCCACTGAAAAATTTAAAATGAGTAACTTATTTTATCCCACCTCCTAAATTTTGCGCCGAATTAAATGATTCCGAAATTGCCGAAAGTTAAACAGGTTTGATGATACGCAATATAATGATTCAACGGGATTTCCGGGCTGATGGAATGCGTCCCGATGACAACACCGCCGGTTCGTCCCAAATCGATAATTTCCCGGGCTTCCGCTTCAATCTTAGCCAGCGGTCCCTGCACCAGCGTTATTGTATTGCACATCCCACCTGTTAATATCAGTTCGGGGTATTGCTTTTTTAACTGCACGATATTCATATTTGCGCGCCGTTCTATCGGATTGAGACCATCGATACCGGCATCCACCATCATCTCAAGAATCGGTCGGATATCGCCATCTGAATGCAGAAATACGTATTTTGCCCCGGCGGATTTGAAGGCTGTGATCATGCGCTGGTAAGCGGGCAAAAACACCATTTCGAAGGCTTTCGGGCTGAACATGGGACCATCATTGCACGCCATATCATCATAAATCCAGATGCCCGTATGCTGAAGTTCCCAACGGTGAAGCTCCTCAATACCGATTTCGATTAGATGATCTGCAACGCGATCGGCGATTGTTTTCGCCAGCAAGGGATCGCCGGCGATGTCCATCAGAAACTGCTCGCTCCCACGCATGAACGATGATCGCAGATAGGGACCGCCGGTTTTTCCGAACACGCAAAAATTTTGTTTTGCCTGCTTGAGTTTCCTTTGAATCGCTTCTTCCGTGGAGCATCCCTGCAAATACCGTGACTGCTCCCCCGGCGGATCAAATTCTGCATCTTCGATTTGTTTGGTTGAAGCGAACGCGACCTCGAGGATTTCGGAAAAATAGGCATCGCGCTTTCTTCGGATGGTTCTCCCCCACCCGTCGATTTCATACAGCCATCCATCCTGTTCTTCGAGCGAGCGCGCACGCGACGGAAACGGTGTTTCGTCAGGAACCCAGATTGCAATATCGGAAAGGGATTCCTCCGGTCCGAGGCGGCGTTGCCAGGATCGGGGAAATTCCCAGAAATTGTCGAATCGCGGGATCCGATCCGGTTGGCAGAATTCACACGCAGTCAATACCCGTTTTGCGGATGTCCAACCGGATTTAGTCGAGGCATTGGCGCTTAAAGCGGATTCTTCGGATAGGTTTGCCATTCAGGTCGTCAATTCTTTTTGCTATCAAATATTACAATCCCTTTCTCATCGATGTGACGCTTCAGATTTTCGTTGGCGATCCTTTCATAGCACACGACATCAAAAAAATAGGGCAGCGGCAGGTCTTCATTTAGCATCGCGCGCAAATGCGCAACTGTGTTGTGACTGATCTGTTTGCCTGATACTGCCAAATCCACATCCGAACCTTTTTTATGACTCGCCAGGGCACGTGAACCGAAAAGTGTCGCTTGCTCGATCTCCGGGAATTGCTTGATAGCGTTTACGATGTACTGCCTATCCCGGCTCTTTAATCCGGACTTCATTTTTCAGCCTCACGTTTCATGAACTGGTAAAATTTCTGCAAGGCTTGAAAATAAATCGTTTTGATCCGTTGCTCAATCTCGATGGAAGTGCTTTCATCATAAGTATGTACGGTCAGATTGCGATCATCCAGGGCATCGATCCAGGCGTGACCATCAACGATAATGCCCGCTTGAAACGCCTGTTTGATGGTTTCACGGGGGCTTTGCGGCTGAAAGCCCTGTGCCTCAAGATAATCTTTCATCAGCTTCCACGCCAATTCAAATGCCATCTCAAAGAACTGGATGATTCCCGCACGTTCGATTTCCGAAGGATTTTCAATCCCGATATATTTTGCCAGCAAGGCATGCGCCCGCTTGAAATTCTCGAAACGTTGTCGCCAACGAATATCTTTCTGATTCATATCGTATATCGCTTTAAAATACAACGCATTGCTTTACGGTAATCTCACAAATCAATTTAATCTTTTTCAACCAAAATGTCAACAAGTTTATTGTGTTCAGGTGCGTTGTGCTTGTCATCCCTTTTTGCTGTGGGAATCACAGCGTCGTCTCCCCCACCCGCGAAATCCAATCCCGCGTCCAGGCAACGCTTTCGAGCGTCAGATCACAGATACATGAGGCGAGGAAAATCATACCGTCGATGCGCCCATCTCGCAGCCAGCGCAAGCCGGTTTCGCACTGGTATTGCATGAGATCCACGGGCATATTCCGGTTTTTTCCGTAATCGAACATATAGCAGCCGAGTACCTTTTTATGTTCCGGCGCGAGGAATTCCAGCATTTCAAAATTTTGTTCGAGCTTCCGGAGATTTTGTGCCTCCCAGGTCCAGAAGGTGACGGCATCGCACAGGGTCAAATAATCGCCCAAGGAATGCCGGAGCAGATTATCATACACAACCACCCATAAATCCAGCTTCGGCGATCCGGCATCCAGTTGCTGCCGGATGCCTTTCAATTCATCAACGGCAATTGGTGCAGTCACGCGGTTATCCGGTGTAATGGTGAAAAAATCATCCATCATTACACCGATTAGATTGGGCAACCGCTCACTCAATTGCAGAACGCGCTCTCGTTCTTCGCGCATGGTCACACCGCCACCGCCCACGATGGACCAGAGCAATTTATCGAGCGCTTTGAACGGAATGATGTACGGTTCTTCCGGCGGCAACGAACGTTCATTGAACCGAACCATGATCATGTTCGGAATGCCCATGTAATACGCGGCTTCAACCGGGGTAATTCGCGATTCACCTGGCAGATGATATTCAGGATTGTGACTGCCGGCATCATGTCCCCACAACCAGAAATGGTCTTTGACTTTTTGCATCGTTCCTCTCCATTTTTAGAATTCACGTTTTTAATCTGAATGGCACGCTCAAACCTTACAGCCAATTATCCGAAACATCTAATTCTATGATTTGATATTTACTTACGACCAGTATTTATTGCGATGGATTCCGGCGCGGCGTTGATCGGTTCGCGTCGCAACCAGATACGTTCGGACGTTTCGCAATTTCCGAATCGACTGCTGCCTGGATTTTCGAAGGCGCGATAATAAAAATCCCTGCTGTTTGGCGTTTCAATTTCCAGCGCGATAGCCTTCCACGAAGGGATTCGCACGCAGTCTTTGATTACTTCAAGGCATCTGAATTTCAATGGTGCCGCATCGAGTCCGGCGCTTTGCGGGAAAATCAGCATCGCCAACACAACCGGACCGCTGCTCTCGGATCGAATTTCGGCGACCCACGGAAAGCTTGAAAAGCCGAGTTTCTGTCGTTCCGGTTCGAGAAAGTCATCGCGCCACATACGTATCTGTGGTTCGTCCGAAGGAAGCGGCATGATCGTCAGCGTCGAATCACCGGCACGGGCGAGAAGTTGGCTGTTACCGGCTTCAACTGCAACATCAAAGTCGAAGTGAAGTCTGCGGCGATAGGTGTGCAGCCAATCCGAGTCGGGATTCGAAATGTGATCGATGATAAGCCAGTAGTTATTTTTCACGAATAAAATTTCGCGCGTGTGCCGCTGCGGCGCATAGCCATCGTGCCAGGCGGAAACAAAATCGATTTTTTCGCCCAAATGATACTCTTCAATCGTGCATTTGGGCACCTCCCCGGTCCAGATGGGATACAGGTCGCGCTTGGAGATGAGCGGATCGTCATCAATGGTGAGTACGTTATGCGATTCCATTGAATATAAATAGCCGCGTCTCTCGGCGGTATAATAGCCGTTATAAATCCACGATGCCGGATCAGTGATAAAAGAATGACCACGGGCGAATGCCAGGAAACTCAGCAAATCCCAATGTCCGTGGTTTTTGCCAAGCGGCGGATTGATTGCGGAGAGCGCGAGGTACATCGATTTTTCGTCCCAGCCATCGCGGAGTACGACCCATCCACCATCGGGGAAGACGGCGGATGTGAATTCAGGATCAACTGCCGGTAATTTATCCCACTTCGCTCTCAGGCATTCTTCGATTCCGAATTCGGGAAAGCCAAAAGCGCGTGCCGGCGAATCGAGTTTTTTGAGTGTATTCAGCGCGATTTGTGCCACGCCTTTGAGCGCTGGCTCCTTAAGCAATGCCGCGCTTCTGGCGAGTGTATTCATGGCGTACTTATCGAATTCGTCGCCAATTGACGGCAGCACGCCATCGGGACGCGTCATTCCGGCTACCCATCCGAGCCACGATCTGACACGCGCTATGTTATTCGATTCCACCAGCGGAATATTATTCGCCGCAGCAACTGCCCAGGGTATCAACAAGTTGATACCCAATGTTCCGGCATTGTAGCAGGTTGAATGCTCCAAATACGTGCCATCATCGAAGAAATCGCGCTCAAGATGCATATTGATCACCTCGCGACCCCAATCCCGCATGTCGCTGAATCCTTTGAATTCAGGGAACATCTGTCCGAACATGAACGGGCAGGTTCCCCATTCGTACCAATGGTGGTTGAAATGCCGATATTCACCTTTTCGCGTGAAACGGGTGAATTGCGCCGCATAGAACCACAGCTTTTTGAAAAACAGGAAGATATCATCAGGTTGCACAACCGGATGGTGCAGAATGCCAGTATAGAGTGTGATGAGCATGTTATGCACCGCCTTACCGATGAACATCAGGTGCCACCAGGGCAGATCGGTGCGTTCGAGCCAGGGCGAATCCGGATCGAATTCTGTGACTTTGCGCGGGAATGCCCGGTCATACTCCCGGAGAAGCCGGATGAGTTTTTGCGGATAGCGCTCATCGTGCGTGCGCGCGTACATCTCTCCCAGGTCACTCGCCCAGATGAACATGGCGATATGCTGTCCTTTTTCACCATGGCGCAGCACCAGCGGATCCATTCGGGTCATATCCGAAATATCATGCTTTTTGCCGCTGGAATCGGTGAATACATCCTGCATCAGCGATTGTATCCGTTTTTCGTGCGGAACAAGCTGAGGCGTTCCCCAAGTATGGGATCGATCCCAGAATTCCGTGACCGGCTCTTTTCTGAAACGCCAGTCAAAGTACCAGCGTGGTTCTTTCCGCTTAAGAAAATATTCGACAAACATTTCACGGGCATCCGCCAATCCAGTTTTTTTTAAAGCATGATGCACATCAGCCAGGGCAGGCAGATCGGATCGAAGATGAGCGAAAAAATCAAGGTCAGTTATCCTGCGTTCATCATCCAAGATATTCATGAGCAGACTCTCCTTGTTGCCACTTTGCCGGAATAAAAAGCTGAAATAATAATTGTCGATTTCGGGGCAACGCCAGCGGGATCGATGGGGTGCAATCCCATTGTTTCAGATTAATTTTCTAAATAGTCAAAGTGATAACTAGTTGGTATTTATTGGGTACGATCTATAAATGTCTGAGCAAAAGAGTAATTGACTCCCATTCAAATATCTCTTGTACCTCTAACTTTAATATTCATTGAAACCTGATTAATTTATTACAGCGAAGGTATCTTCACCGGCAATCGTCCTTTCGGTTTCGATTCACCGGTTAAAATCTTCATTGCTGCATCGATCCATGGACCGTAATCATAGGTAAATAGCACCTGCTTCAGCGGAGGCAAATCTTTGGCAGCGAAGGGATTGCCCCAGATGACAAATGTGTGTATTTTCGGAGCCAGACCGCGCACAAGCGCCTGAAATGTCAGATGATAGATGCTCATTCCGGAATATGCCCTGCCTGTGGCATGCGCGATCACGTGTACTTCCTCATGCGCCATACCATCGCATAGCACTTTTTCGATAAGAACAGCTTCCTGGCACAAGGGAATAACGCGCACCGTGCTATTCGGAAATGCAGCTTTTAAGGCGCGCACCAACTCTTGCGTTTGACTGCGCCCGCTCGGTAATTCGCCTTCGACATCGGCAGCATCTTCGGAAACGACAACGAATAATGATTTTTTCGAACGGTCGATTGGCTCAAACTCGGCGCCATCGTGACAATAAGCCGTCATGGCGCGTTCACATATTGTGGTGAAGGTTTTTCGGTGCAATTCGCGATCGGCATCGGCAACATTGACGTTATTCAAAAATTCTTTCATTTGCAAAAGGCGCGTCACTTTGCGATTAAGCATGCTTTCAGAAATGCGACCCGCTTTAACCGCTTGCAGCAAATAGCCGAAACCGATACGATCTGGTGTCTGATAATCGGCAATGATCATGTCGTGACCGCTCAGAATAGCACCGGGATAGAGCACCTCGGCGGGATAATGATAGAGAATTCCTTTCATTGCCAGCGAATCGGTGACCGCCAATCCATTGAAGCCGATCTCCTTCAAAACATCCATTAGCTTTTTTGACATCGGCAGCGGCATTTCCGGATCAATGCAGTCCACCCGGATGTGTCCGGTCATTACGCCCATTAATCCGGCTTCGGCGATGGCTTTGCGGTAGGGTAATACGTCCTCGTTGTAAAATGTCTCCCGATCGGTATCGATCACCGATAATTCGATATGGGCATCCTGAGGTCCGCGACCGAATCCCGGAAAATGTTTGGCAAAGGGCAACATGCCGGCAGCCTGAAACCCTTTGACAACCGCCACTCCCAGCGATGCCGCCTGCTGTGCATCTCCGCTCAACGCCCGAATGCCGCACAAAGCGCCATCAGGATTCATGGCGATATCCAACACCGGTCCAAATACCGCCTGCACACCGATTTGCCTGGCTTCAATCGCCTGCATATTTGCCCAGTCATAAGCCAATTGCGGATCGTCGATTGCACCCAGCGCCAATGCCGTCGACCATTGCAAGCTGTTCGCAGTATAGCCGGCTTCCAGGTCCTGCGCAACGAGAAGCGGTACTTTTGCCAGCGCCTTCAACTCGGCAATACGCTCTGCCGGTACATGATTCAAAGCGTAGAATCCGCCGACGATACCATCTTTTATCGATTGTTCAATATCGGGAATATGGGCACGCGAAAAAAGCAATTGCCCGACTTTCTCTTCCAATGTCATGCCATTGAGCGTGTGTTGCACCCACTGGCTCGGATTGGCTTTAAAAATATTCTTCACAGTCACCTGCTTCTTTCAATTAAAGGTAGAATGGTACAATGTTTTAAGTTCTGTGATAATCTGCCGGCTTGTGCTGCCCGGCTGGAAATGCGAAATCAAGTTTTTGTAGCGCAAGAATTGGCTGCCCTTTCACCCCCCCCGGTATTTCACCTCATTCAAGCCCCATAGATTAATACGAACTCTGGTGAATATCTCAATTCTCGCTACCCCCACAAGATTGGAACCTATTCGAGTGGTTTGAATCGCAGCCGCCACTCCGCCGGTTCATCTTTGAATCTGAATTCTCTGCGAATGATGAGCGATTCATCGTTGGCGTCTTTTGCGATCCAATTGCCCCGGGGATTCGCCACACATACGCCTTTGGGGGCAATCACAAAAATATTCCCGATTTCCGCGGCGGGACGACTTGCCCGAATGAGCAAACTCATTTCTGCTTCATTCCAGTTTACGTCAAGCAATTCAGCCTGTCCCTGCCGCACGTGCATGTCCGTCGAAAGCAGCCAGGGATGGGAGCGGCGTTTTGCGATTCGATACACTCCGACGTTGCCGGGCGGAATCCCCGCTGTGAATTTCCCGGATGCTGAACCCAGATATTGCTCGTTCCAAAATTCCCACAATGTGACTGTTTCATCGGGACAAAATCCAAGTTTGCGGAGATCGATATCCTGGCTTAGAGGAACCGCATCGTAATTGAAGATCGCCAAAATCTCCCACTGATCCCATTCCTTTTCAATGTGCAGGTGGAAAATTTTTGGGTAATCCGGGTAAGCGGCTTCGAATAAATCCAGCGGAAAGGCGATATCTTCAGCTCGCGGCAGGCATTTTTTGATGAGCGCGAGACGTTCTTCGGATATTCGGTCCAGATCATCACCGAGCATGACAGGACCGCCATTGATACCAAAAATAGTGATCGCAATCCGCGCATCGCTCAACGGAATTGGCTTATCCACCGTGAGCACATTGCCGGAATCGCAGAGAAATAACTTGCGGTGCATGAAGTAGTTGGTTGCCATATTGGTCGAAGCATGATGATGCGAGGTCCAGAAACGCGCATTATTGATGATGAATGTCGCCGGATAAAAATAGGATTCGGGAAACAGCGCCCGTCCCTCACCATAATCACTGCCAACACGTGCGCCATCCACCAATCCCACATTATGAAATGTCGGGCCGGTGCTCGAAAGCAGGTAGGTGTCTTTTCCTGCTGCTTCCCGTATGACTCGAAGCGCATTTCGATAAATCTGCGGCCCTGCAACCATTGAGCTATCGTGATGTTTTGCATACGGATAGCGACTGATATTGCCTGCGCCGCCTTCGAGAAAATCGATCATAAAATAGCGCACACCCCATTCCCGGTATGTTTCAAAAGTGTGTTTGAGAGTTTCAATTGTCCGGGGATGACTTCCATCGAGTGCGTAACAACAGGGTCGTTCTGCTTTTGGCAATTCCCCGGCTTTGCCGATGCGCCATTCCGGGCACACAACCAGATACTCGCCATTTTCGTCCCGAAGCAGGGCATCATCCATTTTGCGGACTAAGTCCGGAAGCGCCGAACAAATCCAGAATGGGCTAATCCATAAGCCAGGCTTTATTCCCAATGGCTTCAGCTTCTCTGCCAGATTGCGGATGCCGTCCGGGAAATTCCTTGAATCAACATTTAGCCAATTTCCGGGAAAGCCGTCTTCGAGATTACCAATGCTAATCCAGATATATTCCAATCCGAATCCATTCAACCGACGCTTGATCGCCGCTGCATTTCTGTAAACAATATCCTGATAATTTTCAACCGTAAACGGATCGACCCATGCCCAACCAAGCCACCCTGCCGGAGGAGTCGACCATATTTCAGGGTGGTAATGGTTCCGAACGTGATCCGCCCAGCTTTCGAGCGATGCGTACGGATCTGTCCGGATTTCAAGCATTATTTTTTCTGTTGAAATACTTTTACCTGGTTGCAGGATGAAACCGGAAAAATCACAAAAAGCTCGATACTGGAAAATGCCTTTCCGATTAGCATAGTGCAGATGATGCTCCGTATTCAAGTAATCGAATGTGATGAAGCTCAGATGCACAGCAACGCTGTTTACGCGATTAAACAGATGCATAATCGTTTTTGTCGAGTGCCTTCCATCATTTTCACTAATGGGCAAAACTCGCCGCAGAGCTGCACTGGCATGACTCTCCAGCAAAACCGTACTGCCCTGGTTTTCACCCGGCACGAGCACCCCTTGATCGCGTTTGATATGTATCAAATCACACTTGCCGAGTGCTACCGGCGAATCGGAACTATTTCGGATCACGGACGAAATATAGCCGGTTAAACCATTCTTTGAAAGCTCAAGCAAAATTTCCCAAACAATACCGGCATCGGAATGCGTCAAAGTGAACGTTGCTGATTTTCCCGCGGAAAGCTCTCCGCGCACTTGCGTCTGAAATTGGGGGAGTGTTGCATTTAACGGACGCTCATTAACCTCGAGTTGGAAGGTGGCATCAAATATCCCGCATCGTTCGTGCTCATTGATGAAAAATGTAAAAGAACGTTGAGCCGAATCAATGCGAAAAGTTGGGATTGCCAGTTTTTCATGCGAACGATATGTGTGCCCCATTGCTTAATTCCTCACCTTTCGATGCGTGATTAAGTCGATTCAAACTTTTTTTTGCATCAAAGCCGATGACATTCGGCGGATTAATTTTGGATGCAAGATGCGCTATCGATTAAAGTTACAAATGAAGCCGGTCATGCCTCCCAATATTCATTCAAATCAACCAGATCGGCGACATCGAGCGCGAGGATCTGGGAGAAACCATTTACCATTTCTGTAAAAAAGAGCCACCGGCGATCGTGTGAAAGAAACGGGTGCGCGTGATAGCGTTGTCCTTTTGCATTCTGCGCCAACGTTCGCAGCAGCCTGATTTGGAACCGTTCGGGATCATGCGGAAAGTGCACCGAAAGCAATTGATGTTGAGCGCCCTGGTTCTCATAGAACAAAAACTTTCCCGCCGGATCGAAGCCCGTATGAACGTAATCCATTCCCGGGAAGTGAACTTCGTCAAAAGCTTCACTCACCGGATCGTAGCGACCGATGTAAACTGTTCGTTTAGCGTCTGCCCATTGATTGGCTTCATAATAAATGCCACGCTCGCTGACAACCTGGTGACATGGCACGCCATGTTCATCCCTGGGGCGGAGTGTGCGCATTCCGGTTCCATCGATTTGAATACACCACATTCCGCTGTCATTCTTCACGTGATTGACCAGAAGCCGTCGGTTATCGATAAATAGAACATGATGCACATGATAATCAAGCGCGATAACATCCCGATAGGTTGCGCTTTCAGTATCGATTATGCCAATCGTCGTCGGAACCTGATTGCGCCATTGATGATGATGTTTTCCCCAGTCGAACTTCCCCTTATGGCACAATGCTTCACGTTCGGTGATTTTTTCTGTGAAATGCCTGCGGTCAGCGTGAATGAATGCAAAATAGCGCCCGTCGGGCGAAAAAGCGGTTTGCCCAACTGAGCTCCGATCCGGCATCTCATAAATTAGGCGATTTTCAAGGCTGTGTACATTGGTACTTCGAAGCTGCTGCTCTTCGAAGTAATACACCTCATTTCGCACAGTATTCAACGCGCTTAAATGGTTACGAATACCGCGAAGATGATATTCGCACCAAATCGCCCATCCCGAGTTCTGCGTGCCCCCATCAGTCAATTGCACAATTTCACCCGTAACGAGGTCCATTCTGAAGAGCTGGACCCAACCGGTGCGTTCGCTGTGAAAAATGAGAAAACGATTATCCGAAGTGATGCTGGGGATGAAATAATAGAGCGGGTAATTATTCGCGGCTGTCCGAGTGAATTGCCTGATCTGCCGCCTTGTATCAGGATCCTGGAACGCCTGCCATTCTGCTTTAAATACAGTTCCGATTGACATGACAATAAATCCCTCCATTCTACTAATCCGTCGTCTCTTGCAAAGTTTTTGCACGACAATTGGCAAATTTGCACAAATAACAACCACACATATATTATGTCCGGCATTTTATATGTACGACTTATAAATATTTATCTTATTCAAACAGAAGCATTACAGTTTTGCCTGTAATAGCGGCAATTTTAAGATTAACAAGTACTCCCCCTTCCCGGGCGCTGTATTTCACTTCACTTAAACGCATGCCGTGTGAGTATGCATTCACAGTCTTGCATTGCGTACGTATCCAAAGGGTGCACGGAGCGTTGGACCGAACAATGAACTCATTGGCGGCAATTTTGCGGACGTCGACCTGCGTATCTATGACAAAGCTGGTACCTCCCAAAAACGGGAAATGAGCCACCTCAAGCTGGTCCTCTTTCGCATCGGCTATTTGATAGGCAGTCGGCGGCAAATTATGCGAAGAATCAATCACTTTGATAAATTGCCTTTGCCAGGCTTGCGGATGAAAAATGGATGGCTGCTTTATTGTGAAGCCTTTATCGTCATAACCCGCAATATCCCCGGTGATTTCAGCGGTGTCGACAGCTACCCTGATATCCGCGGCTTCAAAACTGGTACCGCGCGCGAAAAAAAGCTTGAATGACCCATCAGCCATTGAATGGTAAATCACGTGCCTGGCATCGGTTGTATACGTGCGATTTTGAAAGCGCATCTCGCCGGGATTATGAAACACGTGAACAGTTTCCGCATCTTTTAGCGGTAAATCAAGCGCAAGGTAATCTTCAGCGTCATTTCCGTGAATGAATTTTGGCTCAACGATCCGCGGCTGCTGCCGGAATGGCTCGTGCACCGCTGCGAATATCGACCCTTTTTGCGGATTCTTCTTCCGCGCAAACAGGAATGCCAGGCGTTTACCTATATCGACTTGCGTTCGCTGGGCATGCCCCTCACCTTTGATAAGTTCATCAACAGGTGAGAGTAGCGTTGTGAGCAGGTGAACCTCTCCGCATTGCCATTGCACCTGGCAGGGGGCATCGCCGGGGCGGGAAACGGCAAGCGATTCAATATCGATGCCAATTTTACCTTCCATCGGCGCAAAAGATAAAGGCTTTTCCCTGGATGAAATTGACTGGACGCTTCCCTGTGCGTGAAAAGCATAATCGTGCAACTCTCCGCCCTTCACCCGGAAGATGTCAATTAAAAACGGAAATCCGGTTCCCGCATCATCTACGAGATAACAGCACCGTTGATATTGCTCAGTCTGACTATAAGCAGGTTGGCTGGCTTCGATGCAATCGAACCAATCGGTCGCATGCAGCGCGATCACCTTCCCGGGCGAACGCCGGTAAAGCTGACTTTTGCCATCAATGATGACGGTATTGTGTTTATGCGTGCTTCGAAGCGTCTGATCCAGCGCGTTATCACCGATATATCCAAGATCGGATAAAAGCTCTTGAGAGCCGGCATAGAGCGTAATATTCAATGCATCCAGGTGACTGTGTCCTTTGGGTTCATAGAAGCTCATGACCAGGCTGGTTTGCCGGCTTTCTGCGCCGCAATTCAACATTGCCACTCGCCATGCCGGAAAAAACCGATCGTCCGCGGGCACAGCCAATCGATCCCGTTCATCGATATCCGGTCGCCGGTTGAACAGGGCAAATTCATCGCCAGTCCGGGTATCGACGTGGCGCAGATATTCATCGCCGAAACGCGCCGCAGCGATCTCGAAAAGCCAGGCGGGATGATGCTCGAACGGTTTCGCATAAATCGCATCAGCCACTGTTGGAACATTTCCGTCAGGCAATTGCATGAAAATGCCGGCGCGCAATACAGTGGCGTAAAATGAATTACTTTGATATGGATTCAAGTCGACATACCTGTCCTTGCCGGCATAAGATGGCGGATCGGAATAGCCCAAAACCAATTCCGGCAACTGCTGCAGATTTGACAGCGCATAGCGATAATAACTCGGTCCCTCCGCGGACGCGCCATCAGCCTCGAAATAGCCGTGAAGGAATGTTTCAAACTGGCTAAACCCTTTATGCAAGAATTCCGGCAATCCGAGAAAACGTCCTAATCCGATTTCTCCTGCACGACAGGTGGCGATTTTATTGTTGACTCCCTCCCACTTCGTAAATGTCCATAATCCTTCAACGAAAAGGTTCGTAATCAGATGGGCTTTATTTTCGTCAGACAGAACTAGTTCCCCGATCGCTTCAGCATTCCAGATCAAATCGGCTGCTTCGGCAAGCAGGATCATATTCTGCGCCTCAGCCTGCACTCCGCCACAGCTCATGCGCCCACATCCCCAAAATGTTTGAATCAGGCTGGCGCTTTTCAGACCGGAACGACCGCTCTGCTCCGGGCAGGCATTCACCTCGTATCGTGCCAGCAGCGTATCCGCCGCAAGCAAGTCACAGCCGAAAATCGGGTACGCATCGAGGTAGGTTCCCCAGTAATCGTGAACCAGGTATTGCGGATAAACATCGGCAAGGCGAACCAGAATTTTAGCCGCCAACCGCGCATACGGAATTTCGTTGGTCAAAGCGAATGTGAGCGCCGCTGCGCGCGCGACAAATACCGAATGCTGAATTTTTCGATGCCGAATGACACCTGTGAACGAAGGATGTATTTTGCGACCCGCCCAGACATAAGCCGAATCGCCCCGTTGAAACGTATCGTTCAATTTTTCAGCAGGACGAATGTAGAAGCTGAAACGCTGCCCTGAACGCGGACATTCCAGAATCCCGTCTTCCGGAAAGTTTTCATCGGGATAAATCTGCTTGCAATGCGCACACTGCACCTGATCCGGCTTCTGATAGTTCCAGATGAGTGTGTATGTGTTATCTGCACCACACGCCGGACAAAAAATGCCATAAGGCGACCACGGAGTCAACGCAGGTATCATTTCAGCGATTGCAGCTTCACCAGCGTCGAGGTAATAATCCGCTAGGGCGCGCGTGTTTCGAGTCCATTCGGCTGCCCAGGCATGGCGCTCGATATTTTTCCGCGCGTTTTCAAGCTGCGCATCACGAATCGACAAAGCAGGATGTTCCACCATTGCTTGCTGCTGCAAGGCATAGATTTGAAATCTTTCAATTTCTTTTTTGCGCTGAACTTCTAACGTATCAAATAGTTGCGTTGGGTTGGCAGACAAGTCCGATTCAACGCAAGCGGCAGCGATTATGATTACAACGATCAAAATTCTGAAAACAGGTCGCAAGTCGAGTAAATGAGCAAGATGCATGATAAGGTCTCCAGCAAGTCCGGTATAGTATTAGCTTTCGCATCAAATCGTTAAAATTTCCCGCAAGCGATTGCCATCCAGAAAGCAATCTGAAACATCGTTTGTTGCCTGACAATTCAGGTAGATAACAAATATTTAAGTTCAGACCTCAACGGCGACAGAATTAATTCGCAACTAATATTTCATCTGAAAATGAATTATTCGATTAGTGCCGTCAATCATTT
>JAFGMA010000392.1 GCA_016927835.1 Candidatus Zhuqueibacterota bacterium | reverse complement strand
GCCGTCGGGTATCAAATCACGCTTCCCGATTTGAATGTGATCCTCAAAAAGCTGAATGGACGTCTCATGCCATTCGGCATTTTCCAGCTTCTTTTCGGCTTGAAACGCATCCGTCAGTACCGAATCTGGGCGATGGGCGTGATTCCCAACTATCAGCGCAAGGCCATCGACACCCTGTTTTATCGCGAGATGTACCGGGTGCTCAGGGGGCGGATGCCGGTGAAACTGGAGGCGAACTGGGTGCTCGAAGACAACATGGCGATGAACAATCCGATCCTGAAACTGGGGTTCGAGCATGTGAAGACGTACCGTGTTTATGAGGCGGAATTATGAAGCCATTGAAATGGATTGTCCTCTTGTTTGTTCTGATTCTGATCGGCGGATGCGCGTCGACGAAGCCCCAAAAGTCCGGCGTTCAGGATGGCGAATTCATTGGCGAGGAGACCGGCTGGCCGGAGATGAAAGTGAAGGTACGGCTGCACGAAAGCCAAATTCAGGCGATTGAAATCCTCGAAGCGGGCGGCACGCCGTCATACACGGATCAGGCCATCGCCGTCATGCCGGACCGCGTAATTCAAGCGAATTCTACCGAAGTGGATAGCGTGACCGGCGCGACGTTGAGTTGTGAGTCGTTCCTCAGCGCGGTGCGGGATGCGTTGGGGAAGGCGAAGTGAAAGAGTCTGAACCACGGATTAACGGATGGATATACGAATTAGTGCAATTTTGTGAATCCAAAGAATCGGGATTCAAAATTCAATATCCCCCTCGGTGTGGATATTGGAGAAAATAACAATGCATAAATCAAATGTTTTGAAAACAAGAAAACGTCTGCTTGATAATGATAGACGTGTTTACAACAGAATAAAATGGTTGTAAAATAAAAAGGTATTGCATATAATACCAAATCATGAAATTTAATATTGTCATCGATACAAATGTTATCGTTTCGGCGCTTCGTTCAAGAAAAGGCGCGTCCTTCGAGCTGGTTTCGTTGCTGGAGTCGGATGCTTTCGGCATCAGTATCTCCGTACCGCTTATTTTGGAGTATGAATCCGTTCTGTTTAGAGAGCTGAAACATTTAACCCTGCATCAAAAAGATATTGAATATTTTTTGGATTATCTTTGTACGATTGGAAACAAATTCGACATCCACTATTTATGGAGACCTTTTTTAAAAGATCCTAATGACGATTTTATTTTAGAACTGGCTGTCACGTCTGGCAGCGATTTTATTGTGACGTTCAACAAAAAAGATTTTGAGGGAGTGGATAAATTTGGAATCGATGCGCTGACGCCCCAGGAGTTTTTAAGGCTATTGGAGAGATGAATTATGAGTACTTTAAGTTTAAGAATACCCGAATCGCTACATAATCGTGTAAAACGATTGGCATCGGAAGATAAAATTTCAATCAATCAATTTATCGCTTCCGCACTTGCTGAAAAAATATCGGCACTTGAAACCAGCCGGTATTTGGAAGAACGGGCTCATAAGGGAGATTTGGAAAAGTTTCGAAAAGTACTCTCCAAAGTACCGGATGTTGAGCCGGAATTTTTTGATAAAATAGAATGACATCCTGGCGCGACGTTGAGCTGCGAGTCGTTCCTCAGCGCGGTGCGGGATGCGTTGGGGAAAAAGTCTGAACCACGGATTTATTGGATTGTAGGATTGCCAGGATTTATGAATCGTGATTCGACTGCCAACGTCCAAGACGATGGAGGCAGAATAATGCCTAAATCGAATGTGTTGACATTGAGGGTTCCCTGGGAATTGAAACACCGCCTCGAAAAAGAAGCGAGGTTTCAAGGAGTCTCCATTAATCAATTATCAAACTATTTGTTGAGCGAACAATTGACCAAGATCGAGACAATCTCACAGCTTGAAATGCGTCTTGCAAAAAAGTCTATTTCCGAGTAAAAAAAAGTGAGTAGCATTCTTAAAAAAATACCCGGCAAGACGGTCGAAAACTGGGATGTTGTTGACCTGGAAGAAAAAATTTTAGTTTGACGATAGACATGTTTTCTTTGTGAGAAAAAATGCTCATCGCCTGCGTTTGGTGGTTTTCGAATTTAGAGTAAAAACTTAAATAATCAGTATCCTGAATAAGAAAATGTACAATCATTATGAAAAGGAATAAGATATGTTTACCCGCATACAGACTCGATCTTTTCGCTGTCTGAAGGCCGTGGACCAATCACTCGGCAGATTTCGCGCATTGGTTGGTCCAAACGCTAGTGGTAAGACAACATTTCTTGATGTCATAGGATTCCTTGGCGATTTGATGCGAAGCCGTGGCGATGTATTGGGCACAACGAGATCAAGGAGTACAAATTTTGAAAACTTACTTTGGAAAAATGAAGGTGAATCTTTTCAACTTGCTTTAGAGGCAAATATCCCTGAGTCTATCCGAGCACGAATGGGAGAGAACAAACAGCATTTTACGTATGTGCGCTATGAAATAGATATAGGCTTTGATAAAGCAGACAATGAGATTGGTATAAATCATGAAACACTTTGGCTGCTGAAACCAGGGGAAGGTGAGTCGATTCAATACAGGTTTTCTTTCCCTGAAATTCGGAGTACCGTGACAACAATTTTGTTAAAATCAGGGAAAAATCGGAATGCAGCGATTACTAAAAAACCTGGAGGGAATGACAATTACTATGCGCATGGTAAAAAGGACACTTATACTCCGTCCTTCAAGCTTGGTCGAGGTAAGTCTGCGCTTGCTAATCTGCCCGCGGACGAAGAAAATTTTCCTGTAAGTGCTTGGTTCCGCAACTTACTAGATCAAGGCGTGCAACCATTTATTTTAAATAGCCAAGCGATCCACCTGCCGAGTCCACCTGGAAAAGGACGCCGGTTTCAAACCGATGGCTCTAATCTGGCTTGGGTGATAGCCGATCTCCGCAAAAATGCGAAACAATTCAATTTATGGCTTTCCCATGTACGAACCGCTTTGGGAGATATTAATGATATTGACACAATCGAGCGTCCAGAAGACAAACATCGTTATATCGTGTTACGCTATTTTAATGGGGCTGAAGTTCCATCTTGGTTAGTATCCGATGGTACCCTACGGCTTTTGGCGCTTACCATACCGGCATATCTTACCGATCTTGAAGGAACATTTTTGATTGAGGAACCGGAAAATGGAATACACCCGCGGGCAATAGAGGCAATTTTACAATCGCTTTCATCGGTTTATAGCGGTCAAGTACTTATTGCAACGCACAGTGTCATAGCACTTAATATGCTAGATCCGCATCAGATTCTATGCTTTGGAAAGGATGAGACTGGGGCAACAGATATTGTGGCTGGCGACCTACATCCAGTGCTCAAGGATTGGAAAAAAGGAGAACCGGATTTAGGTGTTCTTTTTGCGTCAGGTATTCTGAGTTAGGTGATTTCGGAATGAAAGATTTAGCGATTATAGTAGCCGATTCGAATATGGAACAGGCAGTAAAAGCAGCTTTACTCCGCCCTCAATCGCTCGGGATTCGTCCCATCACGTTTAATGTTGACACCCATCCTCAGCGTGATAGTGGAATGCGAGTCACTGGTCCACAAATGCTTGCATTGCAACGACGGCAATATAATTACGGTTTGATTATGTTAGATTTTGTGGGAAGTGGGTCTCACCATCCAAATTCAATTGCATTGGAAAAAGAACTTGATGAACGCGTCAATTCTTGTTGGGAATCAAGAGCCAAGGCTATTGTCATTGATCCGGAACTTGATATTTGGATGTGGGGATCGGATAATGCTTTAAAGCAAATATTCGGCTGGTCATCAGAGAAGCCTTTACGTGATTGGCTAGAAATGAAGGGGATGCAATTCCTTCCAGATCATAAACCGGAACAACCGAAGGAAGCGATTGAAAAAATTATGTTTGAGCTGAAGAGGCCAAGATCATCAGCACTTTATTATGAAATTGCTTCCAGGATAAGTCTTGGCCGCTGTACAGATAACGCATTTTTACGTCTTAGTGGGACGTTACAGACTTGGTTTCCAAAATAAAGTTTTGAGATGAGAGAATCCTTTGTCGTCTTGCCACAGGGATGAATTTCAAACCAAATCAAAAAAAACGATTTCTAAACGAGTTGATATTCAATTATCGCCCAACTTTAAATTAGACTACACCTCATATGTACCATCCTCAAAAAATAAATTGAGACACCCCATGTCAGACCCGATTACCACACATCAATTATCGAAGCATTTCGGCAAAGTACATGCCG
>JAFGMA010000391.1 GCA_016927835.1 Candidatus Zhuqueibacterota bacterium | reverse complement strand
GGAGGTGGGATTAAATAACCTGGACATTTTGCTTAAAAATAATATTGATAAATAGCAACTTAAGAAATTTTAATGGGTAATTTATTTTATCCCACCTCCTAAATTGCCCAACCGATCAGGAAGGAAGCGCTGACATAAGAGACGGCTTCGATAAATGCAGCGCCTAGGTTAGGCTTCTCCTGCCTGGCGATTTCGTCGGACAGGCTTTCGCCGGGCAGCAATATCTTGTCGACGACAATCCGGATGAACGGCATCAGCAGCAATCCGATGACAACGATATAGCCGAATCGCATAAGATTTTCGCCCCAGGAAACGAAATCGCCGCTGCATGCAATTCGGGTTACATTGCCGATAGCGAGCAAAATACCGGCAAAACCGACACCAGCCGCGACATTGTCCCTCTCTATCTGTTCGTGCACATCGTATGGCGTCATCCAGTTGTAGATGAGTCCCGCGATGACCATCACCACTTGCGCCAGCCCCCAGAAAACTAAGGCACTGATCAAGCCACCCAATTCGATTTTACCGAGCATGCGCTCTGTCACCAGGTGACCGCCCTCACCGGAAACAGCTCCCAGCACCACCAAGCCTGTGGCAACGTAGCTTGCAAATTCAATAGCACCGGTTCCGGCATTTTGATCGCGAATAATTTCATCCCTGTTGCTGAATTTATACATGATGAACTTGTCATTGATGAGAATCGAAAGGTTCATTAAAATAATCGCCAGCACACCATAGATAGCAAGATCGAGCAGATGAATCAGTGCGATAGTCAAGTTTTTAGATAAACTGAAAGGATCTGTGAGCACCCAATTATTCGGACCGGAGAGAGCCCCGCCGATTGCCATCACCAGCCCGAGATAATAGCCGGCAATTGCCACTGCAAATGCCACATTGTCCTTTTTAACCAATTCAGCATCTATTTCAATTCCGGGATTCACCAGCCGATAGACAAATTTTCCGACAAGAAATAAGACGAAACATGCGAGCAGGTAAATGATTCCTGCACCTAAATCTAAAAGTACACTGTAAATATCGATCAGTTCCATATTATTTCCCTCCTATTTACCGAATCCGCTACTACGACTGCTCGAGCTTCGGCTTCGCCCCACGCGGCTGCGGGCTTTACTTTCGAAGGCACTTCGTCGTTGGTTCATAAGCGTCTTGCGGCGTTCAAAAAAGCTTGGCTTTGATTTTTGTGTAAAACTGCCAGTTGTTCCGTATTCTTTGCCTGGACCATAGTACGGTCGCCCATTAGTGCTATAGCGCCGGAAATCATCGTAATCGCTTCGGTAAACATTTCTCCTTCCCATAAGACTACCTGCGCCGAAGAGCAAATCACGAAATAGAGCATATTTGCCATAAAATTCCCAGAAGGAATTGCCGCGGCTATCGGTGCGCCATTGCCCGTAGCGCGGATCGCCAATATACTGGTATCCCGGCGGTGCCGGACTACGATTAACACCATCTTTGGTTTTGCTAACCAGTGCCATTCCCAGGAAATTATGGTTTTGTTGATAGAAGCGCTTGTTAACTTTAATCCAGTCGGTGGTGCGTTCAGCAGCAGTCGTATCCTGAATTATTTTATATTTGTGGTAATAATCGGAAAAGAATATTCCTTCTTCTTTCATATCATCCAGAATAATCGTATACTCCGGCACATCTTTGAGTTCGCGCATGAATTTCTGAACAGGGTTATCTTTTTTGCAGCCAACAAAAAGCAACCCAATGACAATAAAGGCTATGATGAGCGTGCAAATTATACGTTTCATGGGTCCTCCTATATTTTAATTGACTTTGAATTGTTAAGTTACTAAATTTAATAAACGGAGTCAAGGAAAATGATGAAAATATTCAATGGCTCCGTTATTGGCAGCACATTTTAACCTTTCAAAGGCTCCGAACCTTTGAAAGGGTGAAAAGGCTAATTCTGTTCCCATAACTGAAGCAATACAAAAATATAAAATAGCCGTTCAACTCATTCAGGAAATTGATTTGTCATAATTGCATCTCATCGTAGAAAAAATCGAATTGATTAATCGGGAACAGATTTTGCTGTAGCCAGCCCTTCAACGGCTATCCACTTTCAATATCAAATGACCTGATTCCACAACATCAAATAAATCGACTTTCTATCGTACCGCATTAAGCAAATAGCCGGTTTTGGGAACAGGCACGGGCTTTTAGAAAAGCCGTTAAAAAATTGGTGAAAATTTATCACCGGTTGCAGCACTCATTCAGCAAGGCAGGCAAATGAAAAATACAGGAAATGTGATTAAGTTAGTCATCGGTCTGGTAATCGCTGCCGGATTTTTAGTATGGACGCTCTGGAATGTGGATTTCGGTCAATTAGTCGGGGCGTTTGGGCGCGTAAAAGTTTGGTACCTGGTGCTGATGGTATGTATCATTTTTTTCAGTCATTGGCTTCGATGCTGGCGATGGAAAATTCTGTTGGCACCTGTCAAAATGACCAGAATGAAAAATTTATTCTCATCCCTGATGATAGGCTATATGGCGAATACGTTTATGCCGGCGCATTTGGGTGAGTTCGTTCGCGCATACCTGATTGGCAGAAATGAATCCATGCCCGCCAGCCTGGCATTTTCAACCATCGTTTTGGAGCGCATCATCGACATGTTATCCTTGCTCGTTTTAATGGCGTTCGCAATTGTATTGTATCCTTTTCCCGGCTGGTTAAAAAATGGCGGCTATATTATGTTTGCAGGCACGCTCGCACTATCGGTTTTTCTGGTGCTTCTGAAACTCAACGCAGAAAAAACGAGCAAATGGATTGATCTCTTCATCAAAGCTTTTCCTGAAAAATTCAAAGAAAAGGTACATGCGATATTATGCTCTTTCGTCAGCGGATTAAATCCTTTCGTGCACTGGTCGCATTATATCTGGACGATTATGTTATCCATTGCCATCTGGTTATGTTATGGCATTGTATTTTATCTCGGATTTTTTGCATTCGATCTTGGCGCGTATAATCTTTCTGCGCTGACCGCCCTCGTTTTGCTGGTGATTACTACGATTGGTGTGGTGGTTCCATCTTCACCGGGTTATGTGGGTACATATCACAAGCTTTGCCAACTCGGGCTAGAACTTTTCAACGTGCCCGAAACGCCCAGCGCCGCGTTTGCGGTTGTCCTGCATGCACTAAATTTTATGCCGATTTTATTTGTAGGGCTTTTTTTCGCATATAAAGAAGGCATTTCACTGAAAAGTCTGTCAACCAGAGAAAACCTTCAGGATTCATTGTAAATCATCGCTTCAAATTCAACCGCCAGTTCGCATTTAAAATCCGGGCGCTTCGGCTTAAACATTGAGCCAATGCCTCATTCGGCTTCTTCCTCGGTTTTGATCGATTCCTGCTTCATCCTTTCTATCGCAGCGGCATCTTTTTCGGCTTTTACTTTTTTATCGAGTTTCGTCAATAACTCGAATGCGAAGGCGGAAGCCATCTCAATTGTGCCAAAATTGACATTCTCGAAAATATCTGTCGTCCAATGCCAGTGGGGAATCATATCGTGTTCATCGGTTGCCAGAAAGAGCAGCGTTGGAAATTTTCGATTTGCCGGAACGATGGCATCGGTATAAGCCAGGCGGTACGTTGACGGTGTAACCGTTTTAAATGTTTCCTGCGTGGCAACCTCCTGTGCCAATTTGATTAATTCATCGGAAAAACGCGTGAGATTCAACATCCCTTCACCGAGATAATAATGAAGCCGATCACCGCCCACATTATCGAAATTGATGAAGTATGTTTTATGCGAAGTCAACTCGGTGAGGTATTGGTCGATAAAGGCTTTCATGCCAACTGCGCCGACTTCTTCGCTGCCCGTCGTAACCAGCCAGACATTGATATTTTGCAGAGGCGATTCGGCAAGCTTGTGAGCCAGATCGAGCACCACTGCTACACCCGATGCATTATCGGAAGCGCCCTGGACCAGGGGACTGAAATATCCGCTGAAGAAAAGCATGAAAATTTGAATCACACTATAAGCGATAAATACGAAAAGCAGGATGTTCAGGAAAAGCGAAGCCGGTAAAATAATTTTCACCAAAAGCAGCAGAATTAACACCAGCAGCAACACGAATCCGAGCAAAAAATTCAATCGGAAATGCTGGACGCGTGCCGGATTCCACAGCGGACCTGATCGGGCAGTATCATGATGAGCGCTTATTACAATATGATGCGTTGCAGAAACTTCTTTCATGCGTCCGACGACATTCCACGACGTTGACCGCCTGAAACATCTTGCCACTGGTTTGAACCGATTGGAAAAATGCCCCCAGAAAAGCAGCAGGGCAACCAGGCTGAAAATAAAGCCCGAAAACGGACTATAAAAAGATAAAATGATCGCAGCGATAAAACCGGAGAGTATCGTGATCAACTCGCCGGTCATACGCTTTTGAGATTTAAATTGATCGATTGTCGCGTCGATGTTGAGCCGCCGAAGCGCCGACCAGATGTATTTTGCCGATTTCAATTCATTTTCTGAACATGACGCTCGATTTGGTAAAATACACAGTTCCGAGATGAATCTCTGAACGCGCATATCCCTCCCCTCTCTTTGCTTGAATTAATAAAGCCAGCCTAATGCAATGAAACCGTACCACAGAATCATTCTGGGAATTCTGAAAAGTGATGCAAAAACAAAGCTCCTGAAATTCATTTTGAACATACCTGCCAGCCAGCAGATGGTTGAGAACGGTAACGGAGTGAAGGCGGCGATGATGACTGCCCAAGTGCCCCATCGCTGAAAAAGCTGACTGCCTTTTTCCTTGTACTTTTTCACCATATTTAGCACCAGCCTGACATCACCCAAATATCTGCCGATACCGTAGCCGCTGATTCCGCCGAGAACTGAAGCGAGGCAAATCAGGATCAAACCGGGCAATTGATTGCCTTCCGCTGAAATGAGAATCGCCAAAAAAATGTCCGGTGTCAACGGAACGATCAGCGTATCCACCAGATAAACATCAATAAATAACCCTATAATACCAAATTTTTCGATGAATAGTTTCGCTGCATCCTGAAGCGTGTCGCCGAGGATTTTCTTGCTGACATAAATGAGTGCAACCAGGATGATAATCGCAAGCAACGTTTTAAGAAATATTTTCCATAATTCCCACGCCTTATCCCTGTCCATCATACTTAACATTCACCTTCAATTCTCTGAATAAACATGCCCGTCATCATAAGTGCCTGAAGTGATCTAAAGTGCCTATAATGCCTATAGTGCCTTATAGAGTATTTGTCAGTTCGTTATCTTTTGGCTATGTTCGACAACACGCTATAAAATTACTGCTGTCTGAGTTTATTGAGCAGCTTGATCGCTGTCTGCCGAACGAGATCTTCAGATTGTGTACTGAATCCTGATGGATACCCGTAGTATTTATAAGCGGTATCCACTTCATATCCGCCGTTTCGGATGGCTGCTTCCGGGGGCAGGTAGCCGTAATTTCCGTTTGCCTGGCTGATGACGATGGTATTCGGAAATGGTGACGCACGTTTGATTTGATGTGCAGTGCTCGAAAACACCTCAAATGGCAAGCCGACACACGCAATGCCTCCGAAACAAATAACCTGAATTTCAATGGCTAATTTACGCGGCAGCAGATTGCATGCAATTTGGTGTTTCACCCGATGCAGCCAGACGCGCATATCGTAACGTGATTTGGGTGCGGCGGTACTTTTCCCGTTTGAAGCAAATGAAGCGATTGTCGCTTCCACCCGATGAATTTCAGCATCGATTTCATCCGTTGTCGGCAGATGGTTGAATGACAGCTCAAGCAAAATTGAATCCACAAAAAGCGTATCGACACCTGCGCAATCAACCGATTTCAATATTTTCAAAACCTGCTCGGAAAGCTGCTTCCCATGGATGAGTGCGTTTTGATAGCCATCGCAGCGCGGATGCGGATTCACATCACCGCCGCCGCCACTTGTAAAAATGGCGACAATTTCATCTTCGAAAGCACGCTCAACCTGCGACATACCGATGCCCATAAAATCAGCGGATACAGCCATCAACAGCGGATCAATCGAGGTACCGTGACAGCCATAATTGGCAACCACGCCGGTGAGAGCTTGGTGTTTATTCACAAATTTAAGCGCCAGCAATTCGCTGTCGATGCAATTCGCAGGCTCCTCACACTCATCGGATACCAGTCCTGCGCGGCGATCAATTCCAATCTGCGCCTCGCCCCTGCCGATTCCGATCCTTGACGGCTCCCGCTTTTGCCAGGCATGAACGGCTGAATCGCAGATTTTCGTTTGCAATTCGCTCATATACGGAGCATTGATTTCACCGCATTCAACCAGTTCGATTGTTGCCGGACCGGAATGTGTGTGGGTGCAGGCGATCATGATATTCGATCCGGGAATGCCGGTGTCGTTCTCAATCCGTCTGCGGCAAGTCTGAACGAAATCTGCGTCCAGCCCGAGGAGATCGCACACGATGAGTGCCGCGCGTTGTTTATCATCATCGAAAACAATTGCTTTGGCAAATAGCGGATCATTGATGCTTTCGATAACTCCCTGGCGAACCGCATACCCCGTTAACTCAATGCCAATCGGTGGGGTGATATCGACTTTTGCAAAACCGGTTTTCATGAAAGGCAAATTAAAAATTAAAAATTAAAAATGATGGGCATTTATCGGAAAATTTCAATCGCCCGACAGAGCCTGCTATTACGAAACCACACCAAAAACGCCGGCCTGTGGATCCTCGATCACAGAAAATGGTCCGACGCCCGGAACAACGGTCACCGGCACCAAAAGCTTTCCGCCAAGGGATTGCACTTTTTTGACACTCGCCTGGCAGTCATTAACCTGGAAATAGGGCAACCAGTGGGGCGGTATCGCTGCCATCTCAGGCGGCATTTTATACATTCCGCCGACATCCTTTCCGTCCAATTTGAAGGTGGTGTATACTGTATTTCCCATCTGCCTGGTCTCTTCGGTCCAGTTGAACAGCTTTGTAAAAAACGGTTTGGCTTTCTCAGGGTCGTTGGTTGCCAGTTCGATCCAGCAGAATGTTCCGGGCACGTTTCGATAGCTCGCACCGATATGCGCTTTCGGTTGCCAGATTGCCAGAAACGCGCCGGTCGGATCTTTCAGCATCGCCATCCGTCCGGCATCCATCGCGTCTCCCGGCTCCATGACGACCTGTCCTCCCAATTCCTGCACTTTTTTCATGGTCTCATCGGCATTTTGAACCGACACATAAGACATCCAGTATGGCTCTAAATTCTGTTGCTTCTGGAATTCACCCATCTGGTACAGCGCTGCTACAGGCTTGCCATTGAGCTGCAGCATGGTATAAACCATACCGTCGCCGACAGGTGTGTCCAGCGCTTCCCAGCCGAACAGACTGCAGTAAAATTTTTTGGCAGCTTCCGTATCGATTGTTACCAGATCGATCCAGCAAAACATGCCGGGATCATATTTTTTTATTTCTTGCACGTTACCTCCTGAGCCTGGAAAGAATTGAAAATGAGCATTGAATGTCCATGTCTTCTATGAATCCGCAAGATCATAACTCTGGAATGCTATTTAGAACACCCTGCATCGGCATTCAAACATATACTCCGATAAAATTGAATGGTTCACCAATTTTAAAAAATCTATGCGGAGCATCGGGCAGATGCAGATGTCCGTAAAAACCTGATAAAGCGCCGGGATGGCTACTTTTTGTAATATTTCATCGCTTCCGGCAAGAGCTTTTTCAGGTCATTGATTCGGGTTTGATTCGCCGGGTGCGTGGACAGGAATTCGGGTGGCGCTTGTCCGCCGCTCTGGCTCATGCGTTCCCAAAAAGAGACAGCCTCCTGTGGATTGTACCCGGCTTTTGCCATCAATATCAATCCGATATGGTCGGCTTCCGACTCATGCTTCCGGCTGTAAGGCAGTAAAAAGCCCACTTGCGCGCCCAATCCGAACGCCTGCATATACAGACTTTGCGTGGCTTCGGGCTTACTTTCAAGCGCCTTTGCCAGTGTCAATCCACCTAATTGAACCAGCAATCCCTGGCTCATGCGTTCATTGCCATGTTTCGCCAGTGCGTGAGCAACCTCATGTCCCATAACGACCGCGATACCGGTTTCCGTTTTTGTAATTGGCAATATGCCGGTGTAAAACGCAACCTTGCCGCCAGGCATGCACCAGGCGTTGGCTACCTGATCATCATCGATCAAAATAAATTCCCAATCGAATTTCATTGAAACGCCTTTTTCACGTAAAAATGATTCGGCTGCCTGCGAAATCCGTGTGCCGACGTTTTTTATCATCGTTATCTCTGCCTGATTTGTCGAGAGTCGTGATTCTTTTTTCACCTGATCGTACTGAGTGTAGCTCATGGAGAGCATCTCGCCCTCCGGAATCAAATTCAATTGTTTGCGTCCGGTCAGCGGTACCGTCGCACAGCTTACCAGGAGAAGCAAAAGAATCAATCCGATAACGGCTTTCCCCCAAATTAGCTGTAATGCCCGATTTTTCATACTGATATGTCCTCCTAAATTATGCTGAATGAAATGAAGTTTAAAAACATAATTAGCAAATCATTAAATGCTTATTAATCGATGTCATTAAGTTAAGTATTTTTGAGTATAAAGATTCTAAAAGCACCATATTATTTTGGTTCTTCTTGGGTTGCGTTGATCCTACACAGCAAAATTATGAATAAAATTCCAATCCTCACCCTCACAGCAATGCCTTCCCAGCGGGAGAGGATGAAGTTGAGGGCGAAAGCGTTGGTGTTTCAAAAGCTTTATTTCAGGATTTCGACAATTATGATCAACTTTTATATAGAAGCGGTTCGAACTTTAAGCAAAACGGTCTGCTATTCATTGAAGTTCTATTACAATTAGGCAGACAATAAAAAATATGGGGTGAGCCGTGAGAAAACCTGAAAAACATATCGCAGTGAAGTATGAGGTCATTCAGCATAAGCAAAAAGAGCATCTCTTCTCACAACAGGCTTCACCCCATTGTTGCACGATCATCAAGGGATTATAATTATGCTTTTGGCGTTTGGTTTATTTATTTTTAGCCAACGCTTCTTTGATTGCAGCAATAATAGCCAGTAAAACACCTCCACCGACGCCTCCACCAGCAATACTGCCGATAATGCTGCCAATATCCGTTCCTCCTCCTGATAAGCCAACTCCTAACATCCCTAACAACTGACCACCCAGACCACCTCCTATTATTCCTACGATAGAATTGCCAAGAGTGCCTAAGGATAGTTTTTTCATTAATGAGCCAGCAGCATTGCCTCCGAGAGCGCCGCAGACCAGTTGAATAATCACTGGAATTATATTTCCCATGGTATTTTCTCCTCTTATCTTTAATGTGTTAAGGTGTCACAACATTCGCTTAGTACATAAAATATATGAATATGAAAGTTGCGAAGATAATACTGTTATTCATATATAGTTCGTACCACCCAAATTGCTAAAATAGCGGAGAGTTCTATATATTTATATAACAATCATAATAAACCACCTCCTTTAAACTTTTGTTGATGAGTGAGG
>JAFGMA010000390.1 GCA_016927835.1 Candidatus Zhuqueibacterota bacterium | reverse complement strand
TTAATCACTTAAAAGATTGCTTCGGCAAAAAACGCCTCGCAATGACAGTAAAAAAATGTTTAATTTATGACCGTTTGCAGTATAACTACGCACATTCGATGCTTCTTTTCAACAAGCCAATTCCCGGTGCAGGATTAAGATACTTATTTGCAGAAGCAATGGCAATCAAAAAATCGAGTTGAAATCCACCAGGAAGCTTTTGTTTATCTTGCCGTATGAGCACGTCAACTAACCGATTGTCTCTTAATATTTCAATGTTTCTTTTCACAACCAATTGTTATAAAATTGTCACCTTTTTTTTATGCTTGACATTTTCTGCATAATTTACCATATTATTTTAAATCATGGGATGAAAGACAAATCTGAAACCTTAATTTATCTTTCCGATGTAACAAACTCAAGCACAGGAGGAAACGATGAATGTCGTTAAACTGTTAACATGGTCTATCTGTCTGACGCTGATCTTTCATCATTGTTCGAAAAAAGATCCGGCATCGCCCGAGGATAAGGACGATCAACAACCCGCACTGGTAACAAAATTGATTGATTCCGCCGGGGGATCATTGTCATCCGAAAATCTCACCTTGCTGATACCCCAGGGCGCATTTTCAGGGGAGCATGAGCTGTCGCTTCACACGATAACGGATGAGCAACCATTTACGGGTGATGCCGTTTCGAGCCTATTTCGCATCGATGGCATTCCCACCAGCTTTTCAAAGCCACTGAGAATGAGCCTTAAGTACCAGTCGCCCCTGTCCGGTCAACCATACATCGCAATCGGGGAGGACGCCTTTGTTTCCAGCCTCGGCGCGCTGATGACCGGCTATCGATTTTTTGAAGCGGTAGATTCGTCAGGATTTCTCATCTGCAATTTGCCGGTTCCCGATGAAGAAGAGCAATCCATGGGTGGGTTCGCCAAACCCGAAGGCAGCCAGCAGTCAACGAGTTCACTAAGGGCTCAGGGATTACTTGGCAGCCAGCCAATCGTCACTGGTGATGGAAATTTCAAAATCTCTGCCTCCGGGAGCTCAGTGTCACTTGCCGCCGCCCAGACACTCGGCACATATCTGGAGCAGGCATATACCACATTTCAAGCGCTTGGCTTCAAATATGATGCAAGAAAAAAGTGGCCAGTGAGCGTCACTATCCGAAGCCTCGATGATGAAGTTTTCGGCTACAATAGCTCCTCAATACTGGGCAATAACCACGGGTATATGGAATTCAACAGCAAAAAAATCAACCAGGCGGATGACATGCGCCTGACAGCCGGGCACGAATTTTTCCATTTTGTACAGGCGCTGTATGATCCGCGCAATCGATATTCAAAAGCAAAACTCCAGTCGGACCATTACTGGCTTGATGAAGCGACAGCCGTTTGGAGCGAAGAAAAATTTACCAATCAGCAGAATTATATTTCGCCGATTCGCCAGGGGAACGAGATGGCGCCCTTCAATGGCATGCAAAAAGGCGCTGATGGCAACGCGAAAAACCATGGCTATGGCATGTCAGCGATCGTAAAATACCTGGTGGGCAAGTACGGAGAGGATAAAATCGTCAGAATGTACCAGAGCATTTCAGCAGAGGCTAAACCGGTCGACGCCGTTTCAGCGAATACCGAAAGTCCCGCCCTCTGGCTGGAAAATTTTTATCGGAATTACATTCTCGGAACAATCTATAATTTGCAGACTTCTTTTTGGGTGGGGAATGCCGAGAACCAGTGGGAGATCAAGACCGAAGAAGATACATTGAAAACCTTTACAGGCAGCTACCCCGATCTGAGTGCTAAATTGTACAAGATCAGGCTCAGCTATCCCGGAATCGACAGCAGTGCGTCCATCGATTTAACAGCCACAGGCGGAGATAATGAAATCACAGCGTTCAAATACAACAGCTCCGGCGTCGAATATTTGAATAGCGCGAAACAACAGCTCACAATACCCGATGTGAGGATTTTAACCGACGAGGGATGGCATTTATTCGTGCTGGTGACCAATACCCAGGGGACATCGCCATACACGGGCTCTTCCGATATCAAGCTCGATGTTCGGGTGACCACCGCGCCGGAGTACAAGCATTGCTATTTCTACGTGCGCCTGTATGCCCGATTAAAAAAGGAATTCCCCGCCTATCCGGATAGTGTTTTCTATTATCATGATAATGTTATATTCACCGATTGGGCGATCGGAAAATTTACCGGAAATACGTTCAACGGCGATTGGGATTATACGATGGATGATGGTTATTACGGAAAGGGCAACGTTGCTGTAACCCTGAATCGCGACCGTAATAAAATCGATACCTTTAACTTTTCGGGAGTATGGGGTTTTCCGCGGGAATCGTTTTTCTATATCACGGTAACCCAGACATGCAATGGTTTCAATATACCCTATACGTCAGATTATGTTTTCTTCACATTTTCAGTGGAAGGTCCTGCTGTGGTGAATTACCTGGGAACCGTTGAATCATCGAGGGTAACAGATTATTTTACTGAAAAACTGGTGAGCTATGAAGGAAACGATCTCAGTGAAATTGAAATTGAGTTTGATACCGACGATTTGCAGTTCAGTGCAAAGCGAGCAAACCTTATGAAATCCAGGCTGAAGTCACAATTGCGATGATGACCAGGTTTCATTCTTCGGTAGCTTCGGAAAAAGGAAACTCAAATATTTCTCCGGGTGAGGCGGGATTCAGGAACAAGTATAGACTCAATGACGTCTCATGAATCTTGCATTTTAGTTTACTTTGAGCGTTGCTGCCGGAAATGAACCAGTTTTATATTTTACACGATTTTTCTGATTCAGGAGGCGGGATAACTTAGCCTGGACATTTAGCTTAAAATTAATTTTGATAAATAGCCACTTAACAAATTTAAATGGATAACTTATTTTATCCCACCTCCTCAAGCAGGTGCCATGGCGAATTCCAAATCTGCGATTTAACCTGAAGGGAAAGCAGCGATACAACAGAATCCATTATTATCCAGCGAGATAAAGCAGGTATGGGCGGTTGCCTGGCCCCTGATCCTTACCAATATTCTGAACGTCACCGTTGGCATCATCGATATCAAAATGGTAGGGGCGTTAGGGATTTCATCGATTGCGTCGGTCGGAATTTCCCGCCAGGTGATCATGTTCCTGATGGTCTTGATGATTGCCATCAGCGGCGGCAGCTCCGTTCTGGTAGCGCACGCCTATGGGGCGCGAGACCGCCACAAAGTCAGTGAAGTTGCATCACGCTCCATCATATTCATGGTGATCGCAGCCCTGATGATCGTCACGCCGCTGGGTATTTTGTTCTCGCGACCAACTCTCGTGCTTCTGGGCGGCACGGAGGAGGTTGTCCGCCTGGGGGAACCTTATCTGCACATTCTATTCGCCGGCAGCATTTTCACGATGTTCAATTTCGCGGTAACCGGGATACTGTTAGGCGTGGGAAAAACCAGAATCTCGCTGTACCTGCTCATCGTGATAAACTTCCTCAATATTTTCTTCAATTACATCCTCATTTTCGGATTGGGATCAATCCCGGCATACGGCATAAACGGTGCAGCACTGGGGACGGTTCTCGCGCGCGCATTGGGCTCAATTGCAGGGATCTGGATTTTGAAATCTCCCCGATTCCAGGTCGAAGTCGATTACCGGGACGCATTGACATTTGACTGGTCGCTGCTGCAAAAGATATTGGCGCTGGGCGGTCCCAGGTCCTTGCAGGGCATCGTGCGCAATTTTTCGAGATTGATGACTATCCGCATCATCACCTTGTTGCCCGACGCCACCCGCGCAGTATCAGCCTATACAGTTGGCATGCAAGTGCGGATGGTTTCGAGTTTCATTGGATTGGCGTTTATGTCAGCTTCCATGACGCGGGTCGGACAAAATATGGGTGGAAAACATCCGGAATTAGCCGAAAAAAGCGGTTGGATCTCAGCCGGAATGGCGATGGGCTTGATGACACTTTTGGGATTGCTGTTCTTCCTTTTTCCAGGTAAAATTATGGCGTTTTTTACCTCGGATCGGGCGGTAATCGAAATGGGCACGCTCTTCTTCGTGATCATCGCGCTGAGCGAGCCTATCATGGCGCTTGCGTTCGCGTTGAGCGGCGCTCTGCGCGGAGGAGGCGATCCCATTTCTCCGTTCGTATACTCCAGTATTTCTGATCTGTTAGTCGTATTGGTTGCGGGCTACATTTTCGCTGTGCTATTACAAATGGGCTTCACCGGGATTGCGGTTGCGGTCGCGTTGAGTGCGATTACGCGGGCAGTTCCGACGACGTGGAAATTCCGCCAGGGCAATTGGAAAGCAATCCGCCTTTAGCCGGTTTCGCGGTTCTCGTGCCTCAATGGGATGACAAATTTTAAAGTGAAGTTTAATATGAATAAATTGAAATCGATTTTTAAAACCGATGATTTCATGGTGTTTCTGAGCACCATGTTTCTGTTCGGAATCGGTATCGGGCTTTTTTCAGGGGTGATGAATAACTTTCTCGCGGAAATCCTGTCAATCAACCGCTTCGAACGGGGTGTGGTTGAATTTTTGCGCGAACTACCGGGCTTGAGCCTGATCCTGCTATTAGCACTGCTCTATCGCCATTCCGAAACCAAACTCATCCGTGTAGCGCTGCTGGTTGCCTTTTGCGGAGTGGCAGGGCTTTTCCTGACAGGACCCAATCGCATTTACAGCGTAATTTTCATCATGCTTTGGAGTACCGGCGAGCATTTGCTCATGCCGGTCCGGCAATCCATCGCTATCCATTCCGCACATGAAGGGAAAGAAGGTCGGGCGATGGGCATCACCGGGAGCTGCGGCAATATCGGAACCGTTACCGGTTATTATTTCGTGCCGGTGCTATTCTTTGCTATGAAAAAATGGGTCCCGCAAGCGGCGGAGCCGACATCTGCTTTGCCCTTCAGGGCAGCATTTCTGATTTCGGCAGTTTTCTTGCTTTCGGGCGTGCTGTTCTCCCTGCGTTTTCATAAATCACGATTTCAAATAAAAAAGAGCCGATTTTATGTGAGAAAAAAATACCTGCGGTATTACATCCTTGAAGTCTTTTTTGGCGCTCGCAAGCAGGTTTTTTTGACATTTGCACCGTTTGTATTGATCCTCAATTACGATGCCTCTACCGAACTCATTGCCACTCTCTACGGCATTTATTCATTGATCAATATTTTTCTCAGTCCCATGATGGGCAAATTGATCGATAAAATAGGCTATAAAATTATTCTGATTTGCGATACGATTCTCCTGATTGTCATCTGCATGCTTTATGGATTCTCTCACCACATTTTCTCTCACGCCACAGCGTTTATTGTCATTTCAGGCGTTTTCATGCTGGACGGAATGCTCTTCGTTGTGGGAATGGCACGCTCCCTGTACGCGCGTTCAATCAGCAGCGGGCAAAATGAATTGACATCAACGCTGTCGACCGGCATTTCCATCAACCACTTAATCAGTATCATCATCGCTCTATTGGGCGGCTTGCTCTGGGAGCGCCTCGGAATAGAACTGCTATTTTCCTTCGCAGCAATTTTTGGCGTGGGCGCATTTGTGTTTTCGTGCTTTTTGCCAACGCCTGTTAAGCAACAACCGGTGAAGCGTGATTAAGTATCTTATTTCATAATTACGATAAAAATTTTAGACAGGATTTACATGATAAACAGGATGTTATTTATCTTGTTCATCCTGTTATCGTGTCTAAGATCTTTTTAGCTTCGTGACCGTATTTATAAAACAAAGCACTAAGGCGCAATCACTCGCAGCACAAAAAATGATTTTCCAACCCGCACCAGCCGCCATTACAGGAATTCTCCCCTGCATTCATAACCGCTCTGTGCCTGCGCCAGAAATTCATCGGATAATTCTGCCAGATACACCTGTCCGACGCCGGTCATGTCGGAATTGAATAATACAAATTTCAGCCTTGAAGAAAGCGAAGGGTGCGGGTGAGTCCATTGGGGATGTGAAGGAACCGATCGCGGATTGCAGACGTAACTTACTGTTTTGCTAGGAATATGTAACAGAAAGATGCCTTCCTGGGGCCAATTGGTATCGGATACGATCCACTGTGCATCGCGGCTGGCGCCCGAATGCCAGTAATAGCGACCTTCGGTGAGAGCCTCGGGTGACGCATCCCCTTCCTTGTAAGTTACCAGCGCATGTCCCGGTGGTAGCAATGTACCCTGCATCTTGCCGGTTTCACCGAGCCATGAATGGTGCGCAAATTGTTCGAATGGATAGCGGCGAATATTTTTGCCATCTGTATCGATGAGATAATTATTTCCGCCGCTCTTTTTGTAATCGCAGAAGTATAACGTATCCCCAGGCGGATTCACATGAATATGTCCCTGCATCTGGCTCTGATAAAGAGTATCCACCTTGCCACCGGGAACGCGCACCCGGAATAGCGAAGCCACGCCCTTGCTATCCAGGCAACTGGCAAAGTACTGCTCGCCTTTCAAATCGACCGACGCCAGCGAACCCTGACGTGTAGGCAGGCTTCCCGGGGCTCTGGCGAGCGTCTCTTCTTTCAGCGAAAAAATGTCGCACGAACGCACGTCACCGCCCGTGAAATAAAAAACACGGTTCGTAACCGGCGACACGACGATGCCGCTGAGGTCATCGTACTCGGTAATTTGCACCAGTTCCATGCCGTCAGTGCGCGCGCGGAACAAGTCGAACGGAGCATCTCGACCCGCCCAACGCTGGGAAAGAAAGAGCACATAACTGTCATCGTCGGTAAACGAGCACATTTCGAAGTACATATTCATACTGATACACGGTCCATGGGATAAGCGGATAATCCTTAGACCGGAGCGAGGATCGCGCAGGATCGCACGTTCTGAATCATAAATTTTATTTTTAAGCATGGACTTCTCCTGGTTTATTCAAACTGCCTGAAAATGAATTGTTCGGGAATATGTTTAAAATTCACAAAAAAGTCAAGCGGATTTTAGGGCGCAAGGTATCTTTGAAGCCGTCGCCTGATGCTGAGCAGCGAAATTTTCCGCTTGATAATTTCGAACAGACTAAATTACTATCTTCAGCGGATTCCATGGAGCAACCGTCAATATATTCTCATTCGGGATAAAATGGAACTACGGTGTCATTCTGGAGGAATCTTTTTTATTATGTAGAGTTTGAACGAAAAGTCCCCAAAATGTCATTGCGAGGCGTTTTTTGCCGAAACAATCTCATCCGTAAGTGCTTATATTCTAAAAGATTGCTTCGCTCCTTCGTCGCTCGCAATGATAGCAAATATTAGAATTTTGCTAGTTTTCGGTCAGGCACTATGTATTCAGATATGAATTTCTAATCCGCTATAGATAATAAAAAGTGACTGCTCAGTCGTCATTTTTGCCCTTACCCTGATCCTCTCCCAAAACCTCTGAAGGATTGCGAACATTTTTCATTCGGCTGAAACTTTCGGTTGACATTTTGTCAAAAATGCCGTAGATTGTGAGGCGTAAACTGAACATCTAATCCACCATTTTAGCTTTCAGGAGGTACCAATGGAAATTCCCCAAAAAACACTCGGTCGCACGGGACTCAAGGTTACGCAATTAGGCTACGGCGCAATGGAGGTGAGAGGTCAACGGATCTGGGGTGGGCGCCCCTGTACCGATGAGCAGGCAAAAAGCATTCTGGAAGCCGTCGTCGATAGCGGAATAAACTTCATCGATACGGCGAATGATTATGGCACCAGCGAGCTATTCATCGGGCGCTATCTTTCCCGTCGCCGCAAAGAGTTTTACCTGGCGACCAAATGCGGTTGTCACATGCAATATGCCGGAAAGCATGACGAGACGCCGCACATCTGGACGCGCGAGAATATTTTCAGAAATATCGCTGATTCGCTGTTGAAGATGCAAACTGATTACGTCGATATTCTCCAACTGCATAATCCGGATGTCGAAACGTGCGAACGGTTCGGTCTGGTCAAATTACTGCAAGAACTAAAAAGCGCCGGCGCAATCCGCTTTATGGGATGTTCCTCAACCTCTCCGTATTTGAAAACATATATAAACTGGGGCGTATTCGATGTGTTCCAGATTCCGTATTCAGCTTTGGAACGCCGGCATGAGAACCTGATCACCGAAGCTGCACAAGCCGGTGCGGGTGTCATCATTCGCGGTGGCGTTGCCCGGGGCGAACCAGGTGAAGGTCTGGGCAATAAAGATCGCTGGGCGATTTTCGAAAAGGCGAAGCTGGATGACCTGCGCGAACCCGGCGAGAGTCGAACGGCGTTTCTGTTGCGCTTCACACTGAGCCATCCCCATTGTCACACGACCATCGTGGGAACGCTCATCCCCGGTCACCTGGAAGACAATTTGAAAATTGCCAGCCAGGGACCACTCGCTCCCGATGTATATGAGGAAGCCAAGCGACGGCTGGATGCAGCGGGCGAACGTGCTGAAGGCTGAGCCCTCGGGCATTGGATGCAATTAAAATGAAAAGATTAAAAGCGAGCTATTCAATATGAATCTGGATATCGAAAAATTGGTGAATGAAATTGTCGACGATGTTTTGAAGCAGTCGGTGGTAATTTGCAGCTTTGCGCAGGGAGGTGAATGCGGCGACTGCATGTACTGCGTGACGCTGCATCCGCAAGCGGTTCGGAACATTGTCACGGTTGGCGCGGTTCGAATCGGGGCAGCGCCGGGGATCGGTGCCGTTGGTGAAAGCATGAATCGATTTATCGATCACACGCTTTTGAAACCGGAAGCCACACCCCAGGAGGTCATCAAATTGTGTGAGGAAGCGAAAAACTATGCTTTCGCCGCCGTGTGTGTGAATTCGTGTTATATCGAATTGGCAGCCCGGCATCTGCAAGGCTCAGGCGTGGAAATCTGTTCGGTTGTCGGATTCCCACTCGGTTCCTGCACTAGCAAAACCAAGGCTTTTGAAACACGCGAGGCGATAGATGACGGCGCCACCGAGATCGATATGGTCATTAACGTCGGACAGTTGAAAGCGCAGGCGTATGATTATGTGGAATGGGATATCCGCCGGGTAGTGGAAACTGCCGGCAGTCAAGTTCCCGTCAAAGTCATCATCGAAGCCTGCCTGCTTACAGATGAGGAAAAAATCAAAGCGTGTCTATTGGCAAAAAATGCCGGCGCCGCATTCGTCAAAACCTCAACCGGATTCAGCAAGAGCGGCGCAACCACCGGCGATGTCGCATTGATGCGCAAAGTCGTTGGCTCGGAAATGGGTGTAAAAGCTGCGGGCGGCATCCGCGACTTCGAATCTGCCTCAAAAATGGTAACCGCCGGTGCCTCGCGTATTGGTGCCAGCGCCAGCGTTAAAATTGTGAGCTAGCTTTTTTCCTGCATTTTCATATCCTATAATTTCATAGCAAATCCTGCTTCTGCAACCCAGGCTAACGCCGCTTTCGACGCATAATTTGCATTCCAAACGCACATTTTGCATTCCATTTGACAGTTATAATTCTTAACTCTCTGTTTTCAATGAAGAAAAAACATGGCATTCATTTTGATGAAGTGCGTGTGTCAAGCAATCCGCTCAAAATCAAACAGAGGAGGTACTATGTACAAACTTATCATAACACTTACCATCGCATTGATGACCGTGTCCCTTTGCTGGGGATGGAATAAAGATGATTTTGACATTCAATCCCCGGACACCCCGGCTCCGCTTTCAAAAGCGCTCGCTGCATCGAGTGTTGGCTGGACGCTCAATAAAGAGCTCACCGGCATCACGCTGACGCACGGCGGCTATTTCACATTTGGCACCAATTCCGGGCTGTCAATCACCAGCCTGGACGATAATTGCGGGCTTACGTTCGGCCATCCGTTTGCATTAACATCGTATCCCATCATTTTCATCGATGGGCAATGGCAAATGCCGGAGTCTGTTTTTGACATCTATCAAAACAATCCGGATGGCACGGGCGACAGCCTGAAAATCAGCTATTCTCTTCCGGACAGGATTGAATTTACATTCAGCTTGAAGCCGGATGATCGCGGCGAAATCATTGCCGTGACCGCCCAGATCGAGAATATCAGCAGCCAGAGCCAATCACTGGCAACCGGACTCGTTTTCGATGCCGGCATCGGACGCCGGGGAGATGGCTGGTTGTCGCTCAATTCGCATGACATTTTAAATGATACGCTGCTTATCAATTCATTCATCCCGAGACATCTGTCGCTCAAAGAACGCATCGGTGTCGTTGATGGGTTGAAGCTGAATATTGATCTCGTCGAAACATATCCATACAAACTCATCATCGCCAACTGGAAGAATATTTACGAAAATCCCGGGTCCACGCTCACCCTGACCGAATTGCGCAAATTGTACGATCTTGCGCTAGAATTTTTATGGGATGAACAGACGCTCGATCCCGGCGAAAAAATGGTAACGAAAGCCTTTTTCATTCTCGAAGAACCGGATTTCAACAGCAATGCCTATTTGCGTTGGAATCTACCCCAATTTTTATCAATTGAAAATAATATTGTATTTCCGTCTGAATTTTCGTCGCTGGTGGAAGTCCAGAATTTAACCTCGGCTCGTATGAATAATTGTCAGTTGCAAATCGACTTTCCTGGTGAATTATACAGTAATGTATCCGCGGCAAATCTTTCGGTGAATGCCAATGGCGTCGGGTATCAGCAAATCAACATTCAATCTGAGGATGTATACGAAGATTGCATCGTCGATTTGAATATTGCATTGATGCAGAACAGCCAAATCCTCGATTCCCTTTTCCGGCGTGCGTATATTCCGGCAACACCAATCTCCGATACCGGGCTGGTAGTGAGCATCGATACGGTGATGGCGGATCAATTTCCGGATGTCCGCTTTGCATTTCATGCCGAAGTTGAGGCAAGCCACCAGAGAATCAAAAACCTGGCACGAAAAAATATCTTCCTTTATGAAAATAGCGAACGCATCGAGACCTACGAATTCGGTATTGACACCGCAGGCGGTGTCACGGACATCGATATTGTGTTCGTTCTCGATTGCAGCGGAAGCATGGGCGATGATATACGGGCGGTGAAAAGCAATATCAATGAATTTTGCGACAGCTTGATCGCCCGCGGATTGAATTATCGGCTAGGTTTGGTGACGTTCAGTACCACCGTTGATGCCGTCCACGATTTCACCGATAATGTTGAATTATTCAAGAGCTGGCTGGATGTTATCAATCTTTGGGGAGGGCGTGAGAATTCGCTGGGCGCATTGTACCAGGCTACCGATTTGTCGTTTCGCCCGTTGAGCAAACGCACCTTTGTCTGGATCACCGATGAGGATTACCCGCTCAGTCCCGAAATCAATCTTTCAGTGCAGGAAGTTGTCGAGCGCCTCTTGCTTTACGGCGTGACAGTGCATTCCATTTGTCTGCCCAATTTGCAAACGAAATGGTGCAACCCGATTATCGATCCGACGGGCGGGAATTTCTATGACATCGGGGGCAATTTCCGCGATATTCTGCTGGATATCAGCCAGATGCGCGCCGTAAGCCGCTACCTTATTTCCTACACCTCTCCGAATCCGACATCTGGTGTAAATTTAATAAAACTGGAAATTCATTATGCCGGACTCGGTGGCAGCGCAACCGCTGAATATTCGCATGAATCACTGCATGCGCTGCGCAGCGAAAAAGCCCTGAAATGTTATCCGAATCCCTTCAATCCGGCGGTACAAATTCAGGTGAATTCAACCGGGCATGCATCCGGAACGCTGGATATTTATAATATTCTGGGTCAGCGGGTGCGCACGTATTCGCTACGACCGAATGCCCTCAAAAATGTCATCGTCTGGGATGCACGCAATCAGTTCCAGCAGGAAGTCGCCGCCGGAACCTATTTCGTGCAGCTTAATCTTTTCGCAAAGGATGGCAGGCAAATTCATCGTGAAATCACGAAGGTGTTGCATTTGAAATAGTCGCGGTTCAGTTTATGCCTGGCGGCAGCAAACGAACCGAACTGATAACTTAAGCTACACGGGCAATTTTAAAATAAAACGGAGGTCACTATGATTCGGAATATATTGATAAACCTTTTAGTTGCTATCTTCGCGGTGAGTAGCAATCTATCGGCTGATGGCTTGCTGAGATCCAACGAAGAGGCATACCCCGAAGATTTTCTTCGGCATCGACTCACGAAAATCGATGTTCACATTCGCGGACAATTTGCCGAGACAACCGTTTACCAGGAGTTTGTGAATGAATGGTACCAATCCACAGATGCGGTTTACGCGTTTCCGCTGGCGCCGGATGCCAGAGCCACGAATTTTTTCTATTGGCGCAATGATACCTGCTTCAAAGCCATTCTAAAAGTGAAGGAACAGGCGGTAAATCCCGGCACCGGCGAAGGCGGGGTCGCAGCGCTGGTCAATGAATATATCGGACGCAACGGGATCAAGGTCGCGCTGCAGGATATTGCACCGAATTCCATTCAAAGAACACAGCTCAATTTTGTCAGCCGGTGCGATTATTTTCAGGATAAGATGGCATACACATTTCCGCTTGATACACAGGATTTTCTCAAATATCCGATAGATCTGCTCGATGTCACCATTCACCTCCACGCCAATGCTGCCATCACTTCCGCCGAACTGGTGAGTCATCCCGGTGAATGGCGAATCGTCAAACAGGAGCGCGATTACATTCGGCTCGAAATGAAAAAGTCGAAAACCTATCTAACCCGAAACCTGAAATTCGAATATATCGTTCCAAACGATGCGCTGGACCTGGATTTTTATTCGGTTGCGAATGATTCTGTGCCTGGTCATTTTGTGCTCACAGTTAAACCGGATGAGACCATCGATGAAACCAATGTTTTGAACAAACGGCTCATTTTCCTGCTCGACGTTTCTTCCCACATGTACGGTGACAAGCTGGACCTGAGCAAACAGGCGGTTGCCTGGTGCCTGGATCTGTTGCAGCCAGACGATTATTTTAATATTGTCACGTTCAGCTACAGCGTCAATTCATGGAAAACCGTGCCGGTTCAGGCAACGGCGCTGAATATCCAAAACGCAAAAAATTATTTGAAAGGGGCCAGCACCGAATGGGGCTCAGATATGGAGAGCGCCTTGATTCACTGCCTTCAGCAGTTTCAGGATGATTTGCTGTGCAATAGTATCCTGGCGTTTGCCAGCGGATTTACACCGCTCGATCCGCGCATCGTCGAATCCTTTAATCAATTCAAAGCCGGAATTTTCACCATCGGACTCGGCGACGATGTGGATCGCGCCAAACTGGAAACCGTGTCCTTGCTGAATTATGGCTTCACCACTTATTTCGATGAGGGGGATAATCTGTATAATGGAATTATCCGGGTATTCACGCAAATCAACCGACCGGTATTGAAAGACACACGGATGGAATTCGGGCGCAGCGATTTGCATGACCTCTTCCCGATCAAGGTGCCGACAATCTACCAGGGATCGAGATTTTTCATGACGGGACGCTATAATGCTTCGGGGCAATCCGTGCTCTCAATCGCCGGCTACGCTGTCGATGGGGTGCAATCGCTGGATTTCAATCTCGATTTCAGTGATTCACCGGACAGCAATAAATTCGCCGAATCGTTCTGGGCAAAAGAAAAAATCGATGCGCTGGAGCGGGAGATCGCAATTTATGGTGAAGACGAAACGCTGAAGCAGGAATTGATCCGGGTGAGCCTGGCGTACAACATCCGCTGCAAATATACCGCGTATGTTGCGGATTACAGCCCGGAGCATACCGACGTGGATGATTCCCCGGCGCTGGCGTTGGTACCGCAATCGTATATCATCGGGAATTATCCCAATCCGTTCAATCCGAGCACCACGATTCAGTTTTTCCTGGCAGCCGACGCCGCAAAAATACACGGGAAATTCATCCGGATTTACAACATCCTCGGTCAACTGGTTGCCGTGATCGACATCAGCCACCTGGGTCCGGGCTTGCATTCGCGTCAATTCCATGCTTTCGATTTTGCCGGCAGGCAATTGGGTTCCGGCACCTATTTGTGCCAATTGGTTGTGGGTGAAATCGTGAGCACTGTGCGGATGAGTCTGGTGAGATGAAAGAACGAATTGCCGGAAACCATGAGGCAATTTTATCTGCTTGCGAAATAGTTCACTTGTAACAGCCCTATCTTCATTCTCCTCCTCCACCGCGCTTCGCGAATACCGGGATCTCCGGGCTGCGCCTGTGGGATTCCGGTATTTTGCATTTTCCAACTGAAATAGCTTTCCTTTTCGGATATTTAGATAACATCTGGTTATCAATACTACTTTAAGCTAAAAAAAATATAATCTTATGTAACAACTCTCAAACTCTCCTGCCCTGCTAGTAAGCTCCAAGCTTTATTTCAGGACTATTATTGTATGAGAAATAAATTTTCATCGACATCCCTAGGTGGATTTCGTGATTGATGTTAACTGTGGCTTCATGGTTTTTCATTCTATCATTAAAAATTATAATTAAAATGAAATAAAACGCAATTTTAATATATTTATTTGTGCAATTTATATTATATGTATGTATATAGCTATAAATTTTAAGCTCTGATGGCTGCCTGAGAATTTATTATCGCAAAAAAGCAACAACTATCCTT
>JAFGMA010000389.1 GCA_016927835.1 Candidatus Zhuqueibacterota bacterium | reverse complement strand
TATTCCCCATGAAGCGTATTACGGTATCCAGACGCTGCGCGCGCTGGAAAATTTCCATATCACCGGCGTGCCGATTTCGCACTACCCGACGCTAATCGAGGCGCTGGCTAGTGTAAAAATGGCTGCTGCAAAGGCGAATCGCGATTTGAACCTGATCCCGATAAATGTCGCCGAAGCCCTGGTACAGTCATGCCACGAAATACTTCAGGGCAGATTACGCAGCCATTTTGTCGTAGACATGCTCCAGGGCGGCGCCGGCACCTCCACGAACATGAATGCCAACGAAGTCATCGCCAACCGGGCTTTGGAAATCATGGGATATGAAAAAGGTGAATATACTTATTGCCATCCGAATAACCATGTCAATTGCTCGCAATCGACCAACGATGCCTATCCAACTGCATTGAAAATTGCTATTTTAAAAAGCAACCGCAAACTGATTCGCGCCCTTGAAAAATGCATCGCCTCTTTTCAGGGCAAAGCCAGGCAATTCGACCATATTATCAAAATGGGAAGAACCCAATTACAGGATGCGGTTCCCATGACGCTGGGTCAGGAATTTGCCGCGTATGCGGTTACATTGTCGGAAGAGATCGAGCGGCTCGAGCAAAACGCCCACCTTTTTCTTGAAGTCAATATGGGGGGAACCGCAATCGGAACCGGGCTGAATACTGTAAAAGGATACCGGGAAAGTGTCATCAAGTATTTGCGCGAAATAACCGGTTTCGAGATTGTGTCCGCGCCCGACTTGATCGAGGCGACACAGGATACGGGCGCATTTTTGATGTTTTCATCTTCGCTCAAGCGATTGGCAACCAAGCTATCAAAAATTTGCAATGATTTGCGATTGCTCTCCTCGGGACCACGAGCCGGGCTGAACGAAATCAACCTGCCAAAAGCACAGCCGGGCTCTTCGATTATGCCGGGCAAGGTGAATCCGGTTATTCCGGAAGTCGTCAATCAGATTGCCTTCAAAGTGATTGGCAATGACCTGACGGTTACACTGGCGGCTGAAGCCGGGCAACTGGAATTGAACGTGATGGAACCGGTAATCGCCCAAAGCATTTTCGAATCCATCGAAATGCTCAGGCGCGGTATCACTACTCTGAAATTCCGCTGCATCGATGGGATTGAAGCAAATGAAGCGCAATGCAAGGAATTCGTCCAAAAAAGTATCGGTGTTGTAACAGCACTGGTGCCGGTTCTGGGCTACGAAACTTGCTCCGAATTGGCAAAACAGGCACTTGAACTGAACCGCGGTATTTACGAACTGGTTTTGGAACGGGGCATCCTGTCGCGCGAGGAATTGGACCGGATTTTGGATCCCCGGAATATGTTAAGCCCGGCATGAATTGTAATGGACGCATTCACTCATACAAGGCTCTCGGATCTGCATTAAGCGAGCTATAGTCGAAATTTTTAAAAAGGTATTCCAAAACTCAAATAAATTGTATATGCTTTTTTATCTTACTGCTTTGAAAAAAAATAGAGCTGCAAACATTTAAATCCTCATGTCGGCGGCTACGGAAAACGCATGCAGAAATTTCACATCATCAGTTGTCACGTTCTTTGGCGGGAATTGTGTTATTTTGCCGCACTTTCGAAAAACGTATTCACGTTTCACTTTCTGAAACAGGGACTACATGATAAGCCCGACAATTTAAGACGCGAATTGCAGCAAGCCATCGATGCGGTCCAGGATGATAGCGCCGCCATATTAATCGGCTATGGCTTGTGCAGCAACGGGGTAGTCGGAATCACGGCGCACGATAAAAAACTTGTGCTGATGCGCGGACACGATTGCATCACTTTTTTGCTTGGCTCAAAAGAACGATACCAGGCGTATTTCGAACGTTACCCCGGCACGTATTGGTACAGTCCCGGCTGGATCGATTCAACAGAGATGCCCGGTCCGAAGCGTTACCAGCAGAATCTCAACTATTATATTGAAAAATACGGTCAGGAAAATGCAGCATACCTGATGGAAATGGAACAGGCATGGGTGAAGAACTACAGCCGTGCAACCTTCATCGACATGGATTTTTACGATGCTGCTGCGCTCCAGCAATTCACCAGGGAGTGTGCGAACTATCTGGGCTGGGAGTTCGATATGCAAAAAGGCGATGATCGGTTGTTGACCGCCTTTCTTGAAGGCGATTGGGATGATGAGAACTTTTTAATCGCCGAACCCGGTCAAACGATCATCGCTGCGTATGATGATCGGATTCTGGCAGTTGAAGACAAAAATGAAACTTAAAGACTGATTTCGTAATTAAACGCTGCGCATTTAAAAATAAAGGGATCACAAATGGCACAAGCAATCAACATACAGCTTCACACCCAAATCAAAAAGCACCAGGTAAGCCGCTATCTTTACAGCCATTTTGCGGAGCATCTCGGACGGTGTATTTATGGCGGCATCTGGGTTGGTCCTGGTTCAAAAATTGAGACTATCGATGGGATTCGGAAAGATGCTGCCGATGCATTGAAAAAATTGAAATTGCCGGCGCTGCGTTGGCCCGGTGGCTGCTTCGCTGACAATTATCACTGGATGGATGGGATCGGTCCGCGCGAGAAGCGTCCCAAACGGATTAATCTCTGGTGGAAGCAAGCCGAGAGCAACCAATTCGGCACGGATGAGTTTATGCGCTTTTGTCAATTGATCGAAACCGAACCTTATATTTGCCTCAATATCGGCAGCGGAACCGTTGAAGAAGCTCGAAGCTGGGTTGAATATTGTAACTGCGATCAGTCCACGACACTGGCAGAGATGCGCCGCGAAAACGGGCATGCGGAACCATACGATGTTCAGTTCTGGGGGATCGGCAACGAAAATTGGGGGTGCGGCGGACAGATGCGACCCGAGTATTACGCCGATCTCTATCGGCGTTTCAGCACGTTTGTGCGCAAGACCGCCGGAGACCGCGCCAAACTCATTGCGTGCGGCTCGCACCCTGGCATCGACAACTGGGATGAGAAATTTCTGGCTGCAATGAAGGGCGCCTACGCCCTGGTCGATTACCTGGCGCTGCATTTCTACTCCGGTCAGGGCAGCTCCGATATCCACTTTTCCGATGACGAATATTACGGCTTGCTCGAGGCTGTCGATGGCATGGACCAGTATCTCGGTCGGGCAATTGCGCTGGCAAGGGCTTTCAGCACGCCCGAACACAAAATAGGAATTATACTGGATGAATGGGGAACTTGGTTCAAGGAAGCCACTGTGAGCGCCGGCTTGTATCAACAAAATACCATGCGCGATGCACTTTTCACGGCTGCCAGTTTTCACTGTTTTCATAACCACGGACAGGGATTGTTCATGACCAATATGGCGCAAACGGTAAACGTGCTGCAATCGTTGGTGCTTACAAAAGGCTCACGGAGCGTATTAACCCCTACCTATCACATTTACGACATGTTCCGGTCGCACAGGGACGGAATTCTCATTTCAACGGATGTCGCGAGTCCGCCCGTCAAAGCGAGTCGTGCCGGAAATCGCGCTGCTTTATCCGTTTCCGCCACATGGCAGGAGAAGGAAAATTTGCTTTTCGTTTCGATTATCAATCTCGACCTGGAACAGGATTTCAGTGTCAACCTGAAATTCGGGGATAATAGCAACTGGCAAATTCGCCAAATCAAACAACTGGCGGCAGACGATATTCGTGCTCACAATTCGTTCGAAGTGCCCGAAAAACTCGTTCCCGTCGAAATCAAAGCCACGAACGCGAACGTCGCCATCCCGGCAATGTCTGTCACAACGCTGCGCCTGCAGCCAGGTATGTAATCACGAATAAGGAAAATATTCATCACTAATTTTATTAAATGGCATTTCTATTTCAAATCATTGGGATACACACACTTCACCACCTCGGAGGGAAACTCATGAAAAAGGTTATCATCGCGCTGAGCTTATTATTGCTTGTCTGGTATTCTGGCTGCTCCAAAAAGGGAGTCGACCCGCTGACGCACCATCCGGGGAATCCTCAACCGGGACAGGAAATAACCATCACGTACGATGCATCCGAAACAGCCCTAGCCGGTGCAGATTCTATCACTCTGCTGGCGTATCTGTATGCTGAAAATGCACCGCAGGTCACGGAAATCGGGCTAACCAACAGCGGTTCAAAATGGACCGGGACGTTCAAGACCGAAGATAGCACACTGGTTGTGGTAGCTATCCTGAAATCCGGAGAAAAAAAAGATGACAACGCAGAAAAGGGCTACCTGACAACGCTTTACGGCGCTGATGGTAATCCGGTCAAAGGCAGTCTGTCGCGTCAGGCAATTATTGCTTATACCGGGGGCAACTACCCGTTGCGATTGTCCCGCGATCCCGGCAAAGCGAAAACGCTTTTCGAAAAAGAATTCGAATTGTATCCGGAACAGAAACAAAATACCGCTTTGATGGATCCCTATTGGTCGGCGTTTTATCGCACACAAAAAGATTCGGCTTTGCCGGCGATCAAGGCTGAATTGGATCGAATCGCGCAAATCACGGAAAAAACGACCGAACAACTGGTGCTTCTGGTGAATTGGTATGACCGGATCGGGGAAGGTCAGCTCTCAGATATCTGGCGTCAGGAATTAATAAATAAAGAACCACTCGGAAAGTATGCGGAGTATTTGCGGCAGCGAGAAATCATGCGCGAAGCATCAATGGAGAAAAAGGAGAACCTGGTTGCTGCATTTGCTCAAGATTTCCCGAATAGTGAAGCGCTTGAACCACTTCACGCGAATTTCATTCGGGCATATCTCGGTGCGGGGCAGGGCGGCAAGGCGTTGGATTACCTGGATAAAAATGTAAAAAAGCCCTCATCGGTTCTGCTCAATTACCTTGCGTGGAACATGGTCGAAAAGGGAATCCAATTGGAAAAAGCGGCTGAACTGGCTGCAAAAGCGGTTGAGTTGAGCCGTTCTACATTTACAACCGAAGAAAAACCGGGGAGCTTCACCGCATCTGAATGGAAGGAAAACCTTGAACGGCAGTTGGGAAACGCCCTGGATACTCACGCGACTGCTCTGCTCAAACTCGGAAAAAAGCAAGCATCCCTTCCTCTATTTGAAGAAGCGATTGATGTAACCCATCAGAAAGATATCGATATCTGGGTGCGTTACTGCCGAACATTATACGAAACCGGAATGATTGCCAAAGCTTATTCTGAAACCGAAGCACTTGTGAAAGCCCAGCCAACGCGCAAACCGGTCAGGGAGCTTTTCCGGGAAATTTATGTCGAGAAACACGGCAGCGATAAGGGATTAGCCGAATTCTTCGCTCAGGTTGACAAGATCGATCACGAGAGGAAAATGGAGCGATTGAATTCGGAGATGTTGAATCTGCCTGCTCCAGCGTTCACGCTGACCGATCTGGCTGGAAATCCGGTCAGTCTTAAAGATTTCAAAGGTAAAACCGTGATCCTCGATTTTTGGGCGACCTGGTGCGGACCCTGTGTGCGCAGCTTTCCGGCGATGCAACAAGCTGTGAACAAATATCAGGCGGATAATACGATCAAATTTCTGTTCATCAATACCTGGGAACGCGGTGAAGATAATTTGAAAATTACAGCCAACGTCAAAGATTTCATTCAATCCCAGCAATATACGTTTCATGTGTTGCGGGATGAAGAAAACGCGGTCGTCAGCGCATACAATGTCAGCGGCATCCCGACCAAATTCATCATCGACGCGGATGGTAAAATCCGGTTCAAAAACGTGGGATACAATGGCGACGACGAGCTTCTCGAAGAGCTGGAATTGATGATCGCGATGCTGCGAAATTAAATTTCAATAAAATAAGTAAATAGATGTTTAATATGTTCCGATCATTCTAATAAGATCGGCCAGTCGGTTATCTGACAGCCTTCGGTTTAATTCGCAGGGATTGGCTAAATTTAATCGCCGGATGCAAAATAAATTGCATTGCGCTTCGGATTCTCCCCGCACGGCTCGATCTGGTTCATGGTATCTCTTTGATATTTCATTGTAATCACTCAGATTGCACTACCCCCAAAGCTTCTTCATTTCGGAAAAGGCACGATTCAGGCTTTCAGGGATGCCTGTTTATGTCAAGACAAAACCTAAATCGCATAATTTCAGGTATCTGAGTGATTACAATCGTTGTGAAAAAGCACGTTTTTACTGCTGGAGCGTTAAACATGAAATTCAAACGGGCAAGCGGTATTCTGCTCCACCCCACTTCCTTTCCGGGAAAATATGGCATCGGTGAACTGGGAAGCGCTGGCTATGAATTTATTGATTTTTTAAGCAGTTGCGCCCAAAAATTGTGGCAAGTGATGCCGCTCGGTCCTACCGGCTATGGCGATTCGCCGTATGCCTGTTTTTCCGCGTTCGCCGGAAATCATTTATTGATCAGCCTGGATGAACTCGTACGCCAGAGCACGCTGTCCGAAGCAGACATCGCCGATCCGCCCCCTTTTCCTGATGATAAAGTGGATTACGGCTCGGTAATTGACTATCGCTCCGATCTGCTCCGAAAATCGTTTGAAAATTTTATGCAAGGGAGCGCGCCTGCTCTTCAGGAAGAATTTGATCGATTTTGCCGTGAAAATCAATCCTGGCTCGATGATTATGCACTTTTTATGGCGCTGAAAGAATCGCATCGTGGGGCATCGTGGGACAACTGGGGGCAGGAGTTGGCTACGCGTCAAAAAGACGTCTTGCAGCAATGGCGCCAGAGGTGCAGCCGCCAAATACTCGCTCACAAATATTATCAATTCGAATTTCTCAGGCAGTGGTATGCCCTGAAAGATTATGCCAATTCAAAAGGTATAAAAATTATTGGTGACATCCCAATTTTCGTGGCGTACGACAGTGCGGACGTCTGGGCAAATCCGGAATTGTTCTATCTCGATGAAAAGGGCAAGCCGGAATTGGTCGCCGGTGTTCCCCCGGATTATTTCAGCGAAACCGGGCAGCGTTGGGGAAATCCGCTTTATCGATGGGATGTGGCAGCGAAAACCGGCTACGCCTGGTGGCTCGAGCGTATCAAAGCGAGTTTGAAGCTGGTCGACATCCTGCGAATCGATCATTTCAGGGGATTCGAATCGTATTGGGAGATCCCGGCTTCGGAAGCGACCGCGATAAAAGGCAGGTGGGTGAAAGGACCCGGCGCTGAACTATTCAATACGATAAAGCGATCGCTTGGCAAATTGCCCATCATCGCCGAAGACCTGGGCGTCATCACACCCGAAGTTGACGCTCTCCGCGACTCCGTGGATTTCCCGGGCATGCGGGTGCTTCAATTTGCGTTCTCCTCGGATGCCTCCAATCGTGATTTGCCGCATAACTATCCCGACAATTGTGTGGTGTACACCGGCACGCACGATAATGATACCACAATGGGTTGGTTCAATGGATCGTGCACGAAGCAAGAGCGTCGGCATGCGCTGCAATACATCGGCGTGAATGGCAAGCCGTTTAATTGGGCTTTGATCCAGCTAGCGATGAGTTCAGTCGCCAATCTTGCGATAATTCCGCTACAGGATGTTCTCGGGCTGGGAACCGATGCCAGGATGAATTTTCCCAGCACATTGGGGGGTAATTGGGCATGGCGCTACCGTAAGGAAATGCTGAATGGGGACATCGGGCAGCAGTTGAGGGAATTGACTGAACTTTATGGCAGATGAAAAGCGGTTGCAGGAGAGTCAAACGCAAGACTTAATTCGATGATGTTTCGCTGGCGCCGCTCTTAAAACTATTTTGCGCATGGCATATTTCATATTTTTGCGGATGTAAATATCGATCAGTGTATTTGCCTCCATCGCGATATCTGCTTTACCTGTTACAGGCTACATCGCGCTTCCCGAAGTTTCATGAATCTTCCGGTATACTTCATATTGAAAACGTTTCGGCTTTCGTTTTTTCCAGAAACGCTTTCGTTCCTCGCGCCTGATATATTGATACTCCCACACCTTTTCATAATTCTGCAATCGATTCATATCAAATTTTCGTTTATCCCAGAGGATATACCAATCAGCGGTTGGCGGATCATCAAAAATCCTGTCCGGCAGTCTGTTCCGGTATTTTTGTGCAGCGGGATCGGCAGCATCGAGTTGGGCAACCCATTTGAGCCACGGGAATCTGAAGTACATTGCCATCCCTTTGACGTTGCGGTAAAATGCCACCGTTTCGTCCGGTTTGATCTTTTTATCAATGAATTCGATGATTGCCGCATTATACCAGTCCCTGCCTTCGAATTGTTGCTGCACAACCGCTTCATTCAAATTATCAAAATATAGCAGATTGTGCCAGCCCATCATCGGCATCAGACAAATAACGCCTGCAATCAAACCGAACCGCTGCCGGATTTGATCGAAGAAGCAGATAAAAAGCAATATCGCAAGCGGGATCACATGGGGGTAGTAGCGCGTCTGCGTCTGGTTTTTTGTCAGGATGATATTGAAAATAACCGATAGAAACAGCGCCGCAGCTATAAATACCACGGCTCGAAAAAGGAGCGGCTTCCGGCGCCATCCAAAGAAATAGAGCACAATCCCGGACGGAATGAGCGCATAGAAAGGAAAAATCTGGTTCAGTAGTTCGAAATTTCGTTTCAGGTATTTCCAGACCTGCTCGAGCTGCGGACCTTCGGATGCCTTTGTCCCGAGCACGAAATCCAGATGCAGCCAGATGAATTCAATTGAAAGCACCGCCCCGAGGATGATCGAGGTCAAAATGAATTTGAGGATGACCTTTTTATCCCAGTCAAACAGAAAAAATACAGCCAGGCAGCCCCATAAAATGGCGAATGTCAAATAATTCGCAAGATAGAACAACGCGCCCCATGCAGCGATTCGCACATAAAAAGAGACAGTATTCCTGATTTCGCGGTCCATGATAAACCGGACAATCTCATAAATGAGCAGTATGCCAAATAACATCGAAAGCGCATAATAACGGCATTCGCGCACAAAGAGCAGGTACGGAAAAGAGACCGACGTTAAAAACGCTGCAAGCAAACCCATGTTTATCGAGTCAAAAACAAGGCGTCCGATTCGGTACATAAAATAGACGCCCAGCAATCCGCAAAGTGAGAAGAGCAACCGGGCAGAGAAGGTGCTCACCCCAAACAGCTTGAAAGCGAGCGCGGCAACATAAAATTGCAGCCAGCTTTGCATTGCCGGAAAAAAATTTTCATCGAAATCATGCGCATCAGCGCCCTGGGCGATGAGGACTTCGCCATTCCAGACTCGCGGCAGGCATTCCGGTGAGTTTAAAATTTCCCGCGCCCAGCAAGCGGTGGTGGCTTCATCGCGCCAGAGAGACACAGCATCCAACCGCCAAAAATGAGCGAAAACGGCTATAACAATAACAGGAAGATACAACCAGAATTTTGAGTATTTGTTTATCATTTTAATATGATAACAAGATAAAAATTAAGAAGTTACTTTTCTTAGACGGGATAACAGGATGAACTGGATTTACAGGATTACAATTGAATCGGCAAAATCCTGACTTTACTTTGCTTTTTGTCTGTGCTGGCTTTTAAATCCTGTAAATAATGAGAATCCTGTTTATCCCGTCAAAAACAGTCTGAATTCTACGATTAAATATTCAATTCATCTAAGAAATAAGCGCCCATCTGAAAACCTATTAAAAACCTATCCGAAAACCTATTTTAAGAATGAATTGGATTAGGCAAAAACTGTCATTCCCGCATGTTTTAAGCGTGGTGCCGCCCACGGGAATCCACCATCCCTGTTTATAAATGGATTCCCGTGGTCGGCATCCCGATCAACGGACCTCGGGAATGACAAGGAGGGTTTT
>JAFGMA010000388.1 GCA_016927835.1 Candidatus Zhuqueibacterota bacterium | reverse complement strand
CTAATAAAACGGCTGAGATTGCTTCGTCGCAAAAAACGCTCCTCGCAATGACAGCTCAAAGGTAGTTCTCGGACAGACACTATTTAGTAAGTTTTTATCCGAAGAAAGGATACGATATGTCAAATCCCAAAAGTAACCAGTTTGCAGCATTGAATATTTGCCATAATGTCCCCCGCGTTTTATCGATTTTCATCATAGCGCTTTACATCTCTTTCGACTCATCAGCGCAAATATATTCCCTGCCGGAAATCAAGGAAAATTTCTTTCGCGAACGCCCTCAAACCGGCGATCAGTCCATCCGAAACAATTCACTCGGAAGCATCGACGATTTAATTCCAAATGTCATCGCGCCGAATCATCCGGATACAAGGTTGTTTTTCAAAAATATGCTCACCAAAGCATTGTTCGAGATCAGAACGGAAAAGGTGGTCGAAGGTGCCACTATCTGGCAAATTTATAACCATGGTTTTGTCGTAAAAACACCTTCGACGGTTTTCGGCATCGATTTGCATGACTACTACAGCACGCCTGAATTTCTGAACCTCGCCGATCTGATTGATGTCTATTTCATAAGTCACGGGCATACCGACCATTTTTCTTCAAGCCTGATGTCTCTGATGAAATCACTCGGAAAACCGATTGTCGGACCTGGTGAATTCGATAGATCCACCATCAGATTGTATTCCGGTGATAGCACTGTCGTCTGCAATTTAAAGGTGAAGGCACATTTTGGACTTCACAGCGTTCCGGTGCGGCAATTTGAAATTATCACACCCGAAGGACTTAAATTTTTGCATACCGGAGACAATCAGACATCAGAAACATTGCCAACTGTCACAGGTGTCGATGTATTAATGTTGAATGCCTGGATCAACGAATCCGGTACGGTTTCGCATGTTGAAGGCACTCGGATTGCAATCAATAAAATCAAGCCAAAAGTCACGCTGCCGGGGCATATATTTGAATTGGGGCATCTGCCCGGATCCGCTGTGTATTATCGCGATGTTATTGCATCGGATGACGGAAGCCTGGCATCCGAATATTATGTCCTCGGATGGGGCGAACGCTACCATTTCGATGATAGCTCCAATGACGCAATTGCGCCGCATATTGTTACCAATTTGCAGGCAGCTATTGAAAATGACTCCCTTTTCGTGAAATGGGACGCTCCCGCGATTGCCGATGACGGAGAGATTGCTGCATTTTACAGAATTTTGAAAGACAACGCAGCAGACTCCTTTCTCGCTGAACAGCAAATTTCTTACGGATTTGACGAACTGCGAACATATAGTTTCAAAGTTTACGCTTACGACAACTGCGGGAATCAGAGCCCGGCTTTTACCGAGGTGAATTTTGCGCCAGCGCCTGATGTCAATTATCCGCCGCATATCACAAGATTTTACCCGTCGGATTATTCGGTGCCGGCTTATGCCGGTGTTCATAAACTATTCGGCGTTTCGGCTGACGATTTCAATGGCGACGAAATTGCCTATAAATGGCGATTTAACCAGGTGCGAACATCCGGCGCTACTGCTCCGCAATATCAATTCAGCGCCGCAAATCTGGATTCCGGTCAATATCAACTGACCGCCATCATTTCAGATCAACAGGACTCTACCTTGAAATCATGGCTGCTAAATTATCACACCGTCCTCGCTATTGTTGATAACGAGGATTCGCTCATGTATTCGGAATACGGGAACTGGAAGCCAAGTCCGGTTTTGAAGGCGTATGGCGCAAACAGCCGATACTGCCTAAAAAGCAATGTTGGCAATTGGGCGCAGTTTACGTTTTACCCGGAAAAGAAGGGAGACTATGATCTGTATGAAATTGTCCCGCAAACATTAATATCGGTGAATGACGTGGTATACAGCATTCTCGTGAACGGTCAGCCTGTGGATTCGGTTCATATCAATCCGAAAGAAACCAGTGGCGAATGGGTCAAAATCGGGCGCTATACGTTGCCGGCAAATGCGGACATAGCGGTGAAAATAATCAATACCGGCTCTGCCACTGAGGGGAGCGCGATATTTGCCGATGCCATTAAATTTTGCTATCTGGGAGCCACCGATGTCTATGCGGAAACGCATACCCGGCTTCCTGAAACCTGCTTTCTGGCGCAGAATTACCCAAATCCGTTCAATTCGATGACGACGATCGGGTACACTTTGCCGCAATCCGCCCAAGTGACGATTTCAATTTTCAGCATCGCCGGGCAGCATATCGAAGCATTGGTTGATACGCATCAGTCTGCGGGTCAGCATTCAGTTGTCTGGCTGCCAAGCAATGTCGGCTCAGGACTGTATTTTTGTAAATTGAGATCGGGCAGGATTTCAACCGTAAAAAAGATAATGCTGATGAAATGACGAAGTAAGCAAATCGAGGTAAAAAGATATCAACTTCGCCCATTGAATATAATTTGGGATTCGGGTACGTTAAGCGGTCATAAATTTATCTTCGCCAACATTAATTCCGAGACAAACATTCCGGAACCGCTGCGATCATATCGGGCGGCGTGAGATCATTTTTCAGATTTCGCCGCTCGCATCGCATAAAGGCGATGCACTCCGATCCACCCGGCAACCAACGAAATAGACAGCATCCCAACTTCCTCTTTTCCCCTGGGTGCAATCCCATAATTTCAGGTTAAAAAAAATGACGTAATTTAAGAAATTATATAAAATAACAGGCTACAAAATTTCCACATTCCCAAATCATTGTTGAGGAAATTGCCGTTGAATTGGCACGCTTCGTTCTTACCCATCGGCATGCCGCACCACCCCGTCCCTAAGCCGGGCGCCCCTGAACAATAGGGAAGAGGAGCCTGCTATCGTTGCACGCCGCCAGGTTTTCTCCCCTTCCCTTGTTTTAAGGGAAGGGGCGGGGGATGGGTTAAAACATCACACATAAACATCGTGATTACCAATCAAAAGCAATACGCATTGGTTCCGAAATTATTGGATTGCACCAATTTCCTCTTGCTATTTGTCCATTAATAATATATATTTGAGGCGTGCAATTAATTTAATATTTTGTCCGCATGCTGCGAAAACCGTAGAAAAATGAGCAGAGAATTCAAATGAAAAAATCCCTATTTCGAATTTTTGTAAGCTCGACCTTCAATGATTTAAAAGAATACCGAAAGTCCGCCGAAAAAGCCATCAATGACTTGAAGCAAAAATACGAAGGCATGGAATACATGGGAGCGATGAGCGACGAACCCACCAAAGCCAGCCTTGATTTAGTCGAAAAATGCGATCTTTTTATCGGTATCTACGCCTGGCGCTACGGGTATATTCCTGATGATTCCGAAGTTTCCATCACCGAACAGGAATACCAGCATGCCCAGAAGTGGGGCATCCCCTGCCTGTGCTATCTTGTTGAAAAAGAGTTTCCGTGGAATCCCCAATTTTTCGAGCAAGGTCCTGCTCAAGAGAAACTGGATCAATTTAAAAATAAAATTTCAAAAAAGCATGTAAGGGCTGCTTTCAAAGAACCGCTCCATTTGGAACGAAATATTATCAGCGACCTGAGCAACTGGTTGCTGGATCACAAACCCGAATTAAAAAAGGGATCGCTCAAATCGGGAGAGGATCCTGCTGCCATGTACCGCAAAGCCATTGCCGAAGAATACAATCACCTGACAATGTTGGGCTTTAAACGCAGCTTCGCGATGGACAATATCTACATTCCGCTCACGATGCATCACGATCCCGAGGCGCATGCCAATTGCCTGCCTGTTGAAAAGGGCGATAAGCTGGCGGAGCGTTCGCTCAAAGCTGAAGACCTGGTGACATTGCCCCTGCCCCAAAATGTTGCCGTGGTGTTGGGAGAGCCAGGCATGGGCAAGACGACCATGCTGCATTACCTGGCACGCCGGGTGAGCAAAAATCCCGACGGCTCATTACCCATTTTCGTGAAACTGGCGAATTTCAGCAAACAGCACGAGCCGCTGGAAGCCTACGTGCTGGCTAAAGCCGCAAATTATATCAATGATAGCGCCATGCAGAAACTGGCACAGACTGCCATGCAAACCGGCAAGGCGCTCATTTTACTCGATGGTCTCGACGAGGTGAATCGCGGGGATTATAATTCCGTGACAGAGAGAATCCGGGCGTTTATTTGCTCCCATCGCGAGTGCCGGGTGATTATCACCTCGCGTAAAGCCGGATTTCAAAGCGAGGAGGTTCCGTACCATATTTTCGAAATTGACAAACTCCCATTCGCTGAAATCGAGCGCTTCGTAAAAAAATGGTTCGATGAGAAAACCGATCTGGCGCAACGCATTAAAGAGAAGGAACGAATTTCGGAACTGGCGCAGAACCCATTCCTGCTATCCATTATTTGTTTCATATTCGAGAAGGATAAACGTCTGCCTGAGCGTCGGATTGATCTGTATAAAAAAAGCACCGTAACCCTGCTAACGCTTTACGATGAGCGCCAAATCCCGAAAGTGAACCTGTTCACCAGGCAATTGAAAGAACGCGTCCTTGAAGATGCTGCGTACCACTTTTTCTGCGGGGGAGCCGATGAATTTCCCTACGATCCCCTCATCGACTGTGTCGCGCGAACCCTTGCCGAAATGGAGCGCAAGGAAAACGAGGAAAATATTCTCCGCGAAATCAGGGAAAACAGCGGCTTGCTGCAGCAGAGTGAAGATGACCATTTGTTCGTCCACCGCACCTTTTATGAATATTATGTTGCCCGCAAAATGCGGCGCACCGAGACCCAGGAAACTGTGCTCTCTCGCGCCACGGAAAGCCATTGGGAAGAACCCATTCGGCTGTACGCCGCCCAGATAAAACCGACAGCGCAAGGCAAAGAGGAAGGTACGCGATTTCTGGAAAAGGTCTGGCAGCAAGACCGCGCCCTGGCGCTGCGGTGCTATCCGGACATGGCGCAGGTGGTGGAGCCGGAATTAATCAAGGATCTGCTGCATCAGGCAGACGTGGAGGAGCGGGTTGAACTGGTGAAAGGTCTGCCTGAGAAAATTGCGGAGCCAGCCAAAATCATCGAAACCCTGCGGGAATTATTTCACTTGGAGAACAACGGCGAGGTGATATATTGGGGCGTACAGATTCTGGAAGACATCAATACGGCGGAATCAGTGCGAATCGTGCACCAGAAGCTGGACCAGGGCGCGGAGCAGCACTATAAAAAATATGTTGAAAAGGACATGGTTCAGGTTGCCGGGGGAAAATTTAACATGGGCAGCAATGTGGATGATGCCGAAAAACCAATTCACCAGGTGTATGTCGATGCATTTTCAATCAGCCGGTTTCAGGTGACCAACAAGTTGTACGAACAATTCGATCCGGATCATCGCGAACGGCGGGATAACTATTCCCGCGAAGACGACCAGCCGGTCATTTATGTTAACTGGTACGAAGCCTTCACATTCTGCCGCTGGCTGGGCTGCCGCCTGCCCACCGAAGCCGAGTGGGAGTATGCCGCCCGCGGCGGTAACAAAAGCAAAGGATATACATACAGCGGCAGCCATCATATTGACGACGTGGCATGGTATTGGGAAAATTCCGGTGATAAGCGATTGGATGGTGAATGGGACATTGATAGAATTTTGGCGAACAATTGCAGAACTCATCCTGTGGGAGCGAAACAACCCAACGAACTGGGGCTGTATGATATGAGCGGGAATGTCTATGAATGGTGCGCCGATTGGTATAGCGACGATTATTACAGCCAGAGCCCGGGCGAAAATCCGACGGGTCCGCCGAAAGGTTCGCGCCGTGTGTTGCGCGGCGGGTGCTGGGGCAACGATGCGCAGTATTGCCGTTCCGCGCGCCGTCACAGCTTCCACCCGGATGGCCGCTCCTACTCTGTCGGCTTCCGCCTGGTGTTCGTCCCGTAGTCAGTTGGTAGTTATCCGGCTTTACCTGTGAGCAATACGAGTTGTTTGCACGGAGTGAGTGCGGCGCCTTTATGCGCCGCGGGGTTACAAAACATAGAAAACAAGTCCTTTTTTTAACAAAAAATCCTTTAACGCATTCCATAAAGGGAATGCACTCCAATCGCAAACAATGCAAAAAATAAAACGGGAAATCACGATGAGCTTAATTATCAAAAAATACGAACACGCCCCAACCCACTGGTTCCTCAATGATTCCTTTTATTTTTTCACCGGCGCGGTTTATCAGAAAAAACGATACCTGTCCACCTCCGAAGCTAGAGCAATATTCCTGAAATACCTGTTTCAGTTTATCTCAAAATATCACTGGGAACTCATCGAATGGGTGGTGCTGGAAAATCATTATCACTTTCTGGCAAAAGTCATTGAAGCCGCCGACATCCCGCGATTCATCAATACATTGCACAAAACCAGTGCATTTCATATAAAAAAATTGCTCGATCTGGATGTAGCGCCTTTCTGGTACCAATACTGGGACAGCTGTATCCGTAATGAAACGCATTATTTTGAAACAGCCACTTATATTTTATACAATCCTGTGAAGCATGGTTATGTAGAGAATTTGAATGACTACGCCCATTCGAGTTTCCATATCCGAAAGAAGGAAGAAGAAGAGAAATTGAGGAAAGCGTTTCTGCAATACAAGCCAGGGACAATTACCTACTACAACGATATTGACGATTTTTAAAACAGGAGTGCGGCGCCTTTATGCGCCGCGGTATATTCCATGAGGGCATTGCACGTATATTTGTCACACACACGCATCGCATAAAGGCGATGCACTCCGGAATGCAAATACAAAAGCTAACCTTTTAAAAAAGGTTAGCTTTTTCGTTTTCCTCATTTCCCCGGCTTATCCAAAATAGCTTCAATCTCATCCATCGCGCGATTCATGGCGACCATGGTTTTCTGGAATGGTTCGGATGTGGTGAGATCGACTCCTGCCACTTTCAACAGATCAATCGGGTATTTCGAGCCGCCGGAAGAGATGAATTGAATATACTTCTCAACCGCGCCCTTTTCTTTGGCGAGCACTTTTTCCGCCAGTGCTGTCGACGCCGTGAAAGACGTGGCGTACTGGTACACATAGAAATTATAATAAAAATGCGGGATGTATGCCCATTCGACCGTATACGCTTCCGGCACGAGACATACGCCTTTGTCATGACCGTAATAGCGCTTCACGATATCCGCGTACAGTTTGGTCAATTCATCGCCGGTGAGCGGTTCACCGCGTTCGGCTTTTTCATGGATTCGCAGCTCAAATTCCGCAAACTGGGTCTGCCGGAAAACAGTGCCTTTGATGCCGTCGAGATAATTCATCAGCAAGGACATTCGAATCGCATCGTCCTTGATTTTTTCCAGTTGCTTGCGAATCAGCAGCGCCTCGTTGAATGTTGAGGCAACCTCCGCCACGAAGATCGGGTAGTCGGACAGCGGATAGGGCTGCGTTTTATTGGAAAAATAGCTGTGCAGGGAATGCCCGATCTCGTGTGCGAGCGTGCTCACGTCATCGTACAATCCGTTGAAATTCAACAAGATGTAAGGATGCACATCATAAGCGCTGCCATTGGAATATGCGCCTGAACGCTTTCCGGGCGTGGGATACACATCGATCCACCGGTTCGCAAAGCCTTCTTTCAACGCTTTTTCGTACGCTTTTCCCAGCGGCTTCATCGCCTCCAGCGTCATCTTTTTTGCATCTTCGATCGAATACTGCAAGTCGATGCCTTCGACGACCGACGTGTAAAGATCGTGATATTTGAGCGTCTCAACACCCAGCAGGCGTTTTTTTAGCGCCAGATAACGATGGAAGGTATCCAGATTTTCGTTCACATTTTTAATCAGCGCCAGGTAAACTTCGACCGGGATATTGTTTTCATCCAGTGCGCTTTCGAGACACGATTTATAGCCGCGCGTGCGGGCGTAAAACATGTCCTTTTTCACATTGGAATACAGTTGCGTTCCCAGGGTGCGCTGAAATTTATCGAGCGTTCCGAAAAACGCCTGGAACACCGCCTCGCGATCCTGGCGGTTGGGCATCGCACGATAGCGCGTATAGCCCGCCTGGTTGATCAGCGCGGTTTCACCATTGCTCAATTTAATTTCAGGATACGGCAGCTCTGCATTGGAAAAGATGCTGTAAATCGAGTAAGGTGAATCTGCCATCAGGCTGGATTCTGCCAATATTTTCTCTTCTTTTTCGGACAGCTTATGGGCTTTGCGGCGCTGAATATCATTCAGGAACATTTTATAAACGCCCAGTTCCGAATTATCCGCGATGAATTTTTCAAGGGTTTTCTTATCCATTGCCACGATTTCCGGCTCGATAAATGACGATGCCGTGCGGAACGTCGTCCCGAGTTGCCCCAGCTCCTGTTTCATCCCGAGAGCCTCGGAATCGCGCATGTCCTGATCCGATCGCATACTCGCGTAACTCATGAGACGGCTGTATTCCCGATGAAGATCACTCATGAGATTGAGACATGCCAGCAGTTGGGCGGGTGATTCCGCCAATTTTCCCTGGTACTGTGGAAATTCGCCCAGCCGCGCCGCCAGATTATCCTTTGCCGCACGCCAGTCAGCGTTCGATGCATACAGATCCGTCAGCTTCCAGGTATCTTCCACCGGAACCTCAGATCGTTCGCGAGTTTGTGAGTGACTATCAGAAATCATAAATATGCCCACCAGTATTATCAAACAACAATTTGTTAATTTACTCATACATATTCCTCCATGTTATTCTGGTAATTCTTTGATACGAATATTTCTGTAATAAACAGGGTTACCGTGATCCTGAAATCCGATATAGCCTTTTAGCGGCAGCTCGGCATACGGCGTGGAAAACTTTCCGATAGGATCGGTCAATTTGCTGAAATCCGAGGTGATGATTTTCTCTCCGTTCATGGCGACATCGACGAGAGAGCCATTGCAGGTGATGGTTACCTGGTTCCATTCCCCGGCTGGTTTCGACATTTCTTTCGATGGCGCGATTACATCGTAAATCGATCCCGCGGTATGCAGTCCGGCTTCCTGACCATAGGAATCCAGAACCTGAATTTCAAAGCCGGTATAGGGTGGGTCGCCTTCTTCGGCGCAGCGAATGAAGATACCGCTATTTGCGCCCGGATCAACTTTATATTCCAGATCGAGAATGAAGTTCCCATACTCTTTTTCCGACCGCAGCCACCAGCCGCCTCTGCCATTCCACTTGATGGCGCCATCTTCGACGATGAATCCATCCTTTTTCTCGCCCATGACAATCCATCCGGTCAGGTCTTTCCCGTTGAAGAGTGAGACCCATCCTTCCTGTGCTTTTTCCGCCACTTGCTCTTGCTTCTTTTCACACCCGGGGATCAGGAACAAGGTACAGCACATCAGAAAGATCACGCTGGCAACGATTCGTCGATTCATCATGCTTCCCTCCAAACGATTTAAGTTTTTGCTCAGGTTAATGATATGAAGTGGTTTAATTCGAACGTTTTAAATAAAGCAAGATTTATTGAGAATGTCAAGCGGATTTTTTGGTGAACTGCAATACGTCAGATATTGGTTCTTTTCATCGTTTACAGTGCCCCGTGGGTTCCCAAGCGGGAGTTTGGGAACCCAGGAACTAAGGGGAAAATCTCACCCCGATTCGACTAATCCAGTCATTTTATTTTAATCAAACCGCTTGATGAAATACTGGTATAAACCGGATCATACATCGCTTCGGCTTTTATGGGCGGCAAAATGAACTCGCCGGCTGTTACTGCCCGCAGCGCGTAATAAAACGTTCTTTCGCTGCGTTCCGGCAAGCTGACAAATAACAGCAGGCGATCGTCTCGGATATCCATATAATCGGGATCGAAAGACTGTTTTTTAATCCACGGAACATCTGCCCTCGATTCAAGCCGCGGATTTTCGATTTCGAAACCAGCGGGCAGCAGATCGGCGATAATCACATTTTCCAGTTTTTGGTCGAGTGCGCTCATTTTTATTTCAGCGACAATCAGATCGCCTTGCTGAATATTTTGATAATTCAACGCTTCACCGTTTCGGTCAACGAAACTGCGCCTTATTTTGATGCCCTTATCAAACAGCTCAATATTATCCTCTGCCGGGAGACCGGATGCCTGCCAGTAGTAATAACACGTTCCTTTGCCCTCGATAGACATTTCCAGGTGTTTCCCTCCCAGATCCGCTGCCTCGAGCACTTTACTATCCATTCCGAATGCCTCATACGGTTCGCCGTTCATTAAGATACGACCTTTGAAGTTATCATCTTTTTTTCGTTTCATCACCTTTCCCAGCGCCAGGAAGGCAAATGCATTTTCCTGCGTAGTGTACCAACGCCCGGCATCAGCCGATTGAACCAGCCATTTCGTCAGCACCGGGATTGAGGTGTTATTAGGCGCGAACTCCGAAAGGATATCCAGAATGATGGCGTTTGTGCGAACAGATGAATCGAAATGCCCGCCGGTTTCACGGGGCACAGTCTGGGGCTGAATATTGACCGGCATCAAGGCGGTGGCGGCTTCGGTATCGCCTGAAAAGCCAAACGCCCCGGCTAAGTGCATTCGACTGGCTAGCGATAGTTCTGATAAGCGATTATTTTTCATATAAATCATCGTGCTTCGGTCCGGATTTCCAGCCAGAGCCAGCACATACAGGGCATATACTTGATCGGCAAGATAATAGGATTCGCTGAATGTCGTCCTCGCCAGATTTTTAAGATATTCAATAAAATGCGCATACACGCGCGGAGATACGGCGTAGCCGGCTTTGCGGGCTTCCACGAGAAAGTGGCTCGCGTAAATGCTTCCCCATTTGCTTTCATCCGCACTGTTGTGCCAATAGCTGAAGCCGCCTGAGGGTAATTGCATTGTCTGAATCTTTTGGATACCCTCCTCAACGTAGTAATCCGGCGTATTCCCCCGGAACATGCCCGGTTCCGACAGCTTTGCCAGATCTGCGAAATACAGCAGCGGAAAGCACCGCGAGGTTGTTTGCTCGATACAGCCGTAAGGATATTGCAATAAATATTGAAGGCTGCCGGCAAACCTCACCGTTGGAAAAGCTGACAAGGTGAGTTGGTATTCCTGGGTTCCGGGAATCCAGTCGGATGGTAATTTCAATGCTGCCGATTTATCGACGGTGATAATGCCGCTTCCAGTCAGCGTGACCGGTGGCACCGGCGGTCGCAGCGGAATCTCCACCTCTGATTCAGTCGCTTCACCGCCGCCTTTTGCCAGCACTTTGAATTTTATTTTGCCCATGCCGCGTTTGGCTTTGGCTTTGAAATAAACGATATCTTCGGAATTGTTTTTCAGATTCAGGGACGCCTCCGGCTTGCTCAGAATATCCACAGGACCTTCCGCTGACAGCGAAACCGTAAACGAAGCGGAGCTCCCGGTTCCGTTGAATACGGATACCGGGATGAGGAAGAGATCGTTGCCGGCAAGGAATCGCGGGAAAGTAGGCGTCAGGACAATTGGACCTCTCACAGTGATATTCCGGGTTCCGGCGCCAAAATTCGATCCATCGAACGCCACCGCCATCAACCGCAGGCTGCCATTGAATTCAGGAATACTGAAGCTGACTTTTCGCTTGCGATTCGCTCCCAGGTGCACCATCCCCGACCACAACGAGACGGGTTTGACGCGCTTTGCATCCACAGGCGTCAGATGTTTTTTTCGAACGCCGGCGAATCGCCCCCCGGCTGCGTGGCTGTTGATACTGCTGGTTTCGAGTTCGGGTAAAATTTCGTTGTAAATGTCATAGGTATTTGTCTGGAGCTGCTTTTTCGCGTAAAAATAATCAAACGGATTGGGCGACTTGAATTCCGTCAACTGGCAAATGCCTTCGTCCACGGCAGCAATCGTAACATACGCGTCGGTGACAGGATCAATCGCCTCGATTTCTATTTCCAGATTTTTCTTGGGGCGAACTTCAGTGGGCGCATTCAGCGCCAATCGAATGAAATTTGCGCTGCAATCGACTCGCAGCGGTGCTGTTCCGAAAGCGCGGACCGGCGCGTGCTTTTCCAGGGAGGAGATCGATCGAATCAACGTCGCCGTCACATATACATTCGGTTTATAAGCACTCTCCACCGGAATTTCAATTGTGGCAGTATTCTCTTTCATATCCATCATTTTGTGGAACAACATTTTTTCGCGCTCGACACAAAGGATCAATTTCCCCGCAAATGGTGCCTTTACCAGAACTCGAGCGGTGGAACCCGGTTTATAGAGCTTTTGATCGAATTCGAGTTCGATCCTTTCCGGATGCGTCATCGCCCAGGGTGCAAATCCCCATCCCGATGCATAGAACGAGAGGGACGTGCGCATATCCGAATCGGGGTGCGTTAATATAACGAGATATTCACCATATTCTTGCGGCTGAAATGAAAATTGTCCTTTCGAAGACGCATTGGGAATCGAAAACGATTCAATTTGCTCGTTGGTACTCTCCGAAACATAGCGATAGTGTCCGAGATTATCCTGTTTCAATATTGAATGCCATACCACTTTGAAAACGGAGACATTCAGACGCTGCAGATCGATTTCATTTCCTGAATTGTCGAGTACAACATAATGAAAAAGCGCTTTTTTCCCGGGTTCAGCATAGCCTTCGGCATCGCGCCGCAAACCGAGGTACAGCGGATAAGGATGAATATCAATGGTTTCATAGGCGCTGACAGCGCGCCCTCCCGGTTCGCTAACCGTTGCCATGATAACGCCCCGCAAAGCTGAAGGCGGACGAATTTGATCGGGAATGACCAACTGGAACTGGCAGGTACCGGTTGAATCCAGCGTGGTTTCGCCCAGCTTCACTTGCATTTTATCAAATTCTCGCCTGCTATCACCGAATGTATAGGATTTGTATTTGGGCGATGCGAACGAAACGGCTTTTATCTCGCATTCAGCTTCGGCTTTTCTTCCGGCAGCCGGCGGACCAAAAAGATTGACGGCTTTTACGTCGATGATCGTGGTTTCACCGGTTCGACAGGATTGCTTTTCAGGGATGACGCTTACCTTAATTCGATCGGGCACAAATTCCTCGACATTGAATTTCACCCTGCCGATTTCCTGATCATCAGTCACCATTAACCTGGCGAGGTAACTGCCGGTTTGTGCGTACGCCGGAATCGCCAATTGAAATTCGCACGCACCACCGCCACTCAGGCTGCCGCGAAATTCTTCGAATATTCGATTATCCGGTCCGAGCACCTCGAGTTTGACCGGAAAACTTCCCGGCATCGAAAGCTCTTTGCCACGAACAATCGCCGCGATATTGACGTTTTCACCTGGTCGATAAACGCCGCGTTCGGAATACAGGTAGGCTTCGAATCCGTCAAGCAGGTAAGGGCGACCGTCAACATCAAAATCGGAGGTAGCGAGCTGACAATCCGGAAATTTGAGGTAAGTCAAGTCGTCACCTTTTCTGGCGATAAGCGCAAGGGGTTCAAATTCCTTTAAAAGGTTTTTCAGGTTGCTGAAAACAACCATTCCGCTGGAATTTGTAGTTCCGGTGGCGATAACCTGGTTGGTATAGCTCATCAAGGTGACTTCGACATCGGCATACGGATTAAGCGATGAAATAGAATTCACCCAGGCGATGACTTCGCTCTCGCCCTTGTGCGCCAACAATCCCATGTCCGTCGCCATGACCCATTTATCATCCATCCGCCAGCGATAAGTTGCATCGCGCACAACGATTCTGAAAACGCCCTGGTGTTTTTGCTCCACAAATTTACCCAAATCGATGGCTGTAATGAGCGGTTCATTGGTTTCGCTGGTGATCGCTATTTCCTCCCGTTGAAGTTTTTTGCCGAGGTATTGAGCACCGGGTGTGTATTCGAAATCATAATAATAACCGCTGGTGATATTCAAAAAATGGACGAGATTATTCGGATAAATTTTGGAAATTTCAACCTGGATTTTTTCGACATTAACCGTTTCAACCCCGAGCAGGCGATTTCCTTTCCGCGGCAGATAGATGCCGGTTTCGGTGAATTTGATGCTGGGTGGCAGATTTTCGATATTTACCTGCTGCGAGAATTCTGTCTCGAGTACTGACAGATTATTTGCAGGCAGGTTCTTTTTAATGGTGACATTGTAGCTCTGTCCCGGACGGAAATCGCCTTTCAAATGTAAAT
>JAFGMA010000387.1 GCA_016927835.1 Candidatus Zhuqueibacterota bacterium | reverse complement strand
GAGCCCGAGGCAAGCCGTTTGCCGTCGGGACTGAAGGCAACACTATGCGCTTTTGGATAACGTCTGGTTGAACACCATCTTTCAGGAAAAGCCCGGGACTGCATGTCCGGTGATAATAGTTTAGCCGGGGAAATCGCCTGGCGTTGTCCGGGACGCACATCCTGGTTCAGCGCTGCCAGCGTATACTGCCAGGTTCGTTGGTAATCGCTGTTCCGGTGCGTTTTAATGGCATCCTGCAACGCGGTTGCGGCTTTCTCTTCGAGCAGCTTCGCGAGCAGGTAATTGGCGTGGTAGTATTGCTGCTTTACCGAATCTCGCGCCGCATTTGCCAGCACCACATTCGAATCTGCGATTGCTTTCTGACGCAACACTTCCCGTCGCCTTTGCTCCGCAATTCGTCGTTGTTTCTGCGCTTCTTCGGCTGCGTCTATCGCTTTAGCCTGTTCTTCCAACGCAATGGCTCTTTGCTCCATGGCAACCCGCGAGCTATCCTCTGCCAGGTCGCGCGCTTGAATGGCATCATTTTTCGCTTCTTCTGCAATTCCCTGTTGTCGTACTGCTTCAGATTTGCTTTCCAATGCCCAGGATGTTATCAAAATTAATATGATAATGATCACCAGGCTAGTCCCAAGTGCAACCAGGAGACGCCGCAAGCGCCTTACCCAGTTTGTTGGCAAATGCTCCTTGATCCACTGCGCGTTGAAAACCTCCCGGTAAATCGGATTGCGCAACAGCAGGAACTGGTTCTGCCGTTTGACAATGCCCGAAAGCTTCAGGTGGTTTTTCGCCAGCGATTGCTCTTCATCTTTCACCGGCGTTTTGTCGCGGTAAATTTGTTGATACGTGAGCAGCACCTCGCGTTCGGTGCCTTTGGGCGCGCGCCGGGTCAGCATATCGCGCACGAATTGCAGGTTATTGTCCAGTTCACTGGTCTGGTCGAAAAAGGTGCTGTGCACGGCGCCGGCAATGCGGTCTTCCGACCAGTCGTCGCCGGCTTGAGACGCAATCGCCGCGCACAGCCGCTGGGTGAGATAGGGGTGACCGCCGGTCCATTCCAGAATCCGGCTCAGCACCGGTTGCGCTTTTTCCGGCGGCAGCCCCAGTCCACGGGCAAACGGCAGCGCCTCTTCCGCCGTGAAATCGGTCAAATCCACGCGCTGCCCGATATTGAACGGGGTGCGCTGGGGATCGGCGATCAAATCCCCGGGCGTTGCCACACCGATGAGGACGAAGGACAGGCGCTTGAATTCGGGATTGGCGGCGCGGGCATTGTACAGGTAGCGGATGGCGATGAAAAAGTCATCGGTGAAGGGCAATCCGAGGGTGGTATCGATCTCATCGATGAAGATAACCACCTGTTTTTCGAATTCCCGCAGCAGAACGGTTTGAAAATACAGCGTCAACCGTTGGGTGATGCCCATGTGCTGTTGCTGCTGCCACCAGTTAATCGCATCGGTTTCCAAATCCAGCTTATCCCCGATGATGGTCAGGATGCCCAGGTACCATTCTTCGGCAGAGAGATTCGATCCCATGAGTGACAGATCGATGGTCACCGCTGCTACGCCTTGCTGTCGCAAGCGTTCGGCGGTGCGCATCATCAGGCTGGATTTGCCCATCTGGCGCGGGGTGAGGATGTAGGTGAATTTGCTTTCGCGGCACAGGGCGAGCAAGTCCTCATCGGCTTTGCGCGGGATGTAGACGCCGGTTCCCGCCTGCACGGTTCCGCCCACGGTGTACATGGTTTTATCAGCCATTCAGCCGCTCCCTGAAATAGGATTCGTACAGCGCGCAGCGGGGAACCGCGGCGTTGCCCTCCTTCCGCACCAGTCCGCAGCCTTCCAGCCGGCGAAAGGTCCAGTCATCAGGCGACGTGTGATGTTTGATGATCTGGCGCATACGTTCCACCAGGGCGGTGTTATCGTAAATCCGGAAGAGGTGGTAACGCAGATGATCGCCGAACGGACCGCGATCATCGGTAGCTTCGCTGAAAAGCTGGTCCGCGGAAAGCCGTTTGCTGGCAACCAGGTACAGCGCCCGGCGCACCAGGTAGGGGTGACCGTGCAGCAGATTCATCAACCGGGCTTCCCGCTGCGCATCGAAGGGTGTTCGTGCAGTTGGTTGAGGGCGGCGATATTGGCGGCGCTGAAATCTTTCAGCGAAATAACCTCCCCGACATTGAAGGGCGACTGATTCAGATTTTCAATGAGCTGGTACGGTTCGGTGGAGGTGATGAGCGCCAGATCGAGCCGCTTCCAGACCGAGCCGGCGACGCGCTGATTGTGCCAGCTTCGCAGCATGCCGAAAAAGTCCGACCGAAACTCCGTATCGAACAGGGTTTCCACCTCGTCCATCGCCAGCACAAGCTGTTGGGGCACCTGCTTTAAAATATGGCGCTGCATGTAGCGCGTACAAAGCATGCTGTTGCCCAGTTTGCTTTTCCAGAATTCATCCACTGCGTCATCCAGTTCCAGTTCATCCGTCAGAATCGAGCATAATTGGCGGTGAAAGGTATCCGCATCCTCCAGCGCCGATTTGTCGAATAACTGAAAATCGATGAATACCACACGTTTTTTTGCATCCCGGGCTGCCTGGTTGAGACGCATCAGCAACGAGCTTTTCCCCATCTGTCGCGGCGCCTTGATGGTGATGGTGACGCCTCTCTTTTTAATGGCTTCCATCCCGACGCGGTCGCTATCGCGCTCAACATAAAATTTCGATTCCGGATCGATCGTTCCTTCCGGCATTTCCAGGTTCAGCGGTTGAGCGGCATACATCGGCGCCTGGATTTCTTCAGGTTTAACCTTCTCAAGTTGAGGCGATCGGGTGTGCGGCAGCGGCGACCCGGAAATAGCACCGACGAGTTCATCGATCAGGCGCGGTGTATCCGCCGGATCATCCCACCGGGTCCAGTTGATCCGATTCAAGTAAACATTAACCGGGTAAGGAAACGGCGCCTCAAATTTCAATCGAACCGGCAGTATTCCGGGGCGTTCGTTATTTTCCCGTGCCAGATAACTCGCAATTTCGATCTCTCCTTTGAGCATTTCGCTCTGAAGGGAGATTTCCGAAAGCAGGGGGATGAAAAAATCGGCTCTTTTCAGTTCCTCATCGATACGCTTACCCCATTCCACGCCTACAGGCATATTTTTATCGATGAAAACGCTATAGCCTTTCTGTTCGAGTGCTGAAGTGACTGCCGCCGCTACGCCCTCATCCGGCTCAACATCGCATTTGTAACTGATGAAAATCCGGGTGTCCTTTGGTGCGGGTGCGCTTGTTGCATCGGGCGGTTGTGGCTGGTCTTCGCTGTCAGGTTTGATTTTCAATACCGGCGTGAGGTGTTCGGGAATGTTTTTCATTTGGATCGCACTGCACCCAAACTTGAAAGCGGTTTCAATGGATTTGCCGGCACCCAGCGCGTCGTAAAAGCCGACTGCGAATTCGATGGCGGCTTTATCACCAATTTCCTGCTGCATCCCGATGACGTATTTAATGTGGAGATTGAGGGCAGCAGCCTGAAATTCAGGATAACACGCATTCAGAATCACACATTCAACATGATGGGAACAAAGCTCGAACAAATCAGCCAACGCTTCCGCGGAGACTTGCACAGCTTTGCCAGTTTTGTCTTCCAGTATGATACCGTTGGTATCGCTATGTCCGCAGAAATGCACAATATTCGGTTCAATATTCAGCAATGCACGACGCAAATCTCTGATGCGAACGGCTTCTTTTTTTTGAATATCAAACAAGTCGCGTCTCTCTGACAGACGCAAACCTTCTTCAATTTCGCGAACCTCTTCATCCAGGCGCAACCGTTTGGTGTTTCTCGGATTTGCCGCCAGGATTAAAATTTTTTTCGGATCACTCATAGTTAACCTGTTGTTATTGGTTAAGCTGTCGGATTTGTGGTGCAACCGGCAATTTCATTTTTCGCGCTGAAACGCGAACGCCGGTGTTTTGTGCCTCCTGTGAATACCATTTCATGATCGCCGATCGGATGATGGCTTTCATCAACTATGCCGACTAGGTTTGAATAAATTGGCGACTGCTCAAAATTATTTTTAGCTTCCGGATGACGCTTCGACTCAGTCAGGGTGTTGATCGCTGCGGGACTCGTGATTGATGTGCTTGAATAGCTTGTTTCTATCTATTAAAGCGTTAAAAATGCTTTTGTTCGAATGTGAGATATGAATTTTGGCAATTATTCAGCCCACGAAACACACAGAACACTATTACTTATTTTGTGTCTTTTCGTGTATTTAGTGGGCATAAACCACGTTCTGAATAGCAATGATTCTCAATAACAAATTTATAAAAAAAATGTAAAATGTCAACAAAAATTTTTATCGTTTTTAACAAATCGTAATTTAAGATGTGAGTATCAGTCTGTTTCTTCGAATGGGTGATGTTTCGGATCGGATCGATTGTGATGATTGAAATTTTGGGATGTCTGCGTTTTTTTCAGGATGCTCATAAAAATGCTTTTTTTCAGCCGAACGGTGCGATGAACAAGGGCTTATAGCGAGGGAATGCACGAAAATTGAGATATACTCGTTAAGGGTTAAAAAGTAACATCAGTTTGTCATTGCGAGTAGCAAGGTACGAGCGACGAAGCAATCTCATAACTTACTGTAAACATAGAGATTGCTTCGCTCCACTGCGT
>JAFGMA010000386.1 GCA_016927835.1 Candidatus Zhuqueibacterota bacterium | reverse complement strand
TTCAAAAAATCCAAAATTTTCATCATCAGCAGTTCACTTTTCGGATTGTGATAATGCGCTTCATTGGCGGATGACCTGAATCCGATAATGATGCTTCGTTCGGGATTCATTTTAAGCGCTTCAATTACAGAGGGATCCGGCTTGAAGTCCGCCAGATATATTTCTTCTTTGAGCCCATTGAATTTGATGACTTTTTTTATATCAATTCCCTTTCGTTCGAGGGACTCATCCGAGATATATTTGGGAAACATCAAGCGATGAGCAATTTTCCGAATCAGTGAAAATACCGATGATTGCTCGTAATCATTGATCGCAATATGCGCAATTCGCAGAACAAAGGATGCGAAAGCTTGATACGGCGATCCCGAAGAGAACGACAATTTAAATTGATATTTTCGTGCAAAAAGGATGAGTTGGAAGGTTCGCGCCAGAAGCCCATAGCTTTTAAGAAATTTATTTCCGCCGTAATGTTTACCGACAACCTGGTATTTCAAATGGTGCAAATCCAACAACTCACAAGTTTGAAAACAGTCTCTAGCCGTAATGCGGACGAAATGCCCCCTTCTTTCGAACTCACGGATTAGTGGTGCCATTAAAAGAACATGGGGGGTATGACAAATATCAACCCAAATTTGCATATCACTTTCTTATTTGAAGTGTTAAATTGCTGACATCCAGTTAATTTCAAATGATAGCTAGGCAACAAAACGACGGCGTTCGCTATCTTTTTGCAGCCATTCGTACGTTTTTTGAAGCCCTTCCGATTGATTAATTGTCGGAACCCACCTGAGGAAATGGCGTATTTTCTCGATATTCATAACCCGGCGTCTGATATTATCGATGTCCCGTCGATCGATATGAATGATTTTCGAGCGAGCACCACAAAGATGATTTATCATTTGCGCAAGATCATTAATAGTCGTTTCCTTGCCCGATCCTACGTTGAAAACCTGACCTTCAGCCTTGGGCGAAAGCGCAGCCAGCATTGTCGCATCGACTGCATCACCCACATAAGTGAAATCGCGCGTTTGCTCGCCATCGCCGTGAATGAGTATGGGTTCGCCTTTTAGCGCGGAATCGAAAAATTTCGAAATCACCCCGCAATACGGATTCCCGGGATTTTGGCGAATACCGTATACGTTGGAATATCTGACCACAGAAATCGGGACGTCGAACATTTCATAGTACGCAAAACAATAGCTTTCACCGGTGAATTTGCTGGCGGCATACGGATTCAATATGCTGATATTATCATCTTCATTGATCGGCAGATAGCGCGGATTGCCATAGATAGATGCAGATGACGTATAAATGACTCGCTGGATGCCATACTCTTTCGCTGCCAGCAAAATGTTGAAAGTACCCCTGGCATTTGCTTCGAAATCCATTTCTGGCTGTTGCGTGGAGACTATAATATTGCGCACAGCAAGGTGGAATACATAATCGGCTTCTTTCACCAGCTTGTTTGTAAGTTGCCTGTCGGTAACACTTCCCTTTACAAATTCGACCGAATCGTAATTCTGTATGTTATTCAGGTTTCCCGTAAATAAATCATCCAATACAATGACCGAGGCTTCGCGTTCAACCAATAGATCAACCAGGTTTGAGCCCACAAAACCCGCACCGCCGGTAACAAGCACTCTTTTCCCTTTAAACGTCATTATTTCATTCCTTTATCAGTTTTAAATAATGAATATGCTCAAAACATTGGTAACCATTCAAAAAAACGATTTCTCCTTTTCGAGATAAATCGAAAATGGACAAAAATATTTTTCAAGCAATCATCATCGTCTTTGAAGATATTCCAACACCTGCGTAGACTGAATCGCACAACTCAACTGCCTCCCAGGATTGTTGCTGCCGATCATTTTTCATCCAGCCTGGTGAATTTAAATGCAAATCCTGACTTGACGCAGCCACTGAAACAGAAGCGATAAAGCTCGCATGCAGTGAAATCGTATTTGTTGCAGAAATTTGAAAGCTATAGAGTAAACTTCGATGTACATCCTTGAAGCGTATGAGGAGCTATTTCCTCAAAAGGCAATACATGATGCTGTTGATTGAATTTATTCCGTCAGCAACTAATTTTTCGGCACGCCTAATTACCATTTAATACCATCCACAACAGCATAATCAACAGCAATCAATATGCACCATTTGCAGAAAATAGTGATGGAATTGTTAGCAATAATATTTTAATATCTTGACTGAATGACCACTGCTCCACATAACGCAGGTCATAGCGCATCGCTTCATTATAATCTTCAGGGGTACATCTTAATTTAATTTTAGAATAACCGGTGAGCCCCGGCTTGATCAATAACCTGCGAAATTGCCAATTTTGATAAAGCTCAACTTCGTATACCGGGTGGGGTCGGGGTCCAACCAAACTCATATCCCCCCAAAGCACATTCAAAAGCTGTGGCAATTCATCAAGACTCGTTTTTCTCAGTAATTTTCCAATTCCGGTAATCCGTTGGTCTATCTGCTCTTTATATTTTGTCACCTTGTGTTTATTTTGAGATTCAAGGCTCCCGGTGAGGAGCTTTGAAATATAGTCTTTATGCGGCTTTTCCGATGAACCCTCACGCATCGAACGAAATTTGAGCATCGTAAATTTTTTACCTTTATATCCAATGCGATGCTGTTTGAAGAAAACCGGACCCTTCGACGAAATTTTTATGATAAATGCAATAATGATGAATAGCGGTGAGCTTATCGCTAAACCGAGGGCAGCGCCACATAAATCCAAAATTCTTTTTATGGACAACTTCAGCGAACAACGAAATTGATCCGGAAGCAAACTATGGAACTTCTTTTCCCGACCCAGGATAAGACCATCTCCGCTTGAATTCGGTATCGCATCAGATTTTCTCAAGCTGCTGGTTTTAAAAATCTGGTAAGGATGGTGACTCAGAATTCTGGATATAAATTCCTGAATGTCGATATCACTCAGTCGCCTAGTTTTTTGAGATGAATTCTCTGCTGTGTTTCCGTTGCAATCAGATGGATAGGTTACAATTCTAACATTTCCTGAATCAAATAAATCCCTCACGTTGGATTTGGGCTTATCCAGGATCAGACTGTCTTTAATTCGATTGAAAACCTGGTTCGCATGAACAAATGTTGTATCCGGAAGCAAAATAATCACCTGATCAGGATCGTAAATTGAGATCACATCTGTTTCCCTGATATTCCGACACAGCCCAGCCACCAAATCGCGCATCTGCTGTTTGTGTCTATCAATCCGGTGATTCGAACGTTTTGAGGCGACATGGCTTTCCCAACTAATTGAAATAATTGAGAAATAATATCTTCCGCGTTCAGCTCTGCGTTTTTCCAAATACATTCTTTGCTTCAAATAGTCGCTATCATGAAAATTTAATTTATCGATTGCTATCGATTTTTTTGCATGTTTATCCATTTTCAGAAATAATAAACTCATGTTAACATATTCCCCCTGGATGTATCGAATTCGGCATATCGGCAATCATCGAGAATCAAATGTGACCATTATTCGAATAGTAATCTGTATGTTCAAATTCTCCGTCAACAACATTTGCCACTATTCCTAATAGATTGCTGCTGGTTTTGGTAAGCATTTCCTTCGCCCGCAAGATACTCGTTTGGGTATTGATTCCCGATTTAGCAACCAGTAGCACACCATCCACATGCGAGCTCAGCAGACCAGCATCGATCACGACATTAATAGGCGGCGAATCAATTAGAACGACATCATAATGGTCCTCAAATATAGAAATAATCGTTCGCAAAATTGGCAAAGCCAAAACATCGGCTGGATTTGGTGGAATGGCACCTGAAGGCAACAAATCTAATCCGGCTGTTTGCGTATGATGAATAAGGTTTTTCTTTGAAATATAATCTTTCAACACCTCCTTGTTCGCTGCTTCATTTTCATTGATTGCTGCTGTTTGCTGAAACGCTAATTCTTCGTGGCTGTATTGCATCAAATCCTGGTCATTCGCCGCAACATCGGCGGTGAGATGATTCGAAAAAATGATATTTGACAATCCGGGCTTACGGTCCAAATCAAAAATTGCATGTAGCGTAGGCTTTCGTAAATCCGCATCGATGAGGAGCGTTTTCATACCAATGCTGGCTACCGCAATGCCCAGGTTGGCAGTGATAAGCGTTTTGCCTTCGCCCGGATAACAACTGGTGAGCAGGATTGATTTCGTTTTTTTGCCAAGTCCTGAAAATTGCAAATTTGTACGCAGCGCTCTAAACACTTCGATTTCCATCGACTTTGGTTTATGATATGAGATCAATTTGCCTGCCAGTGCTGCATTGGTTGACTTCAGTCTCAGAAAGCCGGTTGCTTTTGCCGGAGCATTGACACCGCGTTTCAATTTTGGTATAATGCCAATCATATTCAACTGCGAGACGTCTTTGAGTTGTTCGACAGTTTTCAATCGATCATCGACGGATTCAATGAATAATATCCATCCCAGGCCTATGATAAAACCCAGGAAAACTCCCAAAAGGATGTTCAGAAATTTCTTGGGCCATACAGGTTCCTGGGGCATTTTAGGCGGATCGAACACCCGCCAATTTCCGAATTTTTCCGCTTCGCGAATCCGTGCTTCCTCGCGCTTTTCCATGAGCATGGTGTAGATTTTATTATTCACCTCGCGATCCCGAATCAGCCTCGCCAGGATTAATTCTTTTTCCGGCATCGTGCTGAGTATATCTTTATACTCATCGAGAATCTGCATCAACGCCATCTCCTGAGCCCGATTCGCCTGCACCTCCACCTCAATATTGATGATTTCCTCCATAGATCGCTGCATTTGCGATAGTGGATCAATAATATTATCACCCTTTGCAAGCTTAAGCGTTTCATCGATCAGCTTTTCTTTCGTCTGATTGATCTGCGATTTCAACTCCAGCATTATCGGATGGTCTTCTTCGTAATTTCTGACTTTTATTTTCGTGTACTGTATCTGAAGTTCGATTAATTCGTCCTTCAAGCGCTTCACCATCGGGCTGGTATTCTCGGTAATTGAAGGCAGCAATCCTTCACGTTCTTCAGTAAGCTTGGCGTGAAAATAGGACAGGCGTTTTTCTGCCGCATCTCGATTCGCCCGCGCATTATTATAAAGGACTTCAGCTTCTGTAATTCGGCGCAGGATTTCTCTGGATTCTTCATCGATGTAGGTGATTTCACCTTTTTCCTTGTAGTTGCGCAATGCTTCTTCAGATTCCTGTAACTGCTGGTGATACTTGACGAGTTGATCTTCAATTAACTGCCGTACATTGCTTATCGACTCGAAACGGGATTCTAAATTTCGTTTTTTCAATACCTCGGTAACGGTTTGGGCAAGTACCATCCCTGTGTTAGGATTATTTGCGCGGGTTGTAATCACAACCACATCCGAACTTACAATATTTTCCGCTGTTATGCTCTTATTAACCAGCTTGCAGAGATATGCTTCTCTATTGAAGTTTTTCGATTTTTTGGAAGGCATCTGAAATGTTTGAATGATTTCATCCGACAGCGCCTCCACGACATCCTCTGCCATTGACAGGCTTTTGATTTCTTCGAGTTCATTGTTAATCATGCTCTTATCAAGTGGACGGAATGTCTTGCTGGTATTCATTGCATCATCATAATGCTCATAGATGAGTGAGGTGCTTGCCTCGTATACTGGAGTGGATATCTGATTGTAAATAATAATTGGCGTAAGCACACACACGATGCATATCAGAATGAGCCACTTTTTTCGCCATACTGCATCCAAAAGCGACTGTATCTCCAACTTCTTGTTTTCTGAGTGAATCATCGTTTCTCCAACCTATTATGTGTGATATTTATATTTATTACAACGAAACTAATGATTCCCCCTATCACTAGATTTATTTAATCGACTCAATGTGCAAAATGAAATTGGTGCCGCCGGGTACCAGAATAATGCCGGCACCGGATACTATTCATAGATTCTGCTGAAGTAATAGGCTGCCTGCACGATAATAGCAACCTGTGACGCGATTCGAATTGCAGTTTGCCAACGCGACCAAGAGTTGCGCTTAATTCTAATGACATCGCCCGGTTGGAGCAATGGCAAGGCTTCAATTTGCTCTTTTTCAAGATAACTTTTCAAATTAAGCTTGATAACGCGCTTGTTGAAAAATACCGGTGCTTCTGCGACATCTGGTTGAGCAACACCATTTTTGCTTGCCAGCAGCGAACTACTGGCTGCTGTTCGCTTAGATGCTTGCGACGGAGATCTTTCGCGGGTCAGAATAACCTCTTTCAAGTCTGAAAATTCAGTAGGTCCGCCGGCTTTTGAAATTAATTCCAACACATCAGTATTATCGGACACACGATATTCTCCCGGCTCCTTGACTTCACCCCAAATATGAACAATCATTTCCAGCTTTTCTTTCTCACCGAATAGATACTCCTCGCTCTTCGACTGATATGATTGCGAATAGCCATCCCCCATGCTGTGAAACAAAAAGCCCGATAGCACGATGCACCAGACATTTCTTATCAGGAAGATTTTTACTTTTTTTAGCATACATCTTTCCTCATGCTATGAATTATCGATTCTGCTACTAATCATTATTTTTTCTATATGTAAACAATATTATTCGAACAATTGTACGTTTTGATTAAATTTAAACCTCTCATTTTCAATTATTATGCCAAAGAAATATGTCTAACAGAATAACACTAACCATGCTATATCATATTATTTATTTTTTCTTTAGATAACATTTAACTATTGTTGTTACCTCATTTATGAATACCTCCGGCTGCCCATCATGTCACATTTTTTTACATTGTTCCACGCTGAAACAAAGGCAGGCTTCCCGTTCTAACTGGAACCTGCTCTTCGAACAAAATTGAAATTTATAAAGTTTTAAGTGAAGACGTATCATCTCGACATGTGGGCGATTTATACCATTGCGCGAGCACGATAAAAATATATACTATGAATTGTTATAAATTAAACATTTCAATGCTTCATTTAGCTGTGATATAAGATGCACTCGGAGGCTCGGGAGTGAAAGCCCTTTATGGATTTC
>JAFGMA010000037.1 GCA_016927835.1 Candidatus Zhuqueibacterota bacterium | reverse complement strand
TTTTCAGTGCTTAACCTCATGGGATTGCTTCGCTGCACTCCGTTTCGCTCGCAATGACATGAAAGTTCAATTTGTGCCCGTGCAAAGCATAGCTGCCTATTTCAATTTAAGACATTTCGATCTAAATAACAAACATTGCCCTGCTTTTCTGGCAGTCAGCATCCGGTGTTTTCACTCAGTGCGCTCAGCTTTTCAGCTAATTTTCCGCAAAGATATTTGCGATCGTAATCAGCGATTGGAAAAGAAGATTCGAATTTTTCCTGCCGATTTTCGTAGAGCTGTAAAATTGCCCTTTTGATGGCATCTGCATCGAGCGGATCGGCGACGATTGATTTATTATTTTGGGTAACCAATTTTGAAACCGATCCCTCTGGCACCAGCGCCATAACCGGCTTATTCGCGCGCAGGTATTCATACGTCTTCCCGGGAACGATGCCATCGGTGGCTTCGCCTGGCAATAACAACAACAGCAGCGCATCCGTTTGCTGCATGTAGCGGATGCTTTCCCTGTGCGAAATATTGCCAACGATTTCGATATTCGATTCGATCCCGAGCTGGCTGAGCTGCCTGCGATGTGCGTCGTAAAACGGACCGACAAACACGATTTTTATTTTATGTTTCAATTCCGGCTTTTCCTGAAACAGCCCGGAAAGCGCCGAAAAAAACGCCGTCGGATTTCGTTTGATGCTGATGGAGCCAATATATGAGATGGTGAACGCTCCGTTGTCGCGTCCTTCAGCTTGCGCAACGTCGAAATCATCCGCATCAAATCCATTGGTTATTGTGCTGAATTTGTGCGCCAGATGTGTATACCTTTTAACAAAATTTTGCCGGCTTTGTTCAGTGTTGGCGATGATACACCGGCTTTTATGGATGAAACACGACTCCATGTCGCGTTCGATGGCTCGGCGAAATTTGAAGCGCGGTTCAAAATACGGATTGCCCACCCACTCATCGCGATAATCGGCGCACCAGGGTTTGTTGGTGTGTTTCGCCAGAAAATAGCCGATAATCTGCGTGGAATGTGGGGGGGACGAGGTAAGTATGACATCGATTTTTTGCTGATCAATAATTCGGATGCCCCGGGTGATTGCCAGCGGTATCCATGAAATTTTATTATCGGGGATAACCAGCGCCTGCTCAAAAAGCGAATATGCCTGTTTCAAAAGCCGTTTCAGTCCGCCTGGTTTGGATTGACCAATGCTAGCTTCCAATTTTGCTTTCAAAATCGTGCGTTGATAGTTTTGGTACAGGAAATCCGGGAAAAACGTGGGCAGTCGATGCACCTCCACCGATGGCGGTATTTCCGTCAACAGCGACTCATCGTTCATCAGCCGATTTTGATTTTTTACGGTCAGGACGATGGGATGCCATCCAAATTCAGGCAAATATTTTACGAACTTCGTCATACGAATCACGCCGCCGCCCCCTCGCGGCGGAAACGCCTGAACAACAATCAAAACATTTTTCATTTTGCCAACGCTTCAAATTGAACCTGGTTCATATTTTTTGACAGGTGCATCACCCGGATAAATCCTGCCGTGAGCCAAACCAGGTAATTGTATGTGATATCGCCGCTGAACATGGAATTCATCAGTGAATAGAAAAACAGGCACAGCACCATGATACTCAGTTGCAGATATTGGTTCGATTCTGCTTGTGCATAATATTTGATATTTTGAAAGCCGGATTTTATTGATATATAAATAAATGCTGAAATTAAAATGAGTCCGATGATCCCATGTTCGCACGCGAGTTCGAGCGCCAGGTTATGCGGATAAATCAATGGTATAATCGGGTTGTCGAGGAAAAAGCTGCCGGTGCCGATTCCGGTGAGTGGCGCGCCCATGAATTGTTCCGCCGCCTGAATCCAGGCGATAAAGCGAAATGCGGTGCTCGTGTCTTGCGCCACGGGTGTTACCAGCCGGGCAGCGATCTGGCTGGCGAAGATTGCCAGGAAAAATATCGCTCCGACTAATCCGATTGAGCTGACAATGATTTTACGAAAAAGCGGCTCGGAAGGCTGCAACAGATAAAACAGAAATAAAATCAGGATCATGCCGGCGAACGGTGCGCGCGAGCCGGACCAGATCATGGGGATAAACAAAATCGGCAGCGAAGCCAATATTAAAAATTTCAGAAAAATTCCACGGGTTTTGACGAGGAGGAAAAAGGCGCATAGCCCTGAAATACCGAGACTGCGAGCTAAAAAAATGGGATTAACGCTATCCGAGGGGCTGAACCGCTGGTACTGTATCAATCTCTCCCCTTCGATTGACAGGCAAATCAAACCCAGGAAAATTCCGACAAGGTAACCAAAAACGAGAAGATGCTCCAGTTTTTTCAAATCATTCCGGAAAATAAGCGGTACTGCCAGCAACGGAACATTGTAGATGAAATAAAATAATATTTTTGAAATTCCGTACGTACGATTGGAAGAATAAGCGAGTCCGATGATCATCACCAGTCCGATTGAAATGGACAGCCAGAAGGGTGTGCCCAATTCGAGCTGTGCGTGATCCATTCGTTTCGCGTAATATAAGCCGACACCGAGAGTCATTAATGCGAAATAGGCGATTACGACCGGCGCGGTGATATCGACTTTGAACGTGTCGAAAAAAACAAAGAGAATAATATTGCCTGTGAACGGCGCGACCAATCCGACCTCGGGAAATAGGAAGAGCAGAAACATACTCGAAACCAGTACAACGAACGCCATCCCGAAGACGAACGATTTTGCTAGCAACAAAAAGAAAACCATTTCGAGCACGGCGATCATTAGCAACGTGCTGACGGGCATTGTCCTATGTTGTAGCGCGTCTGAATTCATCGTCAACCTTTCAACAAACCAGTCATAAGACGCCACCCTTTCCGGATTTCATCGCGCGTTATTTCTTTCAGCAAAATTAAAATCAGAAAATACAGAATAACGCCGAACGGAACGATCATAAATGCAGTTATCAGCACGTTTTGAACGACTATCGCCATTCCCGATAAAAATAAACCGAAAACAATTGCAGCCGCCAGATTGGTAGCGATGGCTCGGTATGGCGGATGCCATGCCATTTCTTTGCGAACAAAAAAAACCGTCGCCAAAAAATATACCGAATACGCGCAGCATGCCGAGATACCGGCGCCGATAAATCCAAATCGAGGGATCAAGATTAAATTCAGAAGGATATCGGTCAAACCGGCGGTCAGCGCAAGCGTGGCAATTTTAACGCTTTTCTGATGGAGTTCCCAGCCTTTGATGACGTATTGCGTGAGCCCGCTGATAAACACACCGATCGCGATGAAGGGCAATACGCCGGCACCTTCGATGAATTTTTTGTCCGAAAACAGTAACAGGATTTGTTCGGGAATGACGACCAGCACCACCAGGATCGGCATACATAAAAACATGAAGTACCGGGTCAATTCGGTGATGAGCGCCTGGGTCTGCTCATTGCCATGATTTTCCCAATTCTCAACGATGATGGGGTAGGCAGCGAGCATCAAAACCATATATGCAAAATTGAGCGTTTTTTCCGAGATTGTGTAGCCGACTGAATACAAGCCAACTTCAGCCGTATTCCGATAAATTTCAATCAAATAGCGGTCCGAAAGCGACAGCAGCCAGAATGAAAAAAAGGAAAAGCTGATCGGAATCCCGAATTTTGCGAATTGCTTGAACAGCGGTACGGATACGGCTGAGGGGCGTACGAGATGAATCAGATCGAGCCTGATAAAGGTGATGATATCGAGCAGCAACGGAACGATCAGAAATGCCCAGAAAATGCCACTCACCCGATATCCAAAGAACAGAATCAGCCCGACGCCCAGCAGTGGCTTACCGGCGGTGAATAAGAGCCAGAACGTCGAATATTTTCTAGCCTCCAGACCAGCACGAAAGACAACGATAAAAATTTCGAAAAATGCATTGAATACGGACGCGGCGATCACCAGGTTCACCAGTGAAAACAGAATCGGTTCGATTCGGCTTTTGAAAATGAAAAAATTGATGAGAAAGCTCAGGATGGCAACCAGGAGCGCCCCTGCAAGCGCACTCACAAATAATGTTGAAAAAAACTGGCGTTCCTGATTTTGATTTTTAAAATGCAGATAGAAACGGGTCACACTCGTGGATAACCAGATCACACCTGCAACTCTGATTAGACCAAACGTCGATAAGGCGATTTGATAATATCCGTATTCTTCTTTGGTAAAAAGACTCGTCAACACGCGGATAAGCAATATGCCAATAATCGCAGGTGCTACTTTTGCCGGCAAATAGATAAGAGAATCTCTGGCGGTGCGCTTAAGCTGATTTGTAATATTCGATTGCGTCGTATTCAACACGGTGCTTAATGATTATTTGAACCAGTTCTTGGGCTTAATTTGCGTAAATATTGAATTTATTTGTTCGTAGCGCTTAAAATCATTTTGCTTCATATAGTCCATATTCACAGATATATAAGCGGCGATCATGAAGCCGAGGATGCACAAAAATCCGGCTAATAACACAATGAGCATGCGTTTGGGCTTCGATTTCTTCTCCGGTTTTGCAGCATGGTCGATAATCAGGATCGTCGGAATGTCGCGGGCTTCCTGAATTTTCGCCTGCTCATATTGGGGGAGCATGAATTCGAGCAATTTTTCCTGTAACACCACCTCGCGGTACTTACGAGCATAATCCAGCCCAATATCCGGAATGTCATCAAAAGGTAAAAACAAGTCCTTTTCCGCACCCTTCGACTGGCTACCGATCGTTCCTGATTTCAATTCTTTATATTTCCGCTGCATTTCCATCAATTCGATTTTTGCTTGTTGATAGGTGCTGTGGGATTTTGTGACAAATTTTTCGAGCGAACCAACTTCGACTTCCTTGGCTATGATTTGCGCTTTTAATTCTGCGGCAGCCGTGATTTCCGCTTCGGTCTGTATCGGCAGGTTGATTGCGCCGAATTCTTTTTGAAAAGCATTAAATTCTTCCTCAGCCTTCGCCAGATCCGAAATGTTCTGCATGTATCTGTTTTCGATGAAAGTCCGGTTGTTTTTCGCTTTTTCGGTCCTGAACTGCTTATTCATTTCATCGGATTGGGAAACGATGTAGTCTGCCATGTTTTTAGCCAGTTCTTTCGTCTGATCTTCATTGGCTTCGGATGGCAAAAATTCAGTTTTGGCTTCGGCTTCGATGGTGATAGTACCCTCATCATTGATTTCGATGGAGACTTTATCACGGAGCGCTTTAATCGTCTCTTCCATGGTTTCGGTACCGTATCGCTGCTGAAGATCGAACTGTCGTACCACTGATTCCATGATCGTCCTGCTGTAAACAATCGCCAGAAACATATTGGCTTCTTCCGACATATTTCCCAACGATAAACCAGCGAAGGGTAAATTATTCAGGAGCGACGATAAGCCGAGTCCCGCCTCTTCTTGCGAAGCAGGATAAACGGTTGCACTCGCTTTGTACGCTTTGGGCAAGAGCAGGCTGATGCCGGCGGCAATGATGCAAACAATGATAAAGCTGATGATGATTTGCTTTCGCCAACTAATGAATGTATGCAGGTAATCGATGAAAGCGACTTTTGGTGATGGCATATTCGTGTTCCGTTTTAAGATACGAGCAATCAATCCGATTAATTGGGAGTGAAATCCTGACAGGCATTTCGAGCCTATCTTTGTGCAGCCATGAAAGCGAATGTGAGCGTGGCAAAGCTGCTGAGTATCTGTAAATAATCTGTAAATTGTCTGCGAAAGCTGATGGGTACGATGATGGTATCGCCGCGCTCGATTTGGATATCAGGACCTTTTTCGATTTTCTTCGTTCGAATGTGTATCACTTTGATATTCTCCATTTTTCCCATCTCAATCGTTCCGCCGGCGATTCCCACGTAGTCGCGTGCCGTATATCCGGCGTTAAAAATATATGCTCCGGGTGTTTGCACGGCGCCATGCACATACACATCGCTTTTCAATGACGGGAGAAAGATTTTATCGCCGTCTTTCAGCAGCAGGTCATCCACCAGTTCCGGATGCTCGGATTTTCGGGCACTTCCCATCAAATCGATGAAGATATAGTGCTCCTTCCTCTGCTCATCCGCGCGGACGACGTAAATATTTTCCACATCGAGATCCTGATTATAAAAGGCATTGACGCGCAGCAGGAAATTTTTCAAGGTTTCATTCGGCAGAATTTGGTGGATGCCACGCTGTGTCGCGCGACCAGCCAGAGTAACAGTCTTCTCGGTGAGTTGCAGCGGCGGAACATAGATCACATCCCCGTTTTGCACAAAAATATTTTGTTCAAGGCTGCCTAATTTTTTATAGTTGAACAAGTCAAGTGTGTCTACGGAATTTTCCTTATGCCGAATCTGAACTTCCCTTTCATTGCCCCAGGCGGTTATGCCTTCGGCGTCCTCAATCAGCGTATACACCCGATCAACTGCCTGGGCAACGTACGCGCCGGGCTTCCTGACTTCACCCGTGATGTGGATTCGGAACACCCGTAATTGGATGAGATTGGCTGTAATTTTCTCCAATTTATATTTTTTTTCACCTGCTTCCCGGACCGCCTGTTTCACTTCGGTCAGCGTTTTGCCGGAAACGCGGATGGAGCCTACGGTTCCGATGATCAAATTTCCTTCCGGTGTTACTTGCGAGGGAAATTCCATTCCATCTCTGCCCCATACGTTGATGGAGAACACATCTCCCGCATCAACGATGTATTCGTCGGGATCAATCGCGGTTTCAATCGCCTGATTGAGAGGGATAACCTTTTGGGGTTCTTCAAGGAGGGGTAGTTTTTCTTTCTTTTCTTCAGTTGTACTGCTTGAAAGTTGGCTGGTGGCGATCTGGCAAATTACAGATTCAGAACCAGCCGCAAGCAAACAGGATACGACCACGGCGAATGCCAGGGTTAGATTTCGCAATTGTTGCTCCTCGTATAGTCAAACATGATATCTGAAAACAGCCTTAATTCAGCTTTTGCACGATTGCAGCTTTTATGGCTAATACAGCCAATGGCAAACATCTTAAAGCGCTTAAAGCTTGCAAATCGTGCGCGTCTCGTACGATTCAATTGCCCTGAGTGCGATTTTCAGCGCTGCCAAACCTTCTTGCGCGGGGACAGGCATGGCTGTATCGTTTTTCAAACTCACAAGGAATTGCTGAAGTTCCAGCTTAAGTGGCTCTGCCGTCTTTACATCAATTTCGCGGATGTTGGGTGTGCCGAATTTGATCACATAATCATTGAAAGAGTCATAAGTTGTTTCATATTGACTCTCGTAAAGCTTCAGCGATTGCGTCAAAAAATTCAACTCGCCGTAACCCTTGATACCGGTGATGTTCAGCTCGCGGATTTTGACAGGGGTGATCCAGTTGACCTGAATGAAAATTTCCGTATCGCCGTAATCCATGAACAGGGTTGCATAGTCGATGCGCTCGCTATTGAGGGCTTTCCCCGCATTTGCATGTACTGAGTCCGGCAAACGACCGAGTAGAAAGTTGCATATATCGATGTCATGAACCGCAATATCTACAATTACATTGGCATCCTTTATTCGCGAAGGATAAATTCCCACCCGCCGTGCGACGATCGAGGTGATTCGATCCAGTGCGTTTTCTGCAATTAATGCCTTTAATTTTTGCACCGCCGGATTGAAGCGCTCGATATGACCGATCATAATCGGTATACCGGCACTTCCGGCTTTGGCGATGATTTCGTTGCCGTCTTCGAGGGTTCCGGCAATCGGTTTTTCAATGAGCATCGGGACTTTTTCTGCGATACAGTCGAGCGCCACGGCTTTGTGTAAACTGGTTGGAACAGCTATCGACACTGCATCGAGCGCTTCTTTCGCCAGCATTTCCCGATAATCCCTGTAATATGTCGCGCTGTATTTTTCCGCTGCCTTTAAGCCGACTTCGCTGTCTACATCGGCGACAGCAACCAGAGTCGATTCGTCAAGTTCAGAATAAACACGCGCGTGATGCCACCCCATTGTTCCGAGTCCGATTACGCCTGTTCGCATCATAGTCAGTTCCGTTTCCTGTTTCAGATTAACAAGTTACCAACCGATTTTCCCGTCATTACCCACCCGATCTGTACGGGCTGGCAAAGCAAATTTGCCGGGATTCAATCGAATGCGGATTTTAGACGCCTGAGTTTCCATGATGAAAAGCAAATAACATAGCAACAAATAGAATTGCAGAGTAATTACTCAGCTAATGATTTTTTTTCACGAATTGCCAACCGTATAAACAATCGTTTGGGAACCAGTAGCTGAGGGATTGCATTTTGGAAGATCAGGCTATAATTTATCACTGATTATGTTGACAATTCTCTCGGAAGCCTTGCCATCCCATAAAGGAGGAATGCTGCCTGTTTTGCATTTGCCATCAATAATTTTAAAGCTTTCTTCGATAATTCGTTTCGAATTTGTACCCACCAGGATGTTGGTTCCCTGCTCGATAGTAATCGGACGCTCGGTATTATTGCGCAGCGTCAGGCAGGGGATTCCCAATACAGTGGATTCTTCCTGAATTCCTCCTGAATCGGTAAGAACAAAAGCTGAATGATCCATCAATTTCAGAAAGTCGAGGTAGCCAATCGGATCACAGAGCACCAGGTTTTTCATGCGTTCAATGCGCGATCTCAAGCCGAATGCGTCCAGCATTTTTCGCGTACGCGGATGAATCGGGAAAAGCAGCTTCATTTTGCCCTGAATCGCTTCGAATGCCCGAAAAATATCCGACAGGCTTTCCGGGGTATCCACATTGCTCGGGCGATGCAGTGTCACCAGCGCATAATGTTTCTCATCGACATTCAGGCGGCTGAGGATGTCCGAATCCTGTGCTTTTTTTCGGTGTCCCAGCAAGGAATCGATCATCACATTGCCCACCATGAAGATGCGCTCCGGTGAAATTCCTTCTTTTAGCAAATTTTGTTCACCGCTTTTTTCGGTGATAAATAAAAATTCAGCCAGCGTATCGGTTAAAATTCGATTGATTTCTTCCGGCATTTCGCGATCGAAACTACGGAGACCCGCTTCGACGTGCGCTACGGGAATCCAGAGTTTTGCGGCTACAACGGCTGCTGCCAGGGTTGAATTGACATCGCCAACGACGACAACCAGATCCGGTTTTTCCTCCAGCATGATTACTTCGACTTTCGTCATCACCTGGGCGGTTTGCTGTGCATGACTGCCGGAACCGACGCCGAGATAAATATCCGGTTCCGGCATTTGCAAATCTTCAAAAAAAACTTTTGACATTATATTGTCATAATGCTGCCCGGTATGTAACAGGATTGGTTGCAGGGCTGCGCTATTCAACATACGGGTATGAATTGGTGCCATTTTCATGAAATTCGGTCTGGCACCAATCACATTCAGAATCCTTCTAATCGTGTGCTCCTTTCTTTAAAATCGTACGCCAGAACCTAATTTGAGAATTTTATCTCCCTGTTTTTTGATCCCATTCGTCGCATTCCGGGTATCCACAACCGATTTTGCGTTTGCTGCAATCATTTCATAATCATAAGCTGAGTGATTGGTAGCAATAACAACAACATCACATTGTTGCAGGAATTCCGGTGAGATTTCGACTGATTTGAATTTTTTATCCAAAACTTTTATCGATGGAACATAGGGATCATTGTAATGCAGTTTGGTCACACCGCGCTGCATCAACAGCTCCATTATTTTCAAAGCCGGTGAATTTCGTGTATCATCGATATCTTTTTTGAACGCAACGCCCAGCACCAAAACCGTAGCATCCAGGAAAGGAACCCCGAGTAAACTCAGCGAACGGCGGATCATCCCCGATACGTAAAATGGCATATCTTCGTTTGTTTCGGCAGCCAGCTCGATAAAATTTGTATGGAAATCATATTCGCGCGCTTTTGAGGACAGGAAATACGGATCAACCAGGATGCAGTGACCACCGATGCCGGGTCCCGGGTAAAAGGGCATGAAACCGAAAGGTTTCGTTGCCGCCGCTTCAACCACTTCCCAGATATCGATCCCGCCCATGCGATCACAGAGACGCGCCAATTCGTTCACCAGGGCGATATTGACGCTGCGGAAAATGTTTTCCAGTAATTTTTCCATTTCAGCCACCCGCGGATTGGAGACCGTATGCACATGGGTAATAATTTTTCCGATAGCTTCGGCAGCGATTTTTGTGCAGTCTTCCGTAACGCCGCCTACAACGATGGGCGTATTCGCGGTCGTAAACTTCTTGTTACCAGGATCAACCCGTTCCGGGGAAAATGCCAGGTAGAAATCCTGCCCAACTTTGAATCCCGGCTTTTCAAGGATAGGCAGCACCTCATTTTCGGTGGTTTCCGGGTATGTGGTGCTTTTGATAATAATGAGTTGTCCTTTTTGAAGCCTTTCCGCGATGGCTTGTGCTGCTGCATGGATGTGAGAATTATCAGGCTCTTTGTTTCGTTTGAAAGGCGTTGGTACGCAAATATAGATAACGTCCTGTCTCACCAGATCTTCGAATGTGGTAGTGGCGGAGAAAAGCTTGTCATCGACGATCTGGCGCATATCCGCGTCATCGATGTCATCGATATAATTTTCGCCGTGATTAATCGCTTTTACTTTCTTTTCATCCAAATCAAAACCCCGAACGTGGAATCCTTTTTTCGCGTATTCAACTGCTATTGGTATGCCCACATAGCCAAGACCTATGATGCCAATCTGCGCTGAATTTTGTGATAGTTTTGTTGATAATTCGTGCATGTGAGTTCCTCCTGAATTGATATAATGTTAAGCTGTTTGATATTGTTGCTTATAATATTCTAAGTATTCTCCGCTTTTGATTTGTTTCCACCAGTCGGCGTTGCGCTTATACCATAACACCGTTTCAATGATGGCATCTTCGAAATCATATTTTGGTTGCCATCCGAGCTTTCTGATTTTTGTGCAGTCAACCGAATAGCGCCGGTCATGCCCCAGTCGGTCCGGTACGAATGTTTTCAACTCATCTGATTTTTCCAGGTGTTTCAAAATCAGGTCTGTAATAAACAGATTGGTTTTTTCATTGCCGGCACCGATATTGTAGGTTTCACCGACTTCGCCGTTATCCATCAAAAAATCGATTGCCCGGCAATGATCGTCTACGAAAATCCAGTCACGGACATTCATGCCGTCGCCATAAATCGGCAGTTTTTTATCTTCGATCGCATTTGTGACAAATAGCGGAATGAGTTTTTCCGGATACTGGTACGGTCCGAAATTGTTTGAACATCTGGTGACAATAACCGGCAGCTTATAAGTCACATAATAAGAAAAAGCCAGCCTATCCGCACCGGCTTTTGATGCCGAATACGGACTGGAGGGCATCAGCGGATCGTTTTCGGTGAAGGATCCGTCCTGAATGCTGCCGTATACTTCATCGGTGCTGATTTGAATGAATTTTTCAATCCGGTTCTTGCGAGCGGTTTCCAGCAATACGAATGCACCAAACACATCTGTCTTGATAAAATCGTCCGGCGAGCCGATCGATCTGTCAACATGACTTTCCGCAGCAAAATTGACGACGATTTGAACTTCGGGCATCAATTCATCTACCAATTTTTTATCACAAATGTCGCCTTTCACAAACTGGTAATGCGGATGGCGTTCGACATCTTTCAGATTCGCCAAATTGCCGGCGTAAGTTAGTTTATCTAAATTGATGATATCCACATCGTCATATTGATTTAGTAAATAATGAATAAAATTGCTGCCAATAAATCCTGCACCTCCTGTAACCAATAATTTTCTCACGAGTCATCTCCTTTCAATTCGCGTAAAGCTTTCTGCAATCAAGCTCGGTTGTATTGCCGAGTCTACGCAAAATTCAATTGCGGTACGCCAGGTCGTTATGTCTGCCGCCGGTTCATTTTTTTCTGTAATAGTATGCCAGGTTCGATACAATTGAGGGAATCCGGAAGCACCCTTTCATTCCCGGCTCAGGATTCGGAAATGCATTGCCCGTAACTTTCACCCTGTTGACAATCCAGGTTTTATGCTCCGATTTCCCCGGGCTCGAAATAAACGCCTTAATCCAACCGCCGAATCTATCACATTTTTCTTATCGCATCGCAATAAAGCACGCAGTCACCGTCATGAATGAAGTCAGTCCGGTTGTATACTGAAGAATATTATACAATCAATGCAATCGTTCACCACCATTTTTTTGATTTCAGAATAAGGATTAACGACATGCGATTTGCGAAGGTTTTAATTCGCGAATCAAAAATCGTTAATCCTTAATCTTAAATCATCTTTTAAGGTGTATTCAAATTTGTGCTGAATTATTACCAATCAATGAGTAGTAAACTGGCTGGGCGAATACCCGCTGCATTGACAGGAGCCTTTGATGCGAATATGAATACTCAGGAGCAAAACATCATCAGCGAAGAACCAGGACAATATTCTCCGGGCTGCCTTATTTCGATTTTTGAAAACAGAATGCAGTGTCAGCCAATTAAATAAAACCATCCGAAATGAAAAAAGCGAGGCTTACTCGGCTCGCTTTTCAGAAAGCACCCGTTCGGCAACCCATCCCATACTTTGAGCATCCGGCGAAATATGCATGCAATACAGTTTTTTCAATTTCGCGTCGATGTATATTTCAGGGGATGAGATTAGATAGTGTCCGTCCGAAAACTCGAAAAATTGTCATTGCGAGGCGTTTTTTGCCGAAGCAATCCCCTAATAAAACG
>JAFGMA010000385.1 GCA_016927835.1 Candidatus Zhuqueibacterota bacterium | reverse complement strand
GTGTGATTTTAGTTTACGGCAGGTCAGGTGTTCTGAATTTGAGGAAACTAATTTTGTTGGAGTGATCTAAACCGAAGCCAACGATGGATAGATTTCCTGCACAACTATATTTGATTGTCTGCTTAGATTTGCTCAAACCCAAACAATTACAGATTATATTTATTTAGGTTCGGTTATATTATTTATTCGGTAGTTCTCGAAAAAAGCCAGGTTTAATCATCTACAAGAAGCATTTAGCCAGGGTATTTGCCCGCCTGAAAAAAATGAAGCAAGAAAAATACTTGATAAGGGCGTTTTGCCCCAGTTATGGATTATTCCTATCACTTTGTATAATTCTCCCGGGTTCTCAAAGAGGAGTGGGGAAGCATTATCTAAAGAACCTGCTAGCATGAGATAATTTTCACTTGATTTTAATCAAATTTTTTGGTACTATAAACAGAAGCAATATAGTCAATAATAATAAAATTGAATCACTTTTTTTAGAATTTCAGCTTACATAATCGCTTCATATTCTGACATTTAAAAGTTTGAGGGAATCATCTCGATAATTTTTTCGTAAAAACATTGAATCCCGTTGTGATTGAATTAACAGCATCTTGTATGGACAAAAATTTGAAGGAGGTGAATAACGATACGGCTGGTCAATCCGGATGTATCGAAAAATCATGAAAAGGAAAATTTCAACATACCTCATTATTTCAGTATTTGCCTGGTGCCTCAGTTGCAGCGTGCAGGCGCCGGAGGTAAAGGTAACCGGAGAGAAATCTGCACTTGAAAACCAGGTGATCGGGACTTACGAGCAGATCGAAGAAGATACGTGGATGGTGGCTTCCGTCCGTTCAACCGGGCAAAAGCAAGAGAAAAAAGTTTCACCGGAACAGAAACGCATTCTGGAAGCGATGAAAAACCGGCAATTCAATAAAGATGATATCGATGAATTGAAGCGCGATGGCGCAATCGGTGAAAGCATGCGAGGATTTTTAGAGATCCGACCGCACGAGCGACTGAATAGCGATCCGGTTTATTCTAAGCGCGTCACAGACCTGATAGCCGAAGAAAACCGAGACCGAGAAACTGTGATGAATAGAATCGCGGAAAGCTCAACGAATGCCTCCAAAGAGGAAGTGTATTCCATCATGGCACGTTATAATTTCGAAAAAGCTGAACCCGGCACCTGGATTCAATTGGATTCAGGAGAATGGGTTAAGAAAAAGTAGGATCATGCGAATCGGAATCGCTTTTACCTAATAAGTGCAGCACCTTTTAAATGCTTTAAACGAGCGACTCTGCCTAATCGATACTGCATCCCATCGCATGACGCCTCCTTAAAAGGTGCTTTGCGCTATTACGGGTTTTTAGCAGCAGCCCGATGTCAATTTTTAAGTTTGCTTTCAGGAGCCAAATTCCGCAATCTTCGTACTTGAAATCGATTTTTGAATAACCTGATTGAATACAATTCGAAAACCCACCAGAATGCCCACAAAAAACAGCACATATCGTGTAATGTCTCGGTTATTGGTTATTTCCATGGTTTACGATGCCTCCTGGTTTCCCAAACGGGAGTTTGCGAATCAGAAACTCGGGGATTACACATATTTTATGTTGATGAAAACCAACCGCAGCATTTTTTCTGCGCATGGACCGATTATATTTCGAGCAGTCCGATTGCCCGGTGGAAATAAGGATCGATGTGTTCTGGAGTGGCAATCGGTTGAGGAGCGCCTATGGAAAGCACGATGAGGATGCGTCGAATTCTTATGGCAATTTATTCACTGTCATTGCTGGTTTTGCTGTGGTCATCGGGATTATGTGCTATCGATATCGAACCAGATACGTCCGCAGCGACCACGGCATATTCGCAGCTTGATCTGCTCAGAAATTATACCCAGATCACAACGCATCCGGGCGAGGATGTAGCGCCGGCGGTTTCACATGACGGAAAATGGATTGCGTTTACATCGAATCGCAGCGGCAACCGCGACATCTGGGTGAAATCTACTGCCGGTGGGCGTTCATTTCAGATTACGAGCCACAAAGCCGATGATTCCAATCCCGCCTGGGGACCTGACGACGATGTGCTGCTGTTTGTTTCCAAACGCGAAGATGCCGAAGGCGACATCTGGCAGGTTGAATTGGATGTTTCCAAAGACAATGTACGTCCGGATTCCAAACCCGTCAAATTAACCACTCGCCTCGGATACGATGATTTTCCGAAATTTTCGCCTGATGGTCGTAAAATCGCGTTTGTCTCGTCTCGAAGCGGTCATCAAGAAATCTGGCTGCTCTTTTTAAAAACCAAAAACCTGAAACAACTCACCCGAAAAGGCGGAACCCACCCGGCATGGTCGAGTGATGGCGAATGGCTGGCGTTTACCTCCTTTCGGGAAGGCGCAGAGGGCAACAGCGATCTTTTTGTGCTGCACACCTCAGGTCGGGCGGCTTCTACCTCGGGCATTGAATCCGAAGATGGCGCAATCCCGCTTACACGAGGATTTCAACTCGACGGATTTCCATGCTGGTCGCCAGAAGGCTATGGCATCGTTTTCTCCCGTATCGGATTGGACATCGATAATGACGGCTTGCTCACCCCGAATGACCAATCCAGCCTGTGGATGCTGGATGCGACTCAATTGGTTCGATGGCAGAGTAACCAATTACCAGCTTCAGCACAATCTGCTAGCGAATCGCTGACGCATCCGGGATTGCCACGGGCATACCCCTTGACCCAATGGGGGCAAAAACATACGCTTCCTGCCTGGGATAAGGAAAGTCGAATATTTTTCAATGCCTATACGCGCAGCGGATGGGATGTCTTCAGGGTGAGCCATAATGGACCCCTGCCTATAGCCGAAACCGGAGGAGCGCAACTGAAGTGGATTCATCACACCTTCCCGTTTCCGGGTCCCGGTTTGGCTTTCAACAAGTCGATATTTATTCTGACGAACACCACCACCGATACCAGCAGCGAAAATATAAAGCAGATTCTCTACCTGAGATTACTCGCTCTGAATCAGTTGCTGGAATTTTATCCGGACGCGAATGCCGCCCGTGCCTGGGCGTTGTACGAGCTTGCGCGCACGTATGAGGCACTGGGTTATCCGTCGCTGGCGACATCCTACTTCGAACGCGTTTTAAACGAGTACCCGGATCAAAAGCATGTAGGTGGTTTTGCCGAGATCGCACGCGTCGAAAGCCGGATCGATGAATTCGGAGCGTTTTATTCCGAGAGCCGCAAAATTGATTTCAATGCCGATGTCTCGATTTACAGGAAAATTATCAATAAATACCGCGATTATCCGCGTGCCTGCGCCCGGGCTGAAATTATCCTCGCTGATTTATTAACCGCAGCCGGACAGCAAGTTCAAGCATTTCAGATTTATCAAAATTTCTTCCAAACATACCCTCAACTTAAAACCGAACAAGCTGAGATTCAACTGAAAATCGGTCTTTTTTTCAACCATTTCAGCCAATTCGAAGCTGAGCGCCAGGCATATCTCACCGTTCTTGAAAAATATCCCGATCAACATAGCTGGGTTGCTGTGGCTATCGAGCGCCTCTTGAGCTTTCATGAAGATGAAGCCGATACGCTAAAACTCATTCAACGCTATCAGGAGATCGTCGATAATTACGCTGATTATCCCCGGCTGGCAGCGACTGCTCAATACCGAATCGGGCGAACATTTCTCGTCCGAAAAGCTTTTGAAAATGCATTTGGTGAACTCAAGCGCGTTGAGGAAAAATTCCCGAATCAACAAGAAATCGTTGCACAGGCGCAATTGCTCATCGCCGAAATTTATCTCGTTTGGCAGGATTATTTTAATGCGTTTGAAACGTATGAAAAGGTTATGCGGCAAACCCCTGATCTGCAAAATGGGCTGTATGCTACCAGGGCAAAGAGCAGGTTGGTATCCGAATTACTCGACTCTGCCGAACGTTTGAAGAGCCAGGAAATCAGGTTGGCACTGTCGCGATTTATGCGTGCCAGAAGCATTCAACCGGAAAATATCCAGGCACACCGGGGCGTAATCGCATGTATGTATGCACTTAAAAAGATCGATGAAGCAATTGAATCGTATCAAATCACTGTGCAGCAATCTCCTGAAAATCAGGTTCTACTCTATTCACTAGGTTTATGCTATTCGTATAAAGCGGTGGAAAAATTTGAGCTCTATCCCAAAAAAAATAAGATCGATGTAAAATATATCGAGATGTCGAATAAAGTGCTGGAGGAAGTTTTATCGCTCGATTACCGAATTACCCAGGCGTATTTGACACTCAGCGCCAACTATGAAACGCTTGAACGATACGAATTAAGTCAGGCGGATCGCCCGAAAAGTTTTTTTACAAAGGCGACCAATTCAATCCTTGCGCCGGTGACACAAATCATGCGCACCGTTTTCAGAATACAGGAAAAGGAGCCTACTCGATGGTATGAAAAAGGGATTGACCTGCTGACAACCGCCATTACGATTAATGATGAAACCCGAGATCCGCAAACCGAAACACTACTCGCACATCAACTGGCGAATTTGTATTATCAGTTGAAAGAATTCGGTTATGCTTCGGCATACCAATTTTATCGCTATCGCATTTCGCTGGATTCGACATTCATGAGCCGGGAACAGGAAGCATCGATTTACACCAGGCTTGGGCATTGTGCGTTGTATGTAGAGGACTTTGCCAACGGACCGTTCTACCTGAAGCGAGCTGTGCAGCTTTACCAGGGATTGGCGAACGGCAAAGCAGCGCAGGCAAATCAGGAACTGAAAGCGCGATACGAAAATTATATTTCAATCAATACCACGCGACTCGCGCTGCTGTATCAACTCGATAAGCAGTATGAATTATCCATTGAATCTTTCAAAACAGCGGCAGAATTCATCGAGTCCGGGCAACATAAAGTCCCGGAAGCGCAACGTCAATCAGATCTGGAAAAACTCTACCGCAATATCGCCTACAATAGCCAACTGCTCGAAGATGAGGAAGAGGCGCTTAAGTATGCGGAAAAAGCGAAATCACGGCTCGAGACCGGTGAAATCGAGCCGGTCCTTCCCAAATCCAATTGGCTGAAAATCGGTGTGCTGGGTTGGAATATTCCGGTGTGGAACGCCAAAAATATCGGGATTGGTCAATCGACTGCCTCGGAAGGATTTACCACGGATGAGGAATACGCAGTGGTCTATTCGATAATGGGGAAAAGCCACGCCAATGTGCAGCAGTTCCGCAAAGCCATCGAATATGAAAAACAGAAGCTTCAAATTTATATAAAATTGGAAAATAAACACGCCGAAGCTATTATACGAAACAACATTGGCATCCTGCATTATATCATCGGCGATTTCCAGGGCGCCTGGGACTATTTTGAATCCTCGCTCGAGCTCTCGGAAAACTACGGATACTATGACGGCGCCATCGCAAATATTGTCAACTTGTGTGCCCTGGCGCTGAACCTGACACGGAGCGGTTTTAACCAGCACATTGTTTCCGTCGACAGCAGCAAAAAGCCGCCGGAACAGATACCGGTGAATACGTTGGATGCGGGTATTGACTTTGTCAACCGTGGGCTTCGATATTACACGCTGCAGGATATTGTGCTCAATCCCCGCCATAAAATTCAATTGTACAACCTGATCGCAAATATTCATTTGATCAAAGCTCGCCAGCACTTTAAGCGGGTGAATCCCGAAATTTCAATTCAGGATATCGATCCGTGGCTGTCAGGAATGGACGAATACATGTTGGCGGATTCATGCTATACAATGGCGCTGCGAGTCGCCAGCCAAATCGATGATAAACGTCAGGCTGCCGTGCTTCATATTAATCGTGGTTTATTGTACAGTCATTTGCAGGAATGGCAGCCAGCGATGTCGGAGTTGACGGCTGCAATGAATCTGGCGAAAGAAATAAATCTGGTACCGTTGTTGTGGCGGGTTAACCATGCGGTGGCGAATACTGTCTATCGGATGGGTGCTGGAAATGCCACCCTGTTGAAAGTGGCAAACGACCCGGCGAGTTATTATTATACAGCTATCGAACTGGTTGAAGCCAATGTACTGGCTGAACAATCCGTGCGGATACCCACAATTCGGCTTCAGGATGTCCGACCATTATATGAAGATGCCATCAGGTATTTTTCGGAAATCGGCGATTCTGAAGAAGCTTTCTATCTCTCCAGATGCCTGCACGCACGACTGCTTTTGGGCAACATGGCAGGCAAGCGGCTCGAATTGAAATCCGAATATCATAAAAATAAGTGGCGGCTGGCTCAATTTTTACAGGAAGAAATCAATGAACTGGAAGCCGACATCAGGTATCTCGAATTCACCAGTTCAAATAAGGTCAGCAAAGAGCTGAATCAAAAACGCGATGCGCTGGCAAAAAATAAGCACGAATATTTACTGGAGCTTGAAGAAATAAAGCGCGATGATCCGGAATTGGAGTCAATGGTTCGGGTCAATCCGCCGCCTTATCAACGTATCCAACCGATCTTGCCCGATTCAACTCTGTTAATTAGCTACCTGGTTACCGAGGATAAGTTATTCATCTGGATTTTGGACCGGCGCAGTCTGGAGCAACGGACGGTGGATATTTCGCGCAATGACTTGCATCAGCTTACGCGGGGATTTTATCAGGCAATTGATGCAGCCAGAGCAACAGCTGCGCTTCCTGATACCGCAATTGCGAATCTGGCAACTATCCTGCTCGTACCAATTGATGAAGCCATCGCCGGCGCCCGGCATTTAATTTTTGTTCCCGATGATTGCCTGCAATTGCTGCCATTCTCTTTGTTGATAAACTCAAAATACGATATGGCGTTCGACAAACTCGTAAGCAGCGTACCCAGCATTTCTGATTATTATCTTTGTTTTCTGCGCCGGAAAATTTCCGGAGGTAAAATCGGGATTGCCGGTGATAATCAACTCCTTTCAGTCATTTCCGAAGCCGGATTCGAAGCGGAAAACCTGCTGCAGCCTACAAGCTCTTCAAGCTATTCTGAGTTTGAATTGAAAGCAGAAGACTGCCATTTTCTGCATTTTACAGGGGAGATACGCTGGAATACGTATGATGCGAATGCCAGTCGAATCGTGCTTCGAAGAATCCCTGCACAGGTGCTGACGTTTAATTTGATGGATATTTTTGCTTGGCTTCTGAAAGCGAATGTAATGATTTTTGATAGCAGCCTTCCGCCGGAATCGTTGATTGACAATGCCTACCCGTTTAACTACTTTCAACAGATCGCTTTTTACGCCGGAACTCCGACCATCGTATTTACTCTGTGGCAGGTCGACGATCCTATCCGGCATGAATTCTATAGCTATTTTTATGAATATTTGCATGAAACCACCCCGGGAAATGCTCTGAGGCTGGCGCAGGCGGAGCTTTTCCAACAACATCCCGATTCGCCGGATTGGGCTGCGTTTCAGCTTTCTGGTTACATCGGGATGAGCTTTGAGGAAGAAGAGCAATTCGCTGAAGAACGATTTACCAGCAGCGTTTTGAAGGGCCATAACGCATACAACAACAGGGAGTGGCAGGATGCGATTGATTATTATGAAACGGCGCTGTTAATGGCACAAGCACGGGGTGACAATCAGAGTATCTCCCGCCTGTACGATCGGCTGTTCGAAACCAGTTTCAAAGGTCGCCAGTTTGACAAAGCCATCGACTATCAGCAAAAACTCCTGAAAGAAGCCGAAGCCAACCAGGATATACAGGGCATGCTACTGAGCTATTACAATCTGATGACCTGTTATACTGCCAATAAAAATTACGAAACCTCACTCAAGTATCAGGCGCAGTATGCTGAGTTGACGCGGAAGTATGATTTGAAACAACAGGAAGCTGAATCTTACATCAAACTGGGACAAATTCAGGAAAATGCCGGCAACTATCAATCGGCGATTGACGCGTATGAAAAGGCAATTCAATATTATCAAACCATTGGTGATCAGATAATGACGGCAGTCGCGCTCAAGAACATCGGCAGAATCCATCTCAGAAATACGAATGACTTTCAATCTGCCATTGCATGTCAAACAAGGGCGCTGGCGTTATTCAAAGACGAAGGTGACGATAATAATACGATTGCCACTTTGCACGATATCGGGCTTTCTTATGAAAAATTGGCAAATTATCGGCAGGCATTCCATTTTCAGCAAGATGCGTATCAATTAGCAGTCCAAGTGGAAGATTCCCTGATGATTGGGCTCAGCACGCAATATCTGGCAAATTTATCCTGGAAAACAGGTGATTACCAGCTTGCACTGTCACGATTGCGTGATGCCATGCAAATTTTTGAAATCTATCACCATCAATTATATTTGATTGTCGCCTATAGCACACAGGGATTGATTTATATGAGTCTCGGACGTCCGAATGATGCACTCGCAGCCGAACGTAAGGCGCTCGAACTAGCTGAAAAAATGGACAACAAATTGGACCAGGCAACCATTCACAAGAACCTGGGCTTGATTCATGGGGCACAAAAGAATTGGCGGCTGGCGCTGCAAAGCTTCATGAAAGCCCGCGAGATCGACGAATTATTGCAAAACAAACAAGGTCTGGCGTACGACTACCGAAATCTGGGTGTGGCAAATCATCAACTCAACGAGTATCTCGCTGCCCGGAGTAATCTTCAAAAGGCATTGCAATTAAGTCGAGAAATCGGCGATCTTAGAAATGAAGCGCAGTGTTCGTATGAATTGAGTCGGGTCTATTTTGCGCGCGCAAATCCCGATAGTGCATTGAGTTTGGCAACGCTGGCGGCTCAACAGGCGGAATTCCTGATGCTTCCGGATTTAGCCTGGCGCGCCAATCGCGTTTCAGCGCAGGTATTCAGGCAAATGAATCAGATGGATAGCAGCCTGGTGCGTCTGGAAAAAGCCGCTGCCATCGTCGAGGCGATGCGATCTCAACTGAAAGTCGAGGAGTACAAGTCCGGCTTTATCGATGATAAACTTGATGTTTATTACGATATTATTCGCTTGCTGCTGGAAATGAATCGCCCGGCTCAAGCATTTGAGGCAGCGGAACGCGCGAAATCACGCAATTTTATCGACATGTTGGCTAATCGTGATATTCAATTTGGGAGCACTTCCGCCGGGACCTTCACCAGCCGCAAAGACAGCCTGACACAACTAATAAGCGACACCCAAAACGAAATCGCGTTTCTGCGCAGCAAATCAGACGAATTCAGCCCGACGTATCAGCAGCAGATCAGCGCGGCAGAGCAAAAATTGGGAGAATTCAAGCAAGCGTATGAAGCGCTCATTGTACGCATGCAGGAGGAGAATCCTGAATTGGCAGACCTGGTGAGCGTCAATCCAATCTCTGCGAAGGATATTCAGCGATCACTTCAACCCGGTACAGCGTTGCTCGAATATATCATCACCCAGCGTGAAATTATTATTTTGACAGCCAGCAGCGAAAAATTCGATGCCCAAATTGTGCCATTTCAGCAAGATTCACTGGAAGCAATTGTGAAAAAATTTCGCGATAATATCGCCAAACGCTATTACTGCGATGATGAAGGGAAAAAGCTTTTCTCAATTTTGATAAAACCAGTCCAAATGCACCTTGAGGCGACGCAACACCTGATAATCGTCCCCCATGGCGTCTTGCACTATGTACCGTTTGCGGCTTTGAAAGATAATGACAATCGGTATTTGCTCGAATTCCACAGTCTCTCGCTGGCGCCCTCATCGACTGTGTTGGGATACTGCCTTAAAAAAGGGCAACCTTATCTTAGCTCGCAAACCTGGGAAAAAGACGTATTGGCGCTGGGCAATCCCAATCTTGGGAATCCGGATATGGAACTGACTTTTGCCGCCCAGGAAATTCGCAGCCTGCAACGCACCTATCCGCAGGTAGAAGCGTTTCTCGATGAAGAAGCAACCGAAACCAATTTCAAGCAGTCGGTAGCTGGCAAAAATATAATTGTGTTCTCGTGCCATGGCGAGTATGATGAGAAGAATCCGCTCTTTTCAGCCTTGCTGTTGGCTGCGGATAAACAAAACAACGGTCGTCTGGAAGCGCACGAAATTTTCGGCATCGATTTGAAAGCGTACCTCGTCAGCATGAGTGCCTGCGAAACCGGACTGGGTACGATTGTGGGCGGCGATGAGGTTATCGGGCTATCGAGGAGCTTCATTTTTGCCGGGGCATCATCACTCATGGCGAGCTTATGGAAAGTTGATGACCTGGCAACTGCGGTGTTGATCAAGCGCTTTTTCCGGTATTTGAATGAAGGCAAATCCCGAAGCCTGGCGCTGCAACAGGCGCAACTACTCGTCCGACACGAAATAAATTCACATCCGGCATTCTGGGCGGCGTTCAATGTTATCGGCGATTTCCGCTGATGGAGAGGCATTCGGGATTTTATGCGGTTGATTCAAAACAAAGCCTGTCGGGGTATATCATTCATGAGTTATTTTCGCGTGAGCGAATAAAAGAAATGGGCTGACGCATTACGAGTATTCAAATTAAATTGGAGGGTAGGAAAATGGATTGGACTCGTATCATCTCACTGATTTGCATCATGATATTTCTCATCGGAGGCTGCGCAACCAAGGAGGAAAAACTAAAAAGCACCCATCAGATCGCGACGTTAACTGAACAGGAGCCAAATAATAATAGCGAACAGGCAAATGCAATTTCGGTTGCTCCCGTTCAAATCACCGGGTACATCGGGGAGCAGAAGGATCAAGATTGGTTTAAAATTACCATACCACCTGATTCGTCAGCCATTTTACGAGCCGAACTTGACGGTGTCGCCGAGCTGAATCTTAAAATGGAACTGATGGATTCCGAACAAGAACGACTGGTTGAAGTTGACAGGCAAAAAGAGGGTGAGGGAGAGATTTTAACCAATTACACCCTGACTCAAGGTGACTATTTTATCAGGATCAGGGAATTATGGCTTGCCAATAAAGAGCGCAAGTTCAATGATACATTGGCGTATCGCATGCAGGTTACATTTAAGCCGGTGAAACCGAATGAAGAGACTGAACCCAATGACAAAGGAGTTCTGGCTACTGCTTTGAAGCCGGATGTGCCAATGAAAGGTTATTTAAGTCCTTATGACGACTTTGACTGGTACAAGCTCGAATTGCCACGAGTCACCAATCAGTACCTGCAAATCACATTAAGTCCGCTTGAAAATGTGGATACCAGGCTTCGAATTTTCGATCCGATAGAAGCGCTGATTCTGGAGCAGAACCAGGGCAAAACTGGTGAAGGCGAGAAAATTGCCAACCTGGGGATCATTCCGGATTATGAATTTTATTACGTCGTGGTTCAGCCGCGTAAATGGCAAACGAATGAAACCAGCCAGTACGAACTGACCGTTTCGTTCGTTCAAACCCATGCCAAGATGGAGATCGAGCCCAATGACCGTATGGTTCGAGCTACGGAAATCGCTGTTACCGACACTGTTCTGGGTTTTCTGGATTCTCCCGAGGATGAAGATTGGTATGCGCTGAGAGGAGCGGGGGATGAATTGACCGTTTTGCGCGGCGAAATAGTTGGTGTCGATAAAGTTGATCTGGCGATCACAGTTTTCGATCAAAATGAAAATCAAATTCTCTATGTAAATGACACCGGAGAACTGGAAACCGAATATATCTGTAACCTCGGGCTTGAAATCGATGTTATCTATTATATCAAGATTTCAAATTTGGCAGAATCTTCCAATAGCACCGATGCCTATGAAATCAAGCTGGCTGCGACGCATTATTATAAGGATGAGGAATTCGAATCCAATAACAGCTTCGAGAGCGCTTCTTTGATTTATCCCCAAAAAGCAATGACTGGGTATGTTCATCCCAAAGAAGATGTTGATTTTTACCAGATCGATCTCCGGCAATACGCGGAATTCAATTTGTCGGCTAAATTGAAAGGCATCATGAAGGTAAATACCGATATGGCGCTGTACGATCGGGATATGAAGGAAATAATCAAAGTCAGCGAAAAAGGTCCCGAAGAATCAGAACGTATCGACAGGCAATTGACCAGCGGAATTTATTATATCAAAGTTTACGACAAGAGCGGAAAGCAAAGCAATTATCGTGATAAGTATGAGCTCGAGACGCTGGTTACACCTTTGTGAAATGGAGTCGGAAAGTTTTGAAGGTGAGGTGAGTGCGCCTGGCGATGCTGCGAAAGCAACCTTTCGCACTCCATTTCACTGCATTTTTAAGGTCCTTCCCAGGGGGCAGGCGGATCTTTGTGGGCGGCTTTGGATTTCGGATGTTTTTTTGAAATCAGCCAGAAGGTGGCGCCTCCTGCGGCTGCGATGAGTGTGCTGCCGCCGTACCACCACCATTTTGACTTCTTTTTCCTTGCGAAAAATTTACCGATTTTATTTCGTAGTATGCTTTTTAGCATCGTTCTTCCTCCTGTTATAAGTGATGAATTTATTTTACTTTGTCTGGCTTATAAATTCCCGCGCTTTTTAAACAAGATGCTGTCCCCGGGAATCCACCAACACATTGACCAGTGGCTTCCCGCCGGGCAGCAATTCTTTTGGAATGAAATGGCGCTTAAAGCCTGAAGCGCCATTTCATTGAAAATTAAAGGATTGTGCCCGGCAGTTCACTCATATCCTGTTGTTGCCACAGGAAATGCCATTATTTCATTAATATCATTTTACTCACCGTTCGAATGCCGGTTTGCGTGACGAATTGGCAAAGATATAATCCTGATGCGACATGCCTGCCGCTCTCATTGGTGCCATCCCAATTGATCCAATGGCGCCCGGCTTCCAGTATGCCAGAATGAAGCACACGAACCAATTCGCCGCGGATATTGTCAATTTTCAGATCAATGCCGGATTTGGCAGGGATTGCCAACCGAATCGTCGTTGCCGGATTGAATGGATTTGGGAAATTGTATCCCAGTGCAAATTCTTCCGGCAGCACCGTGCTCAATTTTTCCTTTAGCGCCTCGTCGTCTCCCGCAAGCGGGCTGAATTTTGAAATTTCCGTCACCGGTTTGAACTGATACTGGCTGTTCTCGCGCAAGTCCAGATAGCGTGCGCTTGTCTCATCAACCAGGTAAACCTTGAACTCGGCGGGAATTCGGTCGATAGCATCGAAAGTGAGCACAATCGGCTCTCTCTGGTTGCTGTAAATCTCAAATTCCCAGCTTTCTCCCCGTTCGATCGAAGGACGAATATCTGGGGCGAATGTGCTATAATTTGGATCCCACTCATTGCGCCCAAAATAAATTGAAGGCAGGGAACCCTGAGCACGGGGCTTTCTGAGATTGAATTGGTCGATCATTGGACTGGCGGTTTCTGCAACTCCAAGCCAGGCGGCACTATCTTCAAATTCGCCGGCAGTTAATTTGATCTGTACGCGCCAAGTGGCATCCGCCATTCGAATCGAACGGGCGCTTCTGGCGAGTACGGTTGCTGCCGGAACTCTCAGGACGCTCAGACCGGCGTTCGTATTATCCAGATAATAGCCCTCGTACGGCTTGAAATCAGATGCCTGGGAAAATGAACCGTTATATGCCCAAATCGGCTGGGAAATGCCGTTCAGGCTTTTAATCGTTGCCCAGGGGATGGATTTGGTCACTAAATTCCATCCAGTAATCAGCGGTATCTCGACTTCTCCGGCTGCGTTCAGCGGCGCCGCAGTGACGGTTTTGTTAATATTCCATTTGCCTTTTTGAAGCACCCAGAACGCCCTGCCCACAGAGTAGTTGAATTTATCCGATCCATCGTATTGTATGAAATGATTGGTTGTTGCCCCATTATCCCAATAAATCTGCCAATCCTGTTTTTGCGTGCCGCTGAAAAACGAATTGATGCCCATATTGCTGCAGCCGGGCAAGCCCACAATCCTTTAATGGCTTTCGGAATATTTTGATTCATCCGAATAGTCGGGGGAGGTGACTGTCGTGCTAACCTCCACCTCTGCTGAATAGTTGAGCGCTGCAAATTTCTATGTCTCGGACCATTCCGACTTGTCGCCCAGAATGATGGCTCGCACTCGCCAATAATAAATCGTTCCGGTTTCGAGATTGGAAATGGGTTGCGACGCTTGTGATATCTCTTTAAACTCAGCCCAAAGGGCGGTGAAGTCCGAACTTGTGGCAATCTGCAATTGATAGACACTGCGTTCACTAGACGAATCCCAGATCAAAGTCGGACCTATTGAAAAATCCGTCGTATAATTCGGCGGCGAAACCAGTGTGGGGGCGTTCAGGACGGTGGTGAAACTCCATGTATTCGACCAATCGCTGGTGCCATTTTCATTGGTCGCGTTGACACTCCAGTAATAGGTCGTGGCATTTTGGAGTCCCTGGATGGTTTTCAAGGTGTCGCTAATGCCGCTTTCATTGAAAACAGTCGTTGCAAAATCCTGGCTGGCGGAAACCTGAACACCATACGAATTGGCAGCGTTCGCCGGATGCCACTTTAACGTCGGATTCGTCGGGATGCTGCCGGTGCCATTTCCCGGAAAAACCGCCACCGGCTTTGGGGGCGTGATACCCGTTCCCCTGGTTGTGAAGTGCCATGTATTGGACCATTCGCTTGTGCCTTCAACATTGGTTGCGTTTAGCCGCCAATAATATGTGGTGTTATTATTCAGCGTGATGAGCGCCTTCGTGGTATCGGTGATTCCATTTTCGTCAATCACGGTTGAATTGAAAGCACTGCTGGTATCTACCTGAAGTCGATAAAAAGCCGCGTCCTCAGATGATTTCCAGACCAATGCCACGTTCGTGGGAACACCGGTTGCGTTTATTCAAGGGAGAAGTCAACTGCGGCGCTGCGAGCACCGTATTAAAACTCCATTTCTCTGACCAATCGCTCGTTCCCTGGCTATTCATCGCGTTCACGCGCCAGTGATAAGTTGTGCTATACGCGAGTTTGGCAACTTCGCGCGATGTCCCGTGAATGTCTTTCAGGTGGAATGTCAACATGGTGAAATCCTGGTTTTCGGAAACCTGTAAGTGATACGCGACTGCATCTGCCGAGGTATTCCAGCGCAATGTCAATTGGATCGGCACACCCGTTTCCATATTTGCCGGAGAAGCCAGCTTCGGGGCAACCACGGAAGTTGTGAAGCACCAGGCAGGCGACCAGCCGGTTGTTTCGTCGCCGTTGGAGGCGTTAGCTTTTGAAACTTTTGTTTTTCTGCATTTTGCATTTTTTTGTTTCGAGCCCGTTGGGATTCACCGTGCCGTTGAGCATTGCCGAACCTGCTGCTATTCGAGTCGCAGATTCTGTTTTTGCATAAGGCGCGTTTGCACCGGTTGTAAACTCTTTCACCTGACACTTGTGCGAAACCGCACTTGCAAATACCACCAGCCGGTAAAAATATCTTGTATTCGGAGTCAAATTCGTAATATAAGCACTCACCGGATTCGGGCTGGCAGTAAGTGCACGGTCCAGATTGTTTGAGTTGGTTCCGTATTCAAATTTGACAGTTGTGCTTTCATTATTCGGAAACACAGTGGCGTTGAGGGTGGCGGTGGTCAAACCAATATTTGAAGCGGGATCAGTATGTGCCTGCATGCCTTCCGCATTGTAAACTTTTACCCGAATCACCGTCGCCGGAATTTTCCTCGGCTGGTACCCTTCAGGGAACAAAAATGGCGTCATCACAAAACCGCTATCCAGCGCCATTCGAGCTTCATTTTCGCCCCAGTCCGCAACATCAAAGCCATCATCCCATACATCGCCGCTCCCGTAATCCCATGCGGTTAATGACATGACATTGCTGTGGCTCTTTTCCGATATAAATGCAAAAAAGATATAATATAGACCGGTGTCAGCGGGAGCCGTCAGGTTGATGCCTGCATTTTGCTCCGAAAATCCGTAGGGCAAAGAAGGACTGATTCCCCAATAGCTGGTACTGTGCCTATCCCAGCCTGGCGTGCCGGCTAAGGGAACTGTATCGGTTGCATTGTGTAAATTATCAGCCTTCAACCAGACCTGCCCCCCAATAGCTTCATTGGGCTTGACCATAAGCATCGGATCATCGGGTTGAAGTTCGACAGCATTCAGGATAGCTGAAGAAATGTGGAGATAGCCGAGTGTGGGTTGTCCTGATATTCCGGCATCCAGGCTGATCCGGCATAAAGCCAGGGATTTCGATGAATCCGTATCGCGACGAAAAGCGAAGATAATTCCGGGATTCATATCATCTTGCAAACATCGGTTGGCAAATTCACCAGAAATAACCATCCCTGTGGGTTCAACCAAAGACAACGCATAATCGTAGCGAAGGATGGCTGCCTGGTTATTTCCTTTTTCGGCAAAATAGATTGAATTTTCTTCGGAGATGTGCCAGTATAAATCTGGGGATACGGGCGGGGCTTTAACGCCTGTATCCTTCACCTGGTAAGTGGTTGGATGGAAGCGCTCGATGGACTGGGTTTCGCCATGCAATGCACCCCAGTAGTAAATCCAGCCGTCATTGTCCGGCATTGCAAACACAAAATTTGTAGCGACATTCATGTTTGCCACATGATTCAATGTGCCGTCTGCTGGATTATACTCAAAAATTTCAGAGCGCGGATTTCCGTCCCACCCGCCGAAGAAATACACTTTGCCATTGGCGAGGCACTTGCCGACATTCCATAACCGCGTACTATTCGCAAATGGCACGGATTCCCCCCTGGCGCTGGAATTATTCAAATTCACATCGATGATTTTGTTGTGAGTGCCCTCACCATTTACATCACCGGTTGCCAGACCGGGAGCGAGGTAAAAATGGTTGTCGAAGAAAGCGGCGGAGGCTGTTCCATCGTGGATTTCGTAGGGCAATTTATAGGATAATGTCGACCAGGTCCCGGATTGCAGGTTATAGGTCCGGATATCATCATACGCCTGGTCCTTGGATGAGCCCGGGATGAGTCCCCCGAACAAATACAGATTGCCATTTGCTATGGTATAACCTGAAATGAAATCGTCATAGTCCCGTAGAGGCAAATCGCCAAGCACATCAACGGGCAGTTCTTGCTGGCTGTAGAGCAGATTGCTGAATAAAGCAAAGATAAGTAACACCAAAAATCGAATCAACGTCCTCATCTTTCATTCCTTCCTTTGAATGAGTTATTTCCCGGATGTTTAAGTATCAATTTTAAATGTAATTATCACGCGACCTGAAAGTCAATTTGGTGGCAAAGAGGAATTCGTCTCTTTGGAATTCCTGCGGAATGATCAAATTGGCGAAACTCACGGACGTCCGGGCGGTTCGGGCAGTTCTCCGCTTTCAGTCGTGGGCTCCTCTTCCTTTTGAGCGAGAAAAAAAAATAGACGGCGCCGCCCGCACCAGCAAGTACCGTTGTGCTGCCAATCCATATCCACTTTTTGCCCCCCTTCTTCTTTTCCAATTCAACTTGAACTTTGTTCGATTTGCCCGGATTAACCGTAACTTTGCCTTCTTTTTGAACATCGCCATCCGCCAGGAATTTCAGTTTGTGTTCACAGGCAGGGATATTTTCCAGCTTCAGCGGCGCTTTACCGATCAACGCATCATCCAGATACACAGTTGCGGCAGCGGGTTCACTGATGATGACCAGTTCTCCTGTTTCTGGCTGTTTCTCCTGGGAACTCTCGATGCCTGCCAATTGATTGGCGATGGCTTCCATAATATCGAGCAATCCCTCAATTTCCCCCTTCTGCCGAGTTTTCCAATTGTACCAGCGATCATCAACTCGACGTTCAGAATACGACCGACTTCAACCGCGCATTCGGTGGGGGTGCAACCCGTTTGTTGAAAGCCGACTTCGGACAGAATCGCTTCCATTTTACCGCGATCGATGAAATTGAATTTTTGTGTTCGCACCAGGATCGAACGCAACCTGTCCGATTACGCGATGGCTTCGCTGTTGGATGTCGCGCCACAAGTTTCCAGATCGATCCCACGACATTTTTTTTCACGCTTTCCTGGCTACGGCTAACGCCGGCTAGCGTCAGGAGAATCAATCCGATTGCTATCCTGAAAATACATAGTTTCATCCGCCTATTTTTCTTTCTTTTTCTCATAGAGTTATGCAAAATAATCAATTTCAGAAGTTTTCATGATAAGTTCCTGCTTATCATGAAATCAAGATGGCGCCCAAATTCAGGCGATCAAGCGGAGAATCATCTTTGAGCATAGCCAGATATTCGACTTACCTGAGCAATAATTCGCATAACTCTGCTTGTCAGTTTTCTTGCAGTTATAATCAGATTGAGTGTGTATCGAATAGAGTCTATCGGGCTTTGTTCCGGCAAATCCTTCACTTGCGGCGTTTTTACTGCCGGAATCCCCTTTTTAAAAGCAAGTGATTTCGGTGCATCGTTTTATTCTGTCCGGAACGAAATGCGCGCCCGATAGGCTTCGATTGAATAGAGTCAAGATTAATAGGATCAGGAAGTGGAAAGGCGGCATTCGGACAGGCATTCATCACCTGCAACAAAATGGCTGGTTTATCGCTCAATGAATCCGCATCTCCGGATTAATGATTCTGTTGATTTAATGCTATTTCAAGTTTTAAACCTCATTTTAAAGCACTGTAGCGTGGTTTGAATTCAAAATATGGACTTTATAAACAGAGTTATTGATAGCCCGCAGGTGATACCCGGTTACGTGGTGATTTCATAGAGAATGCAGGTCTCAAAGACTGGTTTGCGCCGGAGCTATCAGCCTGACAGGCTCTTTTCAATCATCCTGATTTAGACACCTTCAGCCGCAACTGGTTGGGCTTCGGCTGCCGGCTGGGCGCTTTTTGTTTTTTTATTGGCGAAGAAAAATGCCAGACCGCTGAAGATTGCTGCCAACGCACCGCTGCCAATAAAAATCCATCTTTTATTACTTGATTTTTTTGCGGGTAATTTTACTTTTTTGAATAATACATCAAAAACCATCTGGTGCACTCCTTAATTGATAAATTGATTGAAAAGCTGCCAGTTAACTGATTGCAAAAATTTTGAAATGAATTCGCTGCGGATTAAAGCTTCACTCATCAGAACAGAATTACAATACTCTATTATCGGTATGAACCAGCAAAAACTCAAGTTGTTTTGCTAAACACTTATAAATTTTACCGAAAGATGTCCTGAATTTAGAACATCACCTTTGCGTGGGCATCAGCTTGCCTATGCGGATACCCTGAGAGGAGCGCAGCGACGCTATTCTGGCGGGTTGATTGGAATGTAATCATACAAATGGATAGATGAAATTGAGGGAATCTGAAGTGGCTTTGCATCCTGGCAACTTTATTTGCGCTGATTGCAGCTTCTGAGTTCCAGATTAAGGATTTGTAAATTGTTAGCCGGGAGCCTTGAATCCAGTGGCGAACCGCACCATTAGATTTTAACTGGGATACATCAAAAAATAATTCAAATACAGACTGGATAGATGCAATCTGTATTCATTTGGAAGCAAAGGACACCGGGTGCTTGAAGCGCAAAGCTAATCAGCTTTTGGTCCAAACACCCGGCACTTCGCTTCCAGCAGTAATAGAAAATTAAAGTTAGCTTTGAATCGCCGGAAAATAAGTGTTGATTTCCATTTTCGCCCATACTGCAGATTAAAGATATTTGTTCGAAATCGTGCTCATCAACGGATGAATAGCATTTTCTTCTGTGCGACAAATTCCCCGGCTTCAATGCGATACAGATAGATTCCGCTGGAAACATCGTTGCCATTGGCATCTTTTGCATCCCAGCGAACAGCGTGGCAACCGGCGGATTGATTTCGGTTCACTAGCGTGATCACCTCCTGCCCGAGCATGTTTTGAATGCGCAAGACGACGCGGCTGGTTTGCGGAAGCTGGTATCGTATCTCCGTTCCCGGATTGAACGGATTGGGATAATTCTGTAATAAACGGAATTCGGTCGGGATTTCAGCCTGATCCTCTCCGGTGACATCCGCAGTTGTCAGCGCTTCGAATTTCGACAGAAGAGCGAAACCGTTCGCCTCGTAAACCGCGGATTGGCTCTCAGCGCATTCAATGGTAACCGGGTACTCCTTGTCAACACTCTTGCGCCAGAGCCGGAATTGCAGTGCTTCGCCAGAGGCGAATCCGTCCACCGCTTCGGTCTGGCTGTTATCACCCCAAACCGTGATTGCTGTATGGCAGCCTTCCCAAACGGTTGCCCCGCAGCAGATTCCGCTTGAATTGAAAATACCAACCTCATCGCCTGTTTCAATCAGATTGCCATCGGAATATTTGGGTTCAACAGTAAGCGGCAGAATAATCGTGGCATTTTCGCCGGTGACGCTGGTGAATTGGAAATGCTTCGCGGATGCTTTTTCCGTACTTTTTGCTACAGACATTTCATTCGCTGCCAGGCTGGTTGTGGGATAAATCAGCGTTCCCGGCGCATTCAGGTAAACCTGGTAGCCCTGACCGGGTTGCATTTTGCCGATCTGGTTGATACCGTAGGGTGGGATGTAGGCTTCTCCGACATTATTTTTCACCACAAACAGTTGGCTGTGGATGCTAGTCAACGCGGTTTCAATATCTAATGGAATTTCTGGCAGATAAGTGATACTGCTCCAGCCGGCTGGCAACTGAATCGGCGTGTCGAATGCGACCAGATTCCCCAATATTGGCAGCGCATCCGGACCTGACATATTCACCCGATAGCATTCTTGATAATTAAACGTACCGATCGTGTTGATATTGTAGGCTGGATTATAGACCTGACCTGCGGCGTTTTTCATAAGAACCAGCTTATCAGCTACAGGCGCCATCAAATTTTCGATATTCGGATCCAGCGGATCGACATTGCTCGAAATCATATTCCAGCCCTGCTTCAAATTCAATGAAATCGTTGTAGCGCCAGCCGGAGAAGCTAAAACCAGGCTTCCATAACTGAATGGTGCCAATCCCCACGATTGGGTATCCGGTGTAATCAGCTTTAACTCATCTGCACCCTGCGGCCAAAATGCATTATAATCAACGCTGCTATTATCATACGTATAGAACAGAACTCCGATGCTATCAATTATAGATGCATTCAGAGGACTTGTATTCAAATTGATCATGGCTTCATACTGAACATTTCCTGAAGCCGAAGAAATTTTTGCCTTCACACCCGCCGGTATTTGAGGCATCTCGCACCCCAGGTTGTTGGGCCAGAAGCCATAGCGTGGTGCAAAGCTGCAAGCAGCAGAGCCTGAATCTGCATTCCATGTAAACCAGAAATTTCCTTCCGTGCTTGGACTTGATTGCGGCCATTCACGGTCTCTATCTTCGTCAAAGAAAACTGCCAGTTGATCATGATGGTCGAGGCTTAGATCCCGTTTATCATCGACCGCGATAAAAAGCGTATTGCTGTTATTCATGGTATAAAGTGTAACCGTACCTGAATAACCCGGATAACTAATATCGGTGGCAACTGCTTGTGCCCATTCCGAACTGCAAATCACGCCGTCCAGTGCAGGATTTGATGTCGTCCAACCTGAATTAATCGTGTATCCGTCACCTTGCGCATCGGTCTGTATTTCTATGATATTTGAAAATTCGCTTTCGCCACTATCATAAACCGCAGTTACGGTATAATAATGAGTTTGACCTACTGATGTAGTTTCGTCCAGATAATATTGGCGGGTGATTTCGTTGGCTATTTTTGAGAACGGTCCGATATATTCGC